>JAPLFV010000206.1 GCA_026390495.1 Pseudomonadota bacterium | reverse complement strand
TTCTATGATAGAGCGATTGGAATCCTTAAGTAGAATTGAGCAGGTCCCATTCGTTAAGGACAAGGCAACCATTGCTTTACGAATTTGTAACAGCCAAATGAAGTAACAAAACTCTGGGACTTAAAGTGTCCCATTTGGTCCAGTTCCTTTATAGAGTGCTTATGTCCAATACGAAGCGGTATCGAACGTCGCTCTTAACGACTCGTTCATATGCTTCGTTGACTTTCTCCATAGGGATTTTTTCGATATCGCAAACGATATTATTCTTACCGCAAAAATCCAGCATCTCTTGAGTTTCTTTGATGCCACCTATAAGCGAACCTGCTAAGTTGCGACGCCTAAAGATGAGCGGACCCGCTGTCATCATCACTGGTTTTTCGGGTACGCCTACGATCACCATATTTCCATCTAAACGCAATAGCCCGAGATAATCACCCCAGTTGATGTCAACTGATACGGTGTTAATGATCAAGTCAAAGGTATTAGCGAGTTTTGCAAAAACTGATTTGTCGTTTGTAGCGAAAAAGTGATGGGCTCCGAGACGTTTTGCATCTTGTTCTTTTTTGTTTGACTGACTGAGAACAGTGACTTCTGCTCCCATTGCCGCAGCGAGTTTAACGCCCATATGCCCCAAGCCACCAAGTCCAATGATCGCAACTTTTGTTCCTTTTTCCACCTTCCAGTGTCTCAGTGGAGAATACAACGTAATTCCCGCACACAAAAGGGGAGCAGCAGCGTCGAGTGGCAGATGGCTTGGAATCCTTAGGACGTAATCCTGATTGACAACGATGTGATCGGAATAACCTCCGAATGTGGGAGCTTTTGTTTCTCTTTCGAGTGAATTGTACGTGAAGGTTGGGAATTGTTCGCAGTATTGCTCTTCTGCCGATTTACAAGGATTACAAGTCCGACAAGAGTCCACAAAACAACCGACACCAACATGGTCTCCAACTTTAAATTTTGTGATCTTTTTGCCAATGCTTTTGACGATGCCTGCTATTTCATGGCCAGGAACCATTGGGAAAATGGCATCGCCCCATTCGCCACGAGCAGAGTGGATGTCGGAATGGCAGATTCCACAAAACTTTATGTCAATGGAAACATCGAAGTCTTTTGGCTCTCGACGTTCAAACGTAAAGGGAACCAAAGGTGCTTTTGCTGTCATTGCTGCGTACGCTTTTGACTTGGACATGCGATGCTCCTTATGAATAATTTTTGCGAATCTGAAAGATACTTTGAAACTCTGAGGCGTGAATTCTATTTCCCGGTCGAACCAAACCCACTTTTGCGGTCTGAGTCGGAACTGGAAACTGCATTGTCAAATCTTGCTACTAAATTGATTGTGACTTGCGCAATGCGGTCGCCCTTTTGGATGACAAAATCAGACGTTCCCGAGTTATAAAGCAGGACTCCTATTTCTTCAGGATAGTCTGCATCAACTGTCCCCACGCCATTTGTGAGCATGATTCCCTGCTTGAAGGCTAGACCAGAACGAGCTCGAACTTGAATCTCGGGAATAAATCCACTTGGAACTTTGTCCCATTGTACAGTGTCAATCCAAACGCCTGTCGGTACGCGCGCACGCGTACCGGCAGGAATGATAAGATCGACGGATGACTTAATATCTGCGCCAGCACTATGCTTTGTCGCATACTGAGGCATTAAACTTGGGTCATTGGTTTTTAAACTAATCATGCAGTTGGTTTTTTTCCTAAAGCTTCTTTACGAGATAATTTGATTTTACCTTGGCGATCGATTTCCAAAACCTTTACAAGCATTTCTTCGCCCTCTTTGCAGACGTCTTCTGTACGTTCAACGCGCGCATTGTCGAGCTGAGAAATATGACAGAGTCCTTCTGTTCCAGGTTTGATTTCAACGAAGGCGCCAAAATCCATGATTTTCTTCACAACACCTAAATAGATGGCGCCGATTTCTGGATCACTGGTAACAGCGCGAATCATCTTCTTGGCAGCTTCTGCACTTGGAACATCCATTGCGACGATGCTAATCATGCCGTCGTCATTGACATCAAGTTTTACGCCGGTATCAGCAACAATCTTCTTAATGTTCTTACCACCGGGACCAATCAAATCACGAACGCGATCAGGTTTGATCTTAACTTGGAAAATTCGAGGAGCGTAATCACTAAGCTCTCCAGGCGTCGTGATGGCCGAAGTCATTTTGCCTAAAATATGGCGACGACCTTCGCGCGCTTGCGAAAGAGCCTGTGAAAGTATGTCTCTTGTTAGGCCGCCAATTTTGATGTCCATTTGCAATGCTGTGATGCCGTTTTGTCCACCGCAAACTTTAAAGTCCATATCACCTAGATGATCTTCGTCACCTAAGATGTCTGAAAGAATAGCAAACTTATCGCCTTCTTTGATCAAGCCCATCGCGATTCCTGCGACTGGTTCTTTGATCGGAACACCCGCTTTAAGAAGGGCCATGACGCCTGAGCAAACACTCGCCATAGACGACGATCCGTTACTCTCCAATACTTCGGACACGAGACGAATGGTGTATCCAAACACAGATCGATCTGGGATCACTTGTGCAATAGCTCTTTCTGCTAGAGCTCCATGTCCAACTTCTCTTCGTCCAGGGCCTCGGTTCGGTTTAACTTCTCCCACAGAGTATCCAGGGAAGTTATAGTGAAGCATAAAGTTTTTTGTTGTATGGGGAGTTGCCAAATTGTCGAGGCGCTGTTCATCATCGCCTGCTCCTAAGGTGACAGATGCTAACGCTTGAGTTTCGCCACGTGTGAAAAGAGCGGAGCCGTGTGGGCGTTTTAAGATGCCAACTTCACATGAAATAGGTCGAATATCAGTAAGACCTCGCCCATCGATACGTTTGCGCTCCTCAATAATGGTTCCTCTCATAACTCGGAACTGAACGTCTTCAAGCATCTTCTTGATATGCTTAGTTGTTGTCGAATCGCCAGTCGGATTGGCCGCAGTAATGACATCTTTTGAGAGAAGAGAAATAGCATTTTTTCGTTCGGCTTTAGCATGAATGCTAAATGCTTTTTGAACTAATGGTGTGGCCATTTCATAAACTTTCTTTTTGACGGTTGCATCCCATGCTGGTTCTGCAACAGAGCGCTTTGCTTTGCCAATGGATTTTTGCAAAGCGATTTGCATTTCGAAAACAGGTTCCATCAGTTTATGAGCATAATTGATGGCATCTAACATTTGCTCTTCAGTTAGAAAGTTCGCACCTGCTTCCACCATCAAAACAGCGCCAGGCTTTGCCGCAATATTCAAATCTAGATCGCCTTCAAATCCAGTTTTTGGATCTAAAATATATTGGCCATCTTTCATGCCAATTCGAAGTGCAGCTACTGGACCATCAAAAGGAATATCGGAAATCATAAGGCAAGCACTAGCTCCCATAAGTGCCAAAGGAGCTGGGTTGTGCTCAGGATCATAAGACATGACTGTACAGGTAACTTGAACGTCGTTTACAAAATGCTCTGGAAAGAGAGGGCGCAAGGGACGATCAATAACTCGGCTCATGAGAACTTCATGGTCGCTTGGCTTTGTTTCTCGTTTAAAAAATCCTCCGGGGATCCGGCCGGCAGCATAAAACCTTTCAAAGTAGTCGACGCTTAGGGGGAAAAAATCTTGATCTGGTTTAGCTTCATCAGAAGCACAAACAGCGACTAATACTTGGGTGTCACCACAGGACACCATAACGGACCCCGCAGCTTGTTTGGCGTACTTATTGAATTCGAACGTAATGGTTTTGTTTCCAACTGCGACTTCTCGAACTAATGACATGAGATTCCTTTCAATTTTTTCAATTATTTGTATTGATTATGTTTACCGTATATAGATTCAACGTGCAAAAGATAATTGGTATTCGAGTCGCTAAAGGTTGGAAAATGGGCTTATCTGATGCATGCAGAGGCCCATGTGGATGAAAATTTGACGGTCTGAGACATAAAAAAAGACTCGACGAGAGTCGAGCCTTTCGGATTTTTTATGTGAGGCGTTTGGTTACTTTCTTAAGCCCAATTGCTCAACGAGTTGAAGGTAGCCAGCCTTGTCAGTTCTTTCAAGATACTTAAGCAAGCGGCGGCGTTGGCCAACCATTTTTAGAAGTCCGCGACGACCATGGTGATCCTTTGGATTGACTTTAAAATGATCAGTTAACTGATTGACTCGGGCTGTCAAAAGTGCAACTTGGACTTTTGAAGAGCCTGAATCTTTTGCAGAAGTGCCGAACTTAGTGAGGATTTCTTGTTTTGCTTGGGTCGATAATGACATCATTGTCTCCTAGACAGCGAGTTGACCAAATTTTACCCTAAGGAACCGCCAACTCTGCAGCCCACATAGGTTTCCTTAATAATTAAGGATCCAGGGGTTTTATTAGAGATTTCATTAAAATGCAACACTGAATGTCTCAGGTACCTTTTAAATTAACCACTCATTGCGGGGACATAGGAAATAAAAATGATTAATAAAACAATAAAACCATTGACTTTTCATAATAATATGAGTAATATGCGGGCAAGTTCGACCCATCGTTTGTCCTAGCATATGCATAGGATAGGCTCCATCTAGACTCACTGGAGGTATCTGATGAATTTCAGCATTGGAGATAAGGCTGTTTACCCTGCTCATGGTGTCGGAATCATTAAAGGTATCGAAAGTAAGATGATTGGTGGAGAACGCCAAGATTTCTATTTAGTTGAGATTATGGCTAGCGGTGCGACTGTCATGGTGCCCACAAGTGCTACCATTCGCATGGGTCTGAGACGTTTATCTGATCAAGGAGCACTAGAAGGGGTCTATTCTATATTGAGAACCCCAAGGCATGTTTCTCAGAGAGCTTGGAACCGCCGGTTCCGTGAGTTTAGTGACAAATTGAGAACTGGATCGCTCAATGACGTCGCAGAGGTATTAAGAGATCTCACGAGTCTCAGAGGCGATAAGACATTGTCCTTTGGTGAAAAGAATATGCTTGAGAAAGCACTTGGAATGGTGGTTTCTGAGATCAGTGCCGCGTCAGCGCGCAACGAGTCAGATGTGTTCGAGGAAGTTAATCGACTTTTATTGCCAAACTAAGGTCTACTCATGTCTTTTACGATTACAAATGTTATGGCAGTTAGCCTTGACGGAAATATCGGTAAAAAGGCAATTGAAAGTGACGAAGAACGGCACTCCTATAATTTTTCAAATCAGGACGATAAAGAATGGGTCCGCGAACAACTTTCGCGCGCGGATGCTGTTATCACAGGCGCAAATTCTTTACGTGCAGCTGGCCAAAGTTGGACTGTAAAGAATGATGTCGGTTGCTATCCTTTGTGGATGGTCCTATCAACGCGAGGTTTGGCGCCTGAACTTCCTTTCTGGAATCAGTCGGAGATTCGGCGAGTATTGGTTTCTCCCTCTCCACTGCAAGCAGACCTTTGTGCTGCAAAGGGTGTAGAGAATTTAGTTGGTGAATCCACTCAGATTGCGCAAATTGCCGTTCAGTATCTAAAATCTCACAATTTGAATCGGGTTTTGCTCTTTGGTGGAGGCGAAATTAATCGAATGTTTTATTCTCATGGACTTGTGGATTTTGCAAAAATCACACTTTGTCCTCTAATAATTGGGGCAGTTAACTCACCTAAATTTGTCAATGCACCTTTGGAGCGCGAAGTAAATCTAGAGCTGATCTCTTCCGTCATTAAAGGAAATTTGATATTCTTAACTTATAAGATCCAAAAATAGTTTGATTGATTGTTAATTTGTCTTATTGGAATTGTTTGCAACGATGTTGTGTAAAGATTTCACTCTGGGCAGCTGTTTCGGTTAACGTCCTTCATTTATTACGGCACATAGGGGTAGAACATGGGACTAAGAATTCGTACGAACGTGCAATCTCTCACAGCTCAACGTCACTTTGGTTTATCGGGTGGTCGAGTCAGTAAACAGACGGAGAAATTAGCGTCTGGTTATCGTATTAACCATGGAGCGGATGATGCGGCGGGTTTTGCGATTGCGGAAGTTTTAAGAGCTGACGTTCGGTCGTTGAACCAGTCTCGACGAAATGCAAACGATGCTGTTTCGTTAGTACAGACTGCTGAAGGTGGTTTGGACGAAATTAACAATATATTGGTTCGTTTGAGAGAGCTTTCAGTCCAAGCTGCATCTGATACGATCGGTGTTCGCGAGAGGCGCTACTTAAACGAAGAGTTTATGCAACTGAAAGATGAAGTCGACAGGATTGCATTGTCGACAGAATTCAACGGTACAAGGCTTCTGGCCGGTAATACAGAATTGCCAGAAGAAATGCGAAAAGATCACAACTTTTCGCCGCTCGAGATACAAGTTGGTAAAGATTACATGGCTGCAGCGGATTCTTTGGAAGCTGTAAACCCTGTCAACATCATCCGAATGAATATGGATACCTTCAACGCAATGACTGATGGCGAAAATTCATTAGGTCTCGGAAACAGCCAGAATGAAGAAGGAACAAGAGTTGATTCTAAGCAAGCCGCTCAGCAGTCGATTATGCAAATTGCAAAAGCCATGGAATCGGTAGCATCCTACCGAGGTACTCTGGGCGCTTTACAAAACAGACTTGAAGCAACAGACAGAAATATTGCCATTCAGGTGGAAAGTCTATCCGCTGCGCGCAGTCGAATCAAGGATGCGGACTTTGCCGCGGAATCTGCTGAATTGACTCAATCATCGATTTTGCAACAAGCCGGTGCATCTGTTTTGGCTCAAGCAAATCAGTTGCCACAGATTGCATTGAAGTTGCTACAATAGACTAAATTTTTTGATATTGAAATCAGCCCATTGGATGTATCGCCAATGGGCTGATTTGCTTTTGAGGATTAAGGGGTCGGTAGGTTAAACCACGCTCGAACTCCCTTTGCCGCGTCTAACGTCACAGTACAAGAAGATGTTTTACCTGTGCATGCTCCTGACCAATTTGAAAACACGGATCCCGACGACGGAGTTGCTGTAAGAGTGACAACAGTTAATTTTGGGAACACTTTTGCGCACGTTGAACCGCAGTTTATTCCCACAGGACTTGATGTGACTACACCTGTTCCAGTTCCTGACTTTGAAATCGTCAAGGTGAATGCTGATTGTATGAAATTGGCTGTCACAGATTTAAATGAATCCATGGTAACGGAACATGTAGGACCGTTACCTGCGCAAGCTCCCGACCAACCGCTAAAGCTCCAATTGCCTGCAGGAGAAGCATTCAGATTGACGATGGCGTTTTTTGAGAATTCGAAGTTACATTGAGATCCACAATTAAGACCAACGGGATTTGATTTGATGGTTCCGCTTCCGAAATTTGTGATAACTAGTGAATATTTTTCTTCCAGTTGTTGTTCTAGTCTCAAACTTTCAGCCCAAGATTCCAGTCGTGAGATTGAAACGTCATCACTTTTAGTGATACCCAATGGAGGCATTGCTGATCCACTCGATACCGACGTTTTCATCCTAATCAAAAACCGACTCATCGCAGGATTGATTCTATCAATTTTACCTGACAGGAGAAATGGTTCTTGATCTATGGAAGTCGCGTGACCTACATTTGCAAATGATGGTCTTCCCGGGAAATTAGGGTTGTGACAATGAGCGCAGTTTCCATGGATGTATCCAAGTGCAAACTTGTCTTCAACACCCTGTTGTCCAGGGCGAACTGCAAAATCAAAATTTGTATTCTTAACAGAACCAGTGGTTAAATGATTGTCTTCCATATAATCCAGATCAAACAAAGTTGATGTAATCGATTTATTTTTGTTTAACTGAACGCCGGAAAAACCTATCACAGCATCTTTTGTACCTTGGTGACAGTCCGAGCACTGTTGAGCACCTGGGATTTTATAGGTTTGCGCGTTAGGGTTCGAGCCAATGCTAATACTTGCTCCAAGAGGTACGGCGATTCCATCAGTTTGAGATTCGCTCCACTGATAGGCCATGAATTTCCATGCAGTAAAACCGATTGTGTCCGAATCCTTTACAGCGATGCGAGTTTCGACTCTCTTACCGCCGAATGAGAACTCTTTGATAAGAATGGATCCCTTCGGGAAAATCCAATTGTATGGATCAGACACGTCGATTTTTGTCCCTGCAGGAATAAAAATAAATCTGCGTTTTTCTGTTCCGTCAGTCCAAAGAGGAAAGTTTGGCTTAAATGGCAGAAATTCATCTCTCAGTGTTGCCGTCGCCAAATTTTTAAAAAGTCTCGTGGCACTCAAGGTTTGCGCCGATCCGACGGTCGCTGAGTTTATTGGCGGCAAGACAGGAATGTTAGTCGTCGGGGAACTGGTTGGTTGGATCGCGTCTTTCTCAGAATCAGCTGCAGGGTCTTGCTGCACTTCATTTGTTGAATTTGATTCGCTATTGCTAATGACACCCTTGGAATCTTTACCTCGTTTCAGGGGTGCTGAATCACAGGAGGAAAGACCTTGAAGAGCTAAACCTAACAGAATTAATTTTTTGTTTGTGTTCATGTCTATACTCGCTTTCTGCTTAAATTCATTTTCTTTGTTTGTTTCAAACATTGATGATGATTACGAGTCACTCGCAAATGCCGCCTTTGATAGCAACAACCTGAACTGAACGTGCATCATGGAGAGAAGATATGATTTGAATGCGCTGAACATTCTTTACATATGTGGACATCCAGTCCGTAAGTGAATTGCTGACTTTTAACCTTTGATAGTATTCACTGCTAAACCTGCCATGCTCACCTGAAACTCCTATAAATGGACCATCGCCTTGATATAAGATGTTTCCAGTACCTGATTTGACGACGGCATGCATTCCAGGAGCAATAGCAATAGAATCAAAAGTCCAAATGATGGCTTGTTCAATTTCTTTACCGGGTTCTGGGTTTTTAGAGCTTCTGGCCATTCCTACCAATGGAGTAGCTTGTGCTGTATATGGCTCTGCACGAGCTTCTAAAAATACACCGCCGACTTCATCAAATGCTTCACCGTGCCCAATCGGCTTTCCGGACTTTGTTTTTGGAAACACGCTACCCCAATTGGAGTATGCATCTTTTGGTTGTATATCTGTGGTGTCCGCTCCCAGCCACCCACCACTGACTGCGAACCAACACTTTTCTCGCTTTTCTTGAAGGCTAATTGTAGACCCAGAGTCAGTATTCATATCTGACGAAGTTCCATCATTCGATTGGTCTTGAGGTTTGTTTGATTTTGCATTTTCCTCTTTCTTTTTCTTTTGCGCTGCAGCACCACTTTCAAAGGCACTTTCAGAACAGGAAACGATCTGAAAAGTTACGAAGAAAAAGATTGGTAGTTTCCATGTCATATGATGTTCTCCCCCAGAAGATGATCGACAAGTTTGCTATCGGCTCTGTTGTGGAAAACCTGAGAATTAATAACTATTGCAGTTATATCCATTGGTTAGGCCTTAGATTCTGAAGGCAAATTAGGGCGTTTAGGTAATTCTAATTCTCTTAAAATATTGAGAAATTCGAGGTGATTCATAATTTTTTAAGTTTCGACGAGTAGGATCCGATGGCAGTGATATGTGGGGGAACACAATATGAAGTTAAATTTCAAATCACTAGTATTGACGATCATGCCTCTGAAGATCTTGATGTCATGTCAGGCTCCGTCGGAACCAGCATCACTTAAAAACGACCCTAAACCTGTTGCCGCAGATGCAGCAAAAGATGACGATGCAGAGGCTGATGATGAGACTAACACCGCCAAGAAGATAACTGGGCCCGCTAAGGGACTTAAATTTATTGGCGGTGGTGCCCCTGTTGGAGACGTTCAAGCTAAATTGAAAGAATGCGTCGCCACTAAGAAGTTTTTTGATAGATCTTCCACTGCCACAAATAAATGTACTTCGTTGCCTTTGGCGGAAGTAGGATGTACGCCAGTGGATATAGTTAAAGCTCTAACAGAAACGCAGGCAAAAACGTTGGAAGGCTATCTCGCTGCAGATGGTAAATTGGCTGGATTCTTACTCGATCAATGCTTGGATTGCAGCGATCCAGTAGCTAATGAAAAATGTAAGGGAACTACGAATCCTCCTACAAATCCGGGAATGCGATTGTTTTTTGTAAAGCTTGATACGGCGACCAAAAAGTTGAGTTCTCAAAGTCTCTTTGTTCAATATCTTAAAGAATAACTTGCTTAGTAAAATTTTAAGCTACCTAGAATCTGGATCTTCCCTGCCCAATTAGAAAGCCAAAAATGTGACACCAAGAGGCAATGATTGCCTCTTTTTTTGTTTTAGATTCGATCTGTTTGCATTTTGGCTATTTGCAAAAAAATCGAAAAATGATTTTCTTATGGCTCGACTCCTTCAAACGCAAAACTTTGACGCATGTCAATAAACTGTGAATGGCACGGCACGTGCATTGACGCTTGTGGTGGCAATTGTCTGACGCAATTGCAGAAAGGAGTGTCAAGAATGTTAAAAGCGATTTATTCCCCAATGTCGGGTGCACTTGCTCAAGAAAAAGTTCTTGAAATTATCGCGAACAATCTTGCAAACGTGAATACAGTCGGCTTTAAAGGTGACAATGTGACCTTTAAATTGCTCGAACCTGAGCCTGAAAAGAATTATTCTTCTCCTCTTCCTCCTGCAAATTATAAAATATCTTTAGATGATGTTATGCCACTTAGGGGAAACGATATTGCTTATGTCGGAATCGCAGGCGTTCATCGAGACGAAGGACAAGGTCCTGCCATTCAAACTGGAAATGATACCGACATCATGATTCAAGGTGAAGGCATGCTTGCCGTGAACACGCAAGATGGTGTTCGCTATACGAGAAGCGGGCAGCTTGGAGTCGGTCCCAATGGAATTCTCATGTCGCCCGGTGGTCATGCTGTCCTCGGCGAAAAAGGAACAATTGCCGTTCAAGCTGGAAAATTTGAAATTAATCATCGTGGTGAGATTTATCAAGATGCAAAACTTGTCGATCGGCTTCAACTTTATACCTTTGCTGAGCCTGCGTCCCTTGAACGAGCGGGAATGAATCTATGGCACTTTAGTGGTGCAGATGAAGAACGAGTTGCAATGAAAGATCCTTCAGTCATGCAGGGATTTTTAGAAGGCAGCAATGTCAATGCGATTAAAAATTTGACGTCTATGATTATTGCGCACAGGTCATATGAGGCCTATCAAAAGGCAGTCGGCAATTATGATCGCATCATGGAGATTAGTAACAATCAATTGGGATCTGTAAGAGCTTAGACGGTTTGATGTGTGAGTTTTCTGATATGAAATGAGTTGCTGTTTGTATTTTCGAATGGAATCAATCCATCTCAATTAAGGAGAGACTAGTATGATGAGATCACTGATGACTGCTGCCACTGGAATGGAAGCGCAACAGACAAACATCGATACCATCGCCAACAACTTAGCAAACGTGAATACGACAGCATTTAAACGAAGTCGCGCAAACTTTCACGACTTACTTTATCAAACTGTAAGAGCTCCAGGTCAAAGTGCTACGACAGGAGTCGTCGTTCCAAGCGGGATTCAAATTGGTGCTGGTTCAAGGCTGGCGTCAGTCGATAAACTCTTTAAAGAAGGTAGCGCCATCGTCACAGAACGTAATCTAGATTTGGCTATTGAAGGTGACGGGTTCTTTAGAATTCAGAAAGATGATGGATCGATCGGTTACACACGAGATGGTCATTTCGACAAGGACAACCAAGGTCGCCTAGTGACAGCAGATGGATTTCCGGTCGTACCTGAGATTATCATTCCGTCAGGAGCAACAGACTTCCATGTTGGCTTAGATGGCGTTGTCACAGTTAAAGTGAACGGAGAATCTCAAGAGGTTGGGCAAATGCAATTGGCAACATTTATCAATCCAGCAGGTCTTGCTTCATTGGGGCGTAACCTCTTTGCATCAAGTAGGGCAAGCGGAGAGCCAATCGTTGGTGCGGCAAATCAAAATGGAGTTGGTCGCATAGCTCAGAATCAGTTAGAGGCATCAAACGTGAATATTGTGGAAGAAATGGTCAATATGATTACTGGTCAAAGAGCTTATGAGATTAACTCAAAAGTGGTCACGACTGGAGATCAAATGTTGCAGGCGACCAACCAGATTCGCTAGTTGATAGGTTGATTTTTAGGAGGTTAGTGGCGTGATATTTAAAGTTAAGTTTATTGGGTTGGCCCTTGCATCTGTCGTTGTAACCGCAGCTGTTGCAAATGAAGTTGCGTCTGAAAAAACTCATATTGTATTAACCTTAAATGCAGAGGCAAATGTTCAAGCCTCTAGGATATATTTGAATGACGTGGCTTCCTGCTCTGGGCCAGTGAATGAATGTCGGGAAATGGCAGGAATTGAACTTCAGTCCAGTCCAAGCCCTGGAAAGAATCTGCTAATAAATAGAGACTTTGTTGCCAGCATCGTTCAGAAGGAACAACCTGAACTGGACCTTTCCATTGAAGGATCCAACCAGGTCAAAGTCACAGGTCAACAGGTTGATGTTAAATCAGAAGACGTGCGTCTTGATTTGCAAAACTGGTTGCGCACTAAAATCAATTTGGCTCACGACATAAAAGTGTTCGTCACGAAAGTATCTATCCCTATGGGTAGCGGAATCAGACCCAGTCAAACAAAGTTGGAATTTCCGGATTTGGATGGTCTTGGTGATCGAAATGTCGATTGGATTTCTAAAAATCTTGTCGGTGTCAGATTGACGCAATTGAAGTTTGTGAATGTCGCTGATGACCAAGATTATCAATTTGTGAACGCTCAAGTCTATTTTTCTGTTGAACGCTTAATGCCAGTCGCCGCGAGAGCAATTCAGTCGGGCATTGTCGTTCGTCCGCAAGACGTTTCAATGCAATGGATCACGGTTCGCCGAGGTGCATTTGACTTTGCTGACTCGGAAGAACAAATACTAGGCAAGCGATTGCGAAATGTTGTGCCCAGTGGGGAACCTTTTAACGTTCGGTATTTGGATGCGCCCATGTTAGTTGCTCGAAATCAGCCTGTCACTGTTATCATGCGAAATTCTGGTGTGGAAATTTCTGCGAAAGCTATGACCATTGATGCAGGAGCAAAAGGTCAGATTGTTGATGTCGTGAATTCTTCTAATAAAAAAAGAATTCGAGCCCGTGTCGTGGATCAAGATACTGTCGAAGCGATTACGTTTTAAGTCCAATATAGGACGAATGATAAGTAAAGGTTCTGAATAAGGGAACTGTGAATGAAAAGTCTGATTGTTGTATCTTTTTTCATAATGATGGCATCTTGTTCGGGAGGGCGAAAGCCTATCTCGGAAAGGCCAATTGCAACGAGTCCAAGTACAGAGCCGGCGACTCAGATTGCAATCAGAGAAATTCCTGACAATAGTCCAAGGCAGGAGTTCTACGTAAAAAAGAATGATCTGAATATTAAGAGAAAATTTAAACCAAAAGAAACTGGATCGCTGACATCAACGACTGATCCAAGAAGTTTTGTGCTTCCCGCCACGCTTCCAATAGAAGTTGGGTCCGTGATTGAGGTAAAAACAAGCTCCAATAAATTGGAGGGCAGTGGTGCCGATTCTGCAAAATCAAAAGGCGGTCAGTCTGGTAAAGCTGATGATAAAAATTCTGCAAAAGTTGAAGAAGAATTGCTTAAGTCTTTGCCGTCACTAGATCCGGCCGACGGCCCCAATAAGCCAGAACTCATAAAGAGCTTTAAGGCAAAAGTCATTGAAATTCGAGAAAATGGTGATGCGGTTGTCGCCTATCATAGACGTAGTCTTAGAGAGGATCAAGCAAGCGATCTTTTAGTAAATGCAGTGATTCCTCACAATGCATTAGTAGATCGGGAAAATATTAAGACGACAGATTTGCAGGATGTCAAAGTGACCGAAAGTCGTGATGGAGAGATAACAGAGAGGATTTCTGCCAATTGGGAAGATGAGTACACTTTGAGAATGAGCGGATTTGATGAAGCAAAAAGCAAGTCAGCAGTTGCACTGGATGAAAAGTACAAGCAGTTGAAGGAAGCTCGTGAGCGCGTCATTGCACAAGTCAAGTCACTTGGACAAGAGAGAACGACAATGGCCAAAGAACGTTCAGATCTCCTTGAAACAAAAGCTAAGGACCAAGATAAAATTGCTTCTTTGGAATCAAAAGTCAAAGAGCAAGAGGAAGCGATAAAGGATTTAACTCCAGAGCCTGAAAAAAAGGAGACCGATGATGCTGAGCTTGCGAAGGCCGAAACAGATAGTGCTAAAAAAGATCCAAAAGAAGCGAAAGCCAAAGATGCAAAAACATCAGGAGCTAAATCAGGAAAGCCTAACACTAAGCCAGAACCTTCAAAATCAGTCGCTAAATCAGCAAGCAAGCCGGCGGGAGCAACAGCCAAATGATGACTAAAATTATTGATTGGTTTGTTGTGTTTGTTGCCTCCGCGATTATGGTTTTTGCTTCTGTTGCTGCCAAAGCGCAGGAAACTCGATTGAAGGACTTAGTGAACATTCGAGGTGTGCGCACGAATCAAATTATCGGCGTTGGCCTTATCATTGGTCTTAATAAGTCTGGTGACAGCGCAAAATCCATCTCAACGAATCGGCTTGCCTCTGGACTCATGACAAAGCTTGGTTCAAAAGTTACTGAGCAAGAGATTGCAAGTGGATCGTCTGCGATTGTGCTTGTCACTGCAGAAATGCCAGCCTTTAGTCGTAATGGCGATCGAATTGATTCTCGAGTAGCTATTTTAGGTGACGCCAAAAGCTTATCAGGTGGAGTTTTGGTATCCACCCCGCTGAAAGGCGGAGACGGTAACGTTTACGGTTTCGCGTCAGGGCCTGTGGTGATAGGTCAAGCAAATGGTGCTGGGACTCAGGTTCAAACAGTGGCCGTGGCGCCAGGGTCTGTCGTTATTGAGAGGGAGTTTGCACCTGATATTGAAGGGGACGGTCGCATTACTTTAAGTTTAAAAAATCCTGACTTCACGACCAACAACCGCATTGTTGCAGCTGTCAATAAACATATGCGTGGTTTCTATGCTAAATCTGTTGACGTCCACGGAATTGATATCGACATTCCTCCACACTACGACGGCAAGACGGTTGAGTTTATTTCTGAGCTTGAAAATGTGAAAGTCGTTGCGGATCAAAAAAGTGTCGTTGTCATCAATGAAAGAACGGGCACTGTCGTCATGGGTGGAGATGTCATCGTCGCTCCAGTAACAATTTCTCATGGAGACTTGTCTATCTCTGTTGGTAGTGGAAAGGGCGGAGGTGGCAAAGATAAAGGGGGCAAGACTGTGGTCAATATGGGGGGATCTACGGTTAGCAAGTTGATTGAATCAATGAATGCGATGGGTATGAAGCCTGCAGATCTAGTTGGAGTGATGCAGGCTATACAAGCGGCCGGGGCACTGCAAGCCGACCTAAAATTCATGTAGATTCTGTCGAAAACGGGTAATTTCGGCGTCACTTCGTCGAAAAAAAATGCTCGAGTATGTATCATACACTCCGCTTTTTTTTCTCCTTGCTCCTGGAACTTACCCATTTTCGACAGAATCTACACTGTAAGAGAGTTGTAAGTGAAGATGAAAGACAGGTGAGTATTTATGGACATTAAAGGAATCATGAGTGCAGCAACGGGAGCTTTGGCTAACGATACTGTTGCGCAATTGGAAAAACAGGGAAAATCTGCGAAAGATCTCGATAAGATCAAAAAGCTGTCAAGTGACTTTGAGAGTATGTTCGTTGAGCAAATGCTTAAGGGGATGCGATCAAGTGTACAGAAGAGTGGTTTAATTGATGGGGGCAACGCGGAAGAGATCTACACCTCCATGCTTGATGCCGAATATGCCAAATCCATGGCAAATCAAAAAGCGATGGGACTTGCGGATATGGTTGAAAGGCAACTCTTGGAAAGTATGGGTGTAAAATTGGGCCCTTCGCAGAGATTTAATGCTCAGCAGGTAAAAACTGCCTATGCTAAAGGTTTTTCATCAACATTGCAGGAAGCCAAAAAACCAGTCACAATAGAGTCGAAGGGTTCACTAGCTCAGCCATCTCTTAGTGATCAAATGAAAGACTTGAAGTGAAAGGACTCAACACATGTCAGTAAAAAATGTAACAGGTCAAGCAGCCAATCAGATACCTGCCAATAAGATAGGTGAATCATCTGGGGCTAAAGCTAGCAAGCAAGTTGTGGGACCTTCGAATGGGATCGTTGGTGCACAGAGTCCAAATTCAGGCGCAAAAAGTGTCGACGTGAATGTTAGTGATAAAGCGAAAACGCGAGCTGCGGAACAAAAGCTAGCAAAAGAGATTGCCATGAAATCTCCAGAGGTGCGCGAAGATAAAGTCGCCGCCATAAAAGCGCAAATCGATGCTGGCACCTATAAAGTAGATAGTCAGAAAATAGCAGATGGCATGATGAGAGAAGCTGTCATGGAGCATTTGACAAAAGAAGGTTCGAATTAATTTGGTTTTATCAGAAATAGTAGAATGCTATTTTTTAACGCATGATTTCTTAGTCTTCTAAACTAAGAAAGTTACCAGGGAGGTTTCTATCATGCTCAATACATCTCGATTCTCATATCTAATCGATTTGATGAGCTCTATGTCCTCATCAATTTCAACGATGATTGCTGGCTATAGATCGCTTCCATCGCTAATCTCTGAAGAGCATCTGATGATAAAGGCTCACACATATGGGCCTAAACTAGAAGAAATAATGCTCGAGAAACAAACGATCGGGGATTCGATTGAAAGAAATTATGAAGACCTTGCTCAATGTAGTCAGCAGGTTTATCAGATTTGGTGTGAAGCTGAATGTGAAGGCCAGGCAACCTTTCCGGGAGATCTCTCGAACGCGATTTCAATGCTCGCGGGTATTAAAAATTGTTTGCAAAATCAAAAGGTGTGCAGCGATTTAGAAATCTCCATTTTTGATCGCCAATTGCAATTGCTGAAAGATAGTCTTGAACAATTCAAATCGTTATTGACCGATGTAAAACCACTCCTAGAGATCAATAAACTTGCTTTGAGTCAGGTGGTTCATAACTATCAAATGAGTACGCGGGCGCTCATTGAAATGTGTGAGCAAGCGCAAGCGACGTATAACCCGCAAGGTCAGCAAAATAGGCCTGCAGAAGGAACGTCAACAATTTTTGTGAAGGCATAAAACTCTATGGCAGGTGGTTTGTATCATACCCTTAATATTGGCGAGCAAGCATTGTATGTCACGCGCCAAGGCGTAGATACGACCTCGCATAACATCGCTAATGCCAATACTGAAGGCTACAGTCGTCAAAGAGTTAATGTGCGCGCAAGGGACCCACAGCTCTATCATGGTGTCGTGCTGGGGAGTGGCTCATATGTAAAAGACATTACTCGTAGTCATAATCAGTTTGTTGAGCGTCAGATTAACCGAGCTCATCAATTGAAGGGTGAGACGACTGGACGCTTCAATTCTTTGAAGGGGTTTGAACCTATCTTCAGTCCTGAACTGAGTGCAGGAATTAATGACGAAGTTACAAATTTCTTCAACGCTTTGGGAGATCTTGCGACGAACCCCGACGATATCGCGATTCGCACTGCAGCAAGAGAGGCGGGCCGAAATTTGGGAGTTGCATTTCAAAGGGTTGACCGAGATTTGCGCCAAAGGCGCGTCGATTTGGATGATGTTGTCAAACAAGGCGTAGCTGATGTTAATAGTCACTTGCAGGCAATATCGAAGCTTAATCAGCAGATTCAAGAGACCGAAGTGACTCCGGGTGCATTTGCCAATGATTTGCGAGATCAACGAGACCTCATGATGCGTGAGCTAACGGAAAAAATTGAAGTCAATTACTATGAAGACGAGTTTGGAAATGTTTGTGTTCGTGGTCCCGATGATATTACGTTAGTAGACCGAGGTGTGATAACCGAATTGCAGGCTGTCTCGAGCGAGAGCAATGACGGTTTTATGGATATTATTGCCGCTGACCCAAACGGAATTCACAAGCGAAATATTACTCGAAAAATGGAAGGTGGGACATTGAAAGGTGTTGTCGATGTTAGGGATAATATCGCAACAGATTTGATGACAAAGAATAATGAGATGGCTTACAGGATGGCTACAAGTTTCAATGCGATCCATCAAACTGGCTATGGTATAAAAGATTACAATGAAACCACGGGTCGAAATTTCTTTAAACCGGTTGAGAATTTTGAGTTTGCTGCTAGGGACTTTGATATTTCTGATGAATTGTCAGAATCCATAGAAGCAATTTCAATCGCAAGTAGTCCCCTTGCTATCGGCGACAATGTGGTAGGCAATCAGATTTTGGAACTCAAAGACGCCAAGATCTTTGAGAATGGTAAGACTAGTTTCATTGATTTTTACGGTGGAATGGTTGGTGGCTTGGGAATTGAGATTAATAGAGTTCAGCATTTAAAAGAAGCAAATGATGTCGTGGTCGCTGACTTACAAGCTCAACGTGAATCGATTTCGGGGGTGTCTTTGGATGAAGAGGCCATCAATCTTATGAAGTGGCAGTCGAACTTTACGGCATCTTCAAAGGTCATTACAACGGTCGATGAAATGATTGAAACAGTGTTGGGGATGAAGCGTTAGCAGATTTTAAAGTGTCTTTTTCGATGTCAAAGGTAAATTTGAATTGAGGATTTGATTCATATGAGAGTGTCAGAAAGTCAAAGATATCATCAAGTAGAAGGCCGCGTTGAGCGAGCTAAGAATGCTAATGCGAAAGCAATGGACGATATTTCAACTTTAAAGACAATTCGAGACATTTCAGATAACCCAGTAGGGGTTACTCGTTCTATTCGATATCGGGATCAGATTTCAACAATGGATCAGCATGTCAAGAACATGGAATTGTCAAAAGGATTCATGCAAAAATCAGAGGATGCTCTGACCAATTTGAGTGAGAATTTAATGCGAGCCAAAGAGCTGGCCGTTGGAATGTCAAATGACACCTATAATGCAAGCAGTAGGCAGGCATCCGCACGTGAGGTGCGTGAGTTGATTGATGAAGTTGTCTTGGTAGGTAATGCACAATTTGCAAATCGATTCGTGTTTGCCGGATTTAGAAATGGTACGCCTCCCTTGAGTGCCGATGGCAATTATGTAGGTGATGACGGAAGTTTGTTTGTTCAGGTCGCTCCGGGATCATTTAGGCCGATTAACTTAAATGCCAGAAATTTGTTTGAGCCGACTCCAGAGGAGCGTTTGCAAGGACATGGAAATTTAGTTCATTCTATGGAAGCATTTTATGAAAGCTTGATGGAGAACGATAAGGCTGGAATTCAGCGCGCACTGGAAGAAATTGACTTTCATTTAGAGAAGACGACTAGTTTTCAGGCTAGTATCGGTGGAATGTTTAACGCCATCCACAAAACCCAAGACCGAACTGAAAAGGATATTGATTTTGCCAAAGGCACTCTGTCGCAAATTGAAGATGTCGATGTTTTCAAAGCGACGAGCGACTTTAAAAAAACGGAGGCAACATTGCAGAGTACATTGCTGGCATCAAATAAAGTTCTTCAACCATCTTTGTTGAATTTTATGCAATAGGACTATGGGTTCTCGAAGTTTTGGATTTGGATGGTAGTTTTCGATTTTTAGAGTTGTTTGAGTGCCGGGATTTATCTGTTTCGTTTTCTTAGTTATGTTTCTGATTCTGTTTTTGTTTTTGTTTTTGTTTTTGTTTTTGTTTCCAATACAGCCCAGCCAAGGAGGGCTATACCAAGGAGGGTATAGGGGTGTTAGTTTTGACCAGGAAAGTCGGAGAAGGAATTGCAATTGGAGACGATGTAAAAATTGTCGTCATGCAGATCAAAGGTAAGCAGGTTCGATTGGGGATCAAGGCAAGTGCGTCAACTATGGTTCATCGAGAGGAGGTCTATCAGAGGATCCTTGAGGAGAACCAGGCAGCGTCCCAATCTGACGCGAGTGCCTTGACAATGGCCCAAGATATGCTGTCAAAGCCATCAGAGCCACGCAGCACAGGGGTTAGAAGAGTTGTGAGGCAGCATCGAGACGACGATGAATAGGTGATTCGGCCCGACAGAAGATTTTTTAGCTAAAGGCTTGATTTGAGGGGAAGCTTTAAGCTAGACTACTATTAAGGCTTATAGGGACATGAATAGCATTAGTGATAATAGTAGATGCAATCAAGATGGTTGTGTGATGCTACTAGAGTTAAATTTGCGGTCCTTTCGTATGAATGGATCGCCTTTTAGAGGGAAGGAGTCATACCTTGTTTAAGGTCAAGACTACAAGATTTGGTGAAATTGATGTCCCTGAAAATGAAGTTATTCATCTTCCGCTTGGATTGATTGGATTTCCTGAACTAAAAAAATATGTGTTGCTAGATCATGATAAAGAGTCTCCATTCAAGTGGTTTCAGTCACTAGAAGACGGAGCAATTGCATTTGTTTTGATTGATCCGTTATTATTTAAGCCGGATTATGTTGCTGAAGTGACTGACAATGAATTGACTGAGCTTGACGTGCAAACGGAAGAAGATTTGGTAATCTCTGTGATTGTTACCGTTCCCTCGAACCCTCAAAATATGACTGCGAACTTAAAAGCTCCGCTCATTTTTAATCTGAAAAATCGACGTGGCAAACAAGTTATATTAAATACAAGCCAATTTAATACCCGCCACAATATCATGGATGAAGTCCGTGAACGTGTGGGTGCCGGCGAAGCAGCTACTGTCAAAGAAGCTGTAGAAAAAGCAAAAATCGAAAAAGAAAAAGAATCGCAGACAAAATCAAAAGTTGTGAACGAAAAGAAATAATTTTTAAATTGTCATAGAATTACAAACTTTTTCATAAGAAGACGAAGCCATGAAGTCCATTTGGACATGCGATGGGGTTTTCTGTAAAAATGCCGAAATCGACGGTATTTTTTCTGATAGAGGATTTATCTATGGACATCGCGTCATGACGACTGCGTTGGTCCAGAATAATAAAGTGATTGATCTAGAACGTCATTTATCTCGCCTTGAAGACATGGCACAGTCCTATGGATTGGGAACTGGATTTAGACGAGATGTCATTTCATTTGAATTGGATGGAATTCTTTCAGCATACCCGCAAGGAAGAGCAGCTTGCAGGATTTACCTAACAGCTGGCGAAGGACGTCTAAATGATCCAATCCAAAATGTCCGAAAGTGGATTCAAATTGAACCGCTTTCAAAACTATCGCAAAGCGATATTAAACTAAAAACGGTAATGGATAGTCATTGGAGGCGGGGTCCTCACATCAAAACTGGTCTTTATCAGGAGCAGTTAATTGGTCAGATGAAGGCTAAATCATCTGGGTTTGATGATGTATTGTGGTGTAATTCAGATCAGGAATTTTGCGAGACGACGACTGCAAATATTTTTTTACTCGGTCGAGAAGGGGATTTAGTTGAGATTGCAACTCCGCCAGTAGGTTCGGGATTGTTACTCGGTGTGACGCGTCAGCGAATTATGGAATTGCTCAATGCGGCGAAGATTCCCGTAACAGAAAGAATTATTTACAAAGATGAATTGGCTAGATTTGATGAAGGTTTTGTGACTTCAAGTCTTTCTGGGCTGCGGCCTATTTCGCAAATAGACAATCACAAATTGCATTCAAATAGACATCAAAGTGTGTTCACACATATCAAACGTTTATATGATGCCTGGATGATATAAAAGCATAATCAAATTCAGGCAATTTCTACTTAATGATTCCAAATCCAGCAGCCGTAGTCACAAAGAAGCCGTAGGTGGCATCAAACAATATGTCTTTAAATTGAGGGATGGAGTCCTTGATCGATAAGCTCAGATCCGAATCTGCGGAGTACATAGTATCACCTGCGAAAAGTTTAAGTGAGTTGTCACTTGGATTTATCCTTCCAACCTGACCGGTTTCAGTAATGACGTAATAGTATTTTCCATCAGTGGTCATCGCTACGGGTTGAATGATTTCTGCTGATGTTCCGGTACCTTCCAAAAATCTTCCGGGGTTGCTGTTACCAATCACGGTCGATACAACGTTTGTTGCTAGATCAATTTTTCTGATGCGATTGTTTGTATAGTCACACACATAGACTTCAGTGGTTGTTGCATAGGTACATGTTGGTTTATAAAAGGTTGCAGTGAGTGCTGCACCGTCTGTGGAGCCCAAGGTGTCTGCAGTCCCAGCGAGTGTTGTGACTTTGCCGTAGTCGCTAGTGTCAATCGACACAGTACGAATGAGATGGGATGTTTCATCTGCGATGTAGAGTTTTTTGTTGGCTAAACTCAGCCGCCCTGGACGTTTAAAGCTAGCACTTGATCCAGTCGCATCGGTGTTTCCTCGCACTGCAGCCGTACCCGCAATGGTGGTCACCGTACTGTCGCTAATTGTGAATCGTCGAACCGTTGCATTGTCGTTTTCTGTCCAGTATAGATAGGTTCCATCAGAAACCATTCCAAAGCTTTGGCCCAAACGGGCTGAAGTTCCTACGCCATCAACCGAACCAGAATCTCCGTGTTTGCCAGCAACAATTGTAATATCTGACCCATCTGGTTTCATCCGATACAAACAGAAAGCAAATGGATCCATGGAATAAAGATACCCATTTGCCATAGCAACAGATTGAAAGCTTTTTGTTTGGGATTTGGCAAGTCCGTCGGTTGAACCTCGGTGATCTAAATGATGCGATACAATGTTTCCTGCGGCAATGTTAACTTGCCCCGTTGTGACTCCAACTCTAAAAACAAATGGCACTCCATGTGACGATGCAAAGAGTTCTTTTTCCGCTCCTCCAGATGGAGAACTAAATGCTAGTCCGTTTACTGCTAGTATACTTGCATTGTCGCCTTTTGATTGACTCGAACTCTGTGTGCTGTAGGCACTTCCACCAGCAAGTAGGGATACCTTCGTCGTTGCAATACTCATTTTCTTGATTTTGCTGTTGTTAGTGTCCGCAATATAGACATAGTCGGCGTCTGCCAGGACTGCATATGGCTGATTGAACCGAGCAGATGTTCCGTCATCTGGAGTTGTTGAAATTGCATCTCCAGCTGCGGTGGCGAGTCCTGCTACTGTGGTCACTTGACCAGTTGCAATGACGATTTTTCGAATAAGTTGGTTTGTCGTATCTCCTATATATAAATCTGTTCCTGAGGGAGTTATCGTGATGGCGCGAGGACTTCGAAATGTGGCAGCAATGCCAATTAGGTCAGCGCTCCCATTTGCGCCAGACCCTGCTAAAGTCGTTGTTTCACCTGTGGCAATTGTGACCTTTCGAATTCGGTTGTTAGATGTATCTGCAACATATAAGTAAGTGCCATCAGTCGTGATTCCGTAAGGCGCATAAAATCTTACGACAGTTGGATCAGCGTTGTCAGTAGATCCTGAACTTCCATCAGCAGCTCCCGCAAATGTAGATACCTGGTATGTCGTTAAATCGACCTTTCGTATGACGTTGTTGTCTCCATCAGCAACATAAAGAAAATTCCCAACTACGACCATGCCAAATGGGCGAGAGAATTTTGCTGAAGCGCCAAATCCGTTGGTATATCCTGCAATTCCCGGAGAGCCAGCAATTGTCGTGACGGTGTTGGCCGCTACGTCTATCATGCGAATGACCATATTGTGGTGATCAGAAACATAAATTTTGTTTCCATCTGCGCTAGTTATTCCGCGGGACAATTGTAAGGTTGCAGCATCGTTTACGGGAGATCCTTTCGAAATGAATGATTCATTCGATGCAGAACCTAGTGGCGTGGAAACATCGCCGGTGATGGTGTTCACTTCGCGAATGGATGAGTTGTGTCGGTCAGCAACAAAGAGTCGGTTTCCCACAGCATGCATACTCGTAATTAAACCAAAGCTAGCCTGAAAAAGACCAGCGCCATTGGAATAACCAGCTTTGCCGATCTGCCCTGCAAGTGTCGTTGAAGTTGCTGTAGAGATCGTTATAGCCCTAATTGATTCGTTGTAGGTCGTTGAAAAGTAAATTTTTGTTCCATCTGTGGCGATTTTGCCTCCCGTTGGCAATTTTCCTACGGTGCTACCACCATCATTGCTTCCCAGGAAATTTGTGACGCCAAAAAATGGTGACGTCGTATAGAAACCGTCAGTTGTACTGATTTTTCGAATGACAGCGGTTGTTGAGTCATAGACATAGAGATATCCATTGGCATAAACAAGGGAAAGAGGTAACGCGAATTTCGCCAAGCTACCGACAGTGGTCGCATCAGCGGTTGCAGTTGCTGAGTCTGCAGTATTTGGTATTCCTGCAATCGTCGTTACATTGAAGTTAGAGACTTCGACTCGACGGACCGTATAGGACCCTGCATCAACAATAAATAAGTCCGTGCCGTCAGTTGTCATCGAGTACGGATTTTTAAAACCTGCCGAAGCCCCAACAGCGTCTGTGTGGGTGCATGATCCAGAAGTCCCTGCGACAGTCGTCACTTTTCCAAAATCTGCGCTTGATTCGTTAATGATGACACTCCGTAAAACGCAATCCACATCATCGATAAAATACAACACTCCACCAAGGATTTTCATATCAAAGGGCCGAGACAATCTTGCGGTCGATCGAGAGCCATCAACGGATCCACCACTACCAGGTACGCCAACGAGTCTTTCAGCAACATTTGTGGTGAGTTTGACGCGCCATATCATACGCCAATCGCCGAGGTAGAGATAAGTTCCATCGTCGGTCATTCCATGAATCGCCGTTGCAAAGAATTTAGAACCTTTGCCTGGATTTGAATAAAACGTTAACGATGGGCGGCCTGCAAGTCGGGTGTATTGATTGATGACATTGATTGATTTTGAAATCGCACTTGCTTCGCGACCTAGGGAGGTTTTGAGGCGAATTTTAACTTTTCCTTTTGCAGTTGAGGTATTCGTTGGAGCTGTCCAAGAAACAGTTGTTCCAGACACAGTGACTTTTGATTCAGTTCCAAATGTTTCCCCGTCGCTTGCAAACGATAAAAATGTTTCGTAAGTTTCGCCACTCAGCATTTCTGGTAATTTTAAATCTATCGTCATGGTATCCGCAGAACGAACAACTTGGTCCAAAGATGTTACGGAAAAATTTTCGGAAGAAATCGTTTTCTTCTTTGCTAGGCATTGTAGGCTTGTGGATGAAGCTGGACAGTCGGTAGTACCCGGTAGTCGAGCTTTTGATTTGACGGTAAACAGGCTGCATCCACTAACCTGAAGGATCGTAACGAAGATAGCTAACAAATTAATGGCTGGGCGGGACCATTGAAGAGTGTTTGTAGTTTGGTTTAAAAACTTAAGTTTCATAGACTTAGGCAGCTCCTGAGTATCTTTTTGATCTCTAAAGAGCTATCGGAGGAAATGAACGCAAACATTAGGCAAAAAGAAGGTTTTGCAGGCATGCCTTAAGCAAATGTAATTATTAGATAAATTTATTGATTAGATGAAGAAAATCAATGCCCCTATTCGAAAACGCGTCGTTGGGAGCCTTGCCTACAAATGGCGTGTTGATTTGAAAAAAAGGCCCTTAGTCATTGACGCATACATCGATCGGCAATGCAGGAACCAATGTAACTCGAAGCGAATTTTGAACACCAGCAGGAGCATTTAAGAAGCGAAGTGGTTTAGCTTTTGCATTGGCCTTTTGACAATCTTTCTTTAAATTATCAAAGGCCTCTTGTTGGGTTTTTCCTTGGCCCGCAGCAATCGGAATCTCAGTTGTCGAAGCTATGTATTGATCAGAAAAATACATAGAAGTCCCGCAAAACGCCTGACAGGAAACACTTGAAAAACCTTTTGCACTTAACAGCGCAATCAATGGAATAGCAAAACCAAAAATTCGACAACCTTTCCAGGATTTCATCGGACCTTTTCCTCTCGTTGAATAGAATCAGTAACGCTATTATTTCTTAGGCATTATGTCTGAAACGAATTTAAATTTGTTGCGAAAGCTTAACTCAACTTTACCTTTTGAACCGATATCCTTTCCCTTGATGGGTTTTTGCTCAAATTCTGCTTTTAAAGTACCTGCGACGATGTGAAAGGTTTTTCCGCCTTCTTCGACGACTTGAAATTCTGTTATTTTAAGCTCTGGTGCTCCTGTGTAGTGCTGATTGATTTTTCTGTCAGTGCTATTTAAAAATGAGTGAATTTGGATCTCTTTTCCCGATCCGTCTGCGACGCGAACCGTGAATGCCTTGTCTAGAGATTCCCACGCCGTTGATCCATCATAGGGAGTAATCGTTTCTTTGACTGGATCTAAGCTTGAATTGATTTTGAACGATGTACCTCCAAACTTACCTCCATTTTGAGCGCAAGACAGTTGGTACGATCTGTATTTATTGGCTGGCGAAGGATAAAAATTATCGCCAAATTCTTTGACTGCTTTCATTCCTTGGCGCTCACAGGCCATCTTTACGGTCTTTCCGTCAATTTCGGCATCGACATTGATAAAGTAGCGCTCATCAGCGAAGCTTGAAGTAGCCCAAATGCCAAAGGTTAGAGCGATCAAAGAAATGTTCTTCATGGAAGGTGACCCCTGTGTAAGATGATAATTTTAATGGTTTTTTACCACTTTAGAGTATCACAAGCTCAGTGTATCCCGCAAATCTGGGTGCCTCTCTGATTCACTTCTCACAGATCAATGGTAAATTTCCCCAATGATTTCAAAAATTGGTTTATAAGATTTTTTTGAAATGATGGTTCATTTTATGATTGTTCTATTTCATCTTTATGATAATAAAGCCTCCCATACCGTTTCCATGAGGTTCCCATGTTAGACTCTTCAACTTCGGCATCATCGTCGCCTAAGAAAATTCATTTGATATCGCTTGGCTGCTCTCGTAATCGAGTTGATTCAGAGGTGATGGTTGGGACTTTGCTTAATCGCGGTTGGGTCTCTGAAGATGATCCAGTAAAAGCCGACGCTGTCATCGTTAACACTTGCGGATTTATTGCGTCTGCTAAAGAAGAAAGTATCGATACGATTCTTTCTATGGCAGAACACAAAAAGGAAAATCCAAATTTAAAAATAATCGTCGCTGGATGTTTGACGCAACGTTACAAAGGTCAGCTTGCAAAGGGACTTCCTGAAGTTGATTTTTTTGTCGGAACGGACGAGTTTCATCGAATCGGTGAGTTACTGACTGATGCGCCTGAGCGCGGTGCCGTTATGGCGAAACGCACTCATTACCTTTACAACGAAGATATGCCTCGTGTTAACACGCTCTCCAAACACAGTGCTTATGTAAAAGTAGCAGAGGGTTGCCAGCACAATTGTGCGTTTTGTATTATCCCGGCCATTCGAGGCAAGTTGAGAAGTCGACCAGTACATAGTGTCACTAAAGAGGTTATGAAATTAGTTGATGAGGGCGTTAAAGAAATAAATTTGATCGCTCAAGATTTGGCGGCCTATGGTCGTGACACAAATGAAACAAATCTTTTGGAATTGCTGAAGACACTTGTAAAAATTGAAGGCCTCGATTGGATCCGATTGTTATATGTTTATCCAGAAAATATTTCAGAGGACTTTTTAGAGTTCTTTGCGAAAGAGGAAAAAATTGTAAAATATTTGGATATTCCTGTTCAACATGGAAGCAATTCAGTGCTTAAGCGAATGAATCGTGATGTGACTCGCGAGCAGATTCGAGATACCGTCAATAAATTGCGCCAAAAAGTTCCTTCAGTAGCGATAAGAACATCAGTTATGGTTGGCTTTCCTGGCGAGTCCGAAAGTGAGTTTCAAGACCTCAAAAACTTGGTTGAGGAATTGAAATTTGATCATTTAGGTTGCTTTTCCTACTCACAAGAAGAAGGAACAGTGGCCGGTCGGATGCCTGATCAGATTGCAGAAGACGTCAAACAAAATCGCCTTGATCAGATTATGATGATTCAAAAGAGCGTATCCAAAGAACGTCTCAAACGTTTTGTTGGTCAGAGAATTCCAGTTCTAGTTTCCGGACCTAGCGAGGAAAGTGAGTTGCTTTGGCAGGGACGCATGGCCATTCAGGCACCAGAAGTTGATGGTCTGGTTTATTTGAATGATGGACCGCTGGAGGCAGGCCAAATCCAAATGGTTGAAATTACCGATTCCTACGAATATGACTTAGTAGGGCATGTGGTTTCATAGGATTTGCTTGAGTTATATCTGTAGAAATCTATTGCCTCAAAATTTGGCCAAAATCATTCCAGCTTCTAAACTCTTTATCGTTTGATACTTACTTGAAACAGTTGGTTTTACGACGAGTGTTCGTTCTAGGTATTTGCTGTCAATTGATGTTGGCAAGCGATCGATTTTTGAGTTGACCAATTTAGAATCGTCTTCGGAAAGGTTGTCTAATGCAAACGAAGGTGCAACGACCATATAGGTTCCAAACATAGTTCCTGCGAAGAAGCCTACAGATGCTCCAACGGCGATATAACGCAGGTGATCTGTTGGTTCATCCTTGAAACTTAGCATGGCTGCCCCGACCGCGGCGCCTAAAGCTGTTGCATAGCCTGCAGATACAAACACGTTTTGATACTTTTGCTCTAAGGTCAAGGCCTCGGCCTTTGCAACCGAACCGAATATGCTGACCACTAATATTGCACTACTGAAAAAACATGAGATAGCTTTTAGAGCCATGGTGGTAAACCTCCGAAATTAACGGCGACTATTCAGTGACTTCAAGTAAGTATTACCAAATGTCCCAAGTTACAGGATTCATTGCGCCACTTAAAATGTGACCCAAACACTTTTATTTTACCCTCTATTGGTGGTAAGGGCAAAAATTGCCCTTGCGGGATGAGAAAAGAATAGTTATAAAGCAGGTCCAGGTTTCAGACGTCTAATTTTTATCCCAATAAAACTAAATAAGTGATTTAATTGTGATCGACAATTAGCTTAAATGCCGAACCTAGTTAGTTTATTTCATAGAAATTCGGTTTTGACCCAAGCGCTTCATAAATAATTTCAATTGTAACCAAGTCTCAATCTATCAAATGCACAAATCCCAAAAAATCCCGGTGACATCAAATAATAAATCAATTTTTCGGTAATTTTGCATCTCAATCAAAGATTATATTTATCATTTAACATAAGGTTTTTTATCGCATGAGTAGTCAGAACGGTAATCCAAATGATCCTGGTCAAAAGAAGCGGCCTCAACGAGGAGCAAAACCTCAAGCACCTGCGGGTGTTGGACCAGAAGGCGATGCGACTGCTCCTGTCGCTGTTCAACAATCTCCCAAAGCTGCGACCCAGGTCGAAACAATTGCGCCAGCGGTAAGTTCAGCTCCTGTTTCTGCCCCAGTTTCTGCAACTCCCCAAAACGCACCCCATCAACGACATGGTTCAGGCGGTGGGCCGAATATGAATTCAAATCAAGGAGGAGCTCCCCAACAAAATGGCCAAGCCGGTCAGCCTCGAAGGGAAGCGCCAAAGCCGATTGAAGGCAATATGGTCGAGATAAATTTAAAAGAGCTTAAAGATCGACAGATTCATGACCTAAATAAAATGGCTCGTGAGTTGGAGATTGAAGGTGCCAGTAACTTGCGTAAGCAAGAGCTTATTTTTGCGATTTTGAAGACGCTTTCGGAGCGCGGTGGAATTGTTTACGGAGAGGGCACACTTGAAACCTTACCGGATGGCTTCGGATTTTTGCGAGCTCCCGATTATAACTATTTACCTGGTTCTGATGATATTTATGTATCTCCTAGTCAGATTCGCCGATTTAATCTCCGGACTGGAGATACCGTTTCAGGACAGATTCGCCCTCCCAAAGATGGTGAGCGCTATTTTGCTCTGCTCAAAGTCGAAAAGGTAAATGGTGCATCTCCTGATCAAAGCGCAGAGAAGATTATTTTTGATAACTTGACTCCATTGTACCCAATGGAAAAGTTTAAAATGGAATATGATCCGCAAAATTTGGCGACTCGAATCATTGATTTATTGGTTCCGATCGGCAAAGGACAAAGGTCGTTGATTGTTGCTCCGCCTCGTACAGGTAAGACTGTATTGATGCAGAACATTGCTTCTGCGATTGCGCGCAATCATCCTGAAGTCAAGTTGATCGTTTTATTGATCGATGAGCGTCCAGAAGAAGTAACCGACATGCAACGAAGTGTGCGTGGAGAAGTGATTAGCTCAACGTTTGACGAGCCGGCTCATAGGCATGTCCAAGTGGCTGAGATGGTCATCGAAAAGGCGAAGCGTTTAGTTGAACACGGAAATGACGTCGTCATTTTGTTGGACTCCATTACTCGTCTAGCTCGGGCTTACAACAGTGTTGTTCCTCCGTCGGGTAAGATTTTATCTGGTGGTGTGGATGCAAATGCACTTGATAAACCAAAAAGATTTTTTGGAGCGGCGCGAAATATTGAAAATGGCGGATCTTTAACGATCATTGCAACTGCCCTTATTGAAACCGGAAGCCGGATGGATGAAGTTATCTTTGAAGAGTTCAAAGGTACTGGTAACATGGAATTGATTTTAGATCGTAAATTATCTGAAAAGCGCGTTTACCCAGCCATCGATCTTAATAAATCCGGAACAAGGAAAGAGGATTTGCTTCTACCACGAGATATTTTAAATCGAATGTGGATATTGCGAAAACTATTGTCACCTCGCAATACAGTAGACGCTATGGAATTCCTTTTGGAGAAGGTTGAGAAGACGAAGACAAATGCTGAGTTTATTTCTTCTATGAATGGATGAATAGAATCTTATGTTTGATAAATTAGAATCTATTGAGCGCCGCTTCGAAGAGATCGAGGCGGCGTTGTCGCAGGACGGTCTCGACTCTCGAGAGTTTACAAAACTCTCGAAAGAGCGCGCCCTAGTATTGGATGTTGTCGAATGTTTTAGAAGGTTACGCACCTTGAAGCAGCAGCGTGAAGATGCCATGTTGATGCTTGAAGACAGTGACTCTGATTTGCGCGACATGGCAAAAGAAGAATTGAATATTGTAAACGAACAAATTGGTAAGACAGAGCAAGAGCTAACTGTTTTGATGTTGCCTAAGGATCCGAATGACGGTCGCAACGTTATGCTTGAAATCAGAGCGGGCACCGGAGGAGATGAGGCCGGAATTTTTGCTGGAGATCTATATCGGATGTATACCCGTTATGCCGGCAAAGTTGGGTGGAAGACAGAAATTCTGAGTTCGACTCCAAGTGAACGTGGTGGATTTAGAGAAGTTGTCGTGATGGTTGAAGGGGATAAAGTTTATAGTCGGATGAAATTTGAGAGTGGTGTGCACCGCGTTCAAAGAGTTCCCGAAACTGAAGCCCAAGGTAGAATTCATACCTCGGCCTGCACCGTTGCTATTATGCCCGAGGCGGATGAAGTTGAAGTGGAAGTGAAATCTCAGGACCTTGATATTATGGTTTGTCGATCTTCAGGAGCTGGTGGGCAGAGTGTTAACACCTCTGATTCCGCAGTAAGGATCGTCCACAAACCAACTGGCATCGTTGTTGAATGCCAAGATGAAAGATCACAGCTGAAAAACAAAGAGCGGGCTTTGAAAATATTGAAGACGCGACTCTATGAAAAAGCTCAACGAGAACAGGATGCCGAGATTTCGGCGGCTCGCAAGAGTCTTGTGGGGTCAGGTGATCGCAGTGAAAGAATAAGAACCTACAATTTCCCCCAAGGTAGGATGACTGATCACCGAATTAACTATACAGTTTATAATCTACCTGAAGTTGTTAATGGCGACCTTGATGACGTGTTGGATAAATTGGGGACTTTCCATCAGGCGGAACTATTGAAATCTGAAATCAATCAACACTGATCATGTTGACGCATGGGAGATCATGTATATGGCATGGACGTCACCAAATGATGATGCGGACGAGATTAAGAATTCTGGCGTAAAATCAACTCTCGGAACGACGTGGACGATTGAATCAGTTTTGCGTTGGTCTCACAATTGGCTTACTGAAAAGGCTCTAGACAAGGACTTTGTCGGTGTTAATTTTAGATTAGATGCAGAGCTATTGCTGGGTTTTGTGCTAAAAATTGATCGCATGAAACTCTATATGCAGCTAGACCGTCCTTTGATTCCTGCTGAACGCCAGGAATTTAAGCAACTTTTGATGCGCCGAGTAGAAGGCGAACCAGTACATTATATTTTGGGTTTTCGTGATTTCTGGCGACACAAGTTTAAGGTGAATCAAAATGTTCTCATCCCAAGACCTGACACTGAAGTATTGGTTGAGCAGGCATTGTTATATTCGAATAGCTTCATAGAGCCAAAAATTCTTGATATTGGTACTGGTTCAGGGTGCATTGCTATATCTTTGGCATTTGAAAAGGCAGACTCTTCTGTGACCGGATGGGACGTTAGTGAAGAAGCCTTAAAAGTCGCGCGGGAAAATAAAGATCTTTTGAACTGCATTAATGTGGATTTTGCGATTCAGAATGTTTTTGATGAAGTGATGCCAGGAAGCCAATTTGATCTTGTCGTTTCGAACCCTCCTTACATTGTGCCGAGTGATCGAAAAAACCTAAGTCCCTCAGTAGCCCTTTTCGAACCTTCTTTGGCATTGTTTGACGATAGAATGGAATGTGACGGGCTTTCATTTTATCGCCGTATTGCAGAGGTTTCTCAGTTTGTTTTGAAAGCCAAGGGTGCATTTGTTGTCGAATGCGGCCTGGGACAGGCAAATGACGTGAAGTCCATTTTTCTCAATGCTGGATTCAAAGAGCTTACCATAACCAAAGACCTGTCTGGAATCGATCGAGTTGTTTCTGGTGTTAAGATCTAATTGGCAATTTTTTGCTGTAGTTCCTTCTTTTTGCGATTGAAGGTTAGTAGGTACATTTTGCCTACTTCCGGTTCAAGGTTTAGCTCAAAAAATAAAGTTGTGAGACAATATAAAAGATTGGTGACCTTAAACGGGTACCTTCATTGCGATTGCTTAAAGGCAATCCACTGCAGTTTCAATTCGTCTATGAATTTTAAATGAAAATTCTCATGAGAGGTAGATCTCCTTTGTCTGATACAAAATTAAATCCTATCGATTCGCCTCATCCAAATCATGATCACGATTGGAAGGCATTAAAGCGATTCGGTCTCTTTACAATTTGTATGATTGCCGTTGTTATGTTGTCTGTTTGGATCTACGCAAAAGTTGCTTTGCCAATCATAGTGTCACTTTTTTTTGCGTACCTTGTGTCTCCCTGGGTTGACTATCTTGAGACACGAAAGATGAGTCGAAGTGTGGCATCGGCCGTGATTTTAATTTTTGTCATGGTATCCGTTGCAATTATAGCCATCCAAGTTGGTCCCAGAATTTATGATCAATTGATTGATCTCATTCAAAAGGTACCGGCCTTGGTCGACTCGATGATGAAGAGTGGGTTGTCTACCTTGCGGGAGGTTATCAAGGATTCAGGCTTTAAGGATTCTGGTGCGCTGGATCGATCTCTACGAGGCTTCAATATTATGGAGCAAGCTGTCAATCGGTTTCAAGTTGCCGTTGATCGGGTTTGGTCTACAGGTGCAAATATAATGAGTCTATTGTTTAGTTCATTACTTGTTCCATTTATTACCTTCTTCGCTGTGTCCGAAAAGCCGAGATTGCTTCAGTTTTTAAGAAAGCTGACACCACGAGATAGTCGCCCATACTTTAAGAAACTCTTTGACTCCTTGGATGAGACCATGAAGGCAGTGGTTCGAGGCCATATCAAAGTCGCGTTGACCCTGGCTGCTCTGTACTCTATTGGCTTTACCGCAATTGGACTTTCTGCTGGAGTGGCAATTGGTATCGCTGCGGGAGTTTGTCGAGTGATTCCCTACGTTGATGCCATTGTTGGAAGTATTCTTGGGATAACTTATGTCTTTTCTACTGGAATGCCTCCTGCAAAGATTTTTGCTGTGTTGGGTGTGATCGGACTGGTTCAAGTTTTGGATGGAGCTATAATTACGCCTAAACTGATAGGCAGTCGTGTGGGTCTTCATCCTGCAGTTGTTATATTGACAGTGATAGCTGGTAGCTATCATTTCGGTTTTTTGGGCGTCTTATTAGCGATTCCAGTTGCAGCTGCTGTTAAAACAATTTTTAAATTAATTCTTCCAATTTATCGAGATTCTAAATGGTTTAGAAACAACTCCTAGATGAATGAATTGCTAAGTTTATTTTCTAGATAGTAGGCCCTTCTGCTCTTGGTGGTTGTGCTTTGGTTTTGCCGCTTTCATTACCCTATTTTGAGAAAAATTGAATATTTCCTATGATATTCTGGATGGTTAGATGTATTCTTTGATCTATGGACTAGCTTTACTCGCAAACCTAGCTTAATGACACTTGCGTTACTTAGGCATAATTAAGTAATATTTATTGCTATTTTTGTTACTTATTCTCTTGCAAGTAACGTCCGGGTTAGTTAATTGTATTTAAGTAACAAAAATAGAAAATTTTGTTACTAGAAGGAAAAATGGATAAATCTAAAAGAATTGGACAATTTTTAAGAAGTTCAGGGGTTGGGGGAGAGTACTACAACACGTATGTGCCTCAGCGATTGCCCCCTGATCCACCCCTAGATATTGGTGATTTTTTGCCATTGCTGGAGCAGGCGATAGCGGCTATTGCGCGTCTTGATGGTATGAGTATGGTTCTACCAGATGCATCGCTATTTCTTTATATGTACGTTCGTAAAGAGGCAGTGCTGTCATCCCAAATTGAAGGCACCCAGTCTTCCCTGTCGGATCTACTTTTATTTGAATCCGAATCAGCTCCAGGTGCACCACTAGATGATGTCACTGAAGTTTCATGTTATGTCGCTGCGATGAACTATGGTCTTCAGCGGCTCAAAGAGATTCCAATGTCTCTTCGGCTAATAAAAGAAATTCATGCGAAACTGATGGAGAATGCGCGAGGCGGAAACAAAATGCCTGGCGAATTTCGTACTTCCCAAAATTGGATTGGTGGCACGCGACCTGGAAACGCCAAGTTCGTTCCACCTACACCAGAGCGATTGATGGAAACCTTAGGAGATTTAGAACTTTTCTTGAACAATGAAAACATAAAATTGCCAGTATTGATAAAAGCTGCATTGGCTCATGTTCAGTTCGAAACAATCCACCCATTCTTAGATGGAAATGGGAGGCTAGGAAGATTGCTGGTTACCTTTATTTTATGTGGTCAAGGTGTACTAAAAGAACCACTTCTCTATTTAAGTCTTTATTTAAAAACTAACCGTCAGCAATATTATGACTTGCTTCAACTGGTAAGAGAAACCGGAGACTGGG
>JAPLFV010000048.1 GCA_026390495.1 Pseudomonadota bacterium | reverse complement strand
CCCACCGAAGTCGAAACCCTGCTCGGTGACCCGACCAAAGCCAAAGAGAAGTTGGGCTGGGTCCCGGAAATGACTGCGCAAGAGATGTTGCTGCCCGGACGAGATCCGGGTTCATGACCAACTGTTAGGAATGAAGGAGTTTTAAGATGAAAAGTGTTTGGGCTTTCAATCCTTTTGATAAAAATAAAAAACTTGAACAAAAAGGCGTTGCGCTAATCAGAGGAATATCTTCAAATTTTGAAGACGTGGAAGCTGTGTTTGTGGCATCGCCAGATTTTCTCGAACTTTCTTCTGCTTTTAATATCCCCGAAAAAGATCGGTTCACAAAATACCCTAAAAAGCTATTGGATCAAGCCTTGGGTAGGCTCAAAATAAAGTTAAATAAAAGCACAGTACTGGTTGAAGACAGTATTTCTCTGACGAGTTCAGTTAAGACCCTTACAAATTATCTTGCAAAAAATAAAATGGATCTTGTGGTTGTTGCTTCGCGAGCCAAAGTCGGTCTATCTCGGTTTGTTTTGGGAAGTTTTGCGGAAACTCTAGTGCACTTTTCACCGGTGGATTTATTGATCTACAATGAGCAATCTACAATTGCAAAGAAGAATCCAAAAAACCTTTTGTTTGCTCACGACTTTTCCCGATCTGCGGACAAAGGTCTAGAGAAGGCGATTGAGTACGCGAAAACTTGGGGATCATTGCTTCACGTGATTCACATTCCTGATCCAGCATTTGGATTCAAGTTCAACGGACAATCGCCAGAGGTGGAGCAATATAGAAAGCGAGTTCGTCAAAAATTGCAGGGGATCGAAAATAAAGTAGCGTCAGAAGGGGTTTTTGGGTCTGTTGAAATCGATAGTAATTGGAGTCCAGTTTCTGAACGGATATTGGCCGGAGCTAAGAGTGTGAAGGCGGACTTTCTTTTGGTTGTAGCGAAAACTGGAAAACTGGCAAGTTTCTTTGGAGGAAGTATAACAAGAAAAATACTTAGATCGTCCACCGTGCCGGTATTAGTGATGAAGAAAATATAGTTTTTTAGTAACTAGATTCTGACGAAAAAGGATGATTTCTGCGTTACTTCGTCGAAAAAAAATGCTCGAGTATGTTGAATACCCCTAGCTACTAGTCTCGCTGGGGACCCCTGTTTTTTTTCTCCTAGTGCCTTGAACTAACCCTTTTTCAGCAGAATCTAACTTTTCAGGACCCATTACTTGAGCCTGAGGTGTTTGCCGACGACCACCTCATCGAACGATATAATTCATGGAAATGCGAACTTAAATTTGACATCAACACCCGTGTCGGCCGGGCCACCTTGGCGATTGGCTGTTCCATTTTTCTTTTCACTATTGCTCTCAACACCACCCAAGAGCGAGATGCTATCATGGAGTGCAAGTTCAGACGTAATCTGTACGGTACTTTGATCAACTTTTAAAATAAGATCCAGATCATCTGTAAGACTCAAGGGTAAATTGAATCTTGCAATCGGCTTTTCATCGGAAACATAGGTGTCAATATAGACTTGCCGAATAATATTTTGTCCCGAAAGGTCAAACACACGTTGGACGGTATCCTCTACTTGACCTGCTAAAAGATTAAGAGCTTCAGTAGCGGCGGTACTTTCTCCATTGTCACCTTCCCCGACATTTGAAAGAGCAACAGCAAGGGACTGTTCTGGCAGACTCCCCCGATTTAACAACTGGATGATTTCAAGTTTTGTAATAGGAGATCCGTCTGGTCGCGTCGGTGGATCTATAGAAAAGTCAACGATAGGTTCGCTGGCTTTACCTGAAATTGTGATGTTAACTTTGTATCCGCTAACTTCACTTTGAGCCGAAATATCAAGACTAGGGTCGGGTTTTACTGGATCGTCAAAATTGACCAGCCCTCGTTGGATTACAAAATCCCGTTTGTATAGGAATTTGCCTTTCTTCAGCTCTACGACTCCTGTGATTTCAGGAGAAATTTCCGTACCTGCTAGTTTCAGATCGGACGATAGAACCGCTTGGGCCGTGCGACTGTTAAAAGAGATACTATCATTTGCAAGAATATTGATGTCAAAGTTGATTGAGGGGTCTAAACTTTCTGGACCGCTAGATCCTAAGCTGCTTGATCTTAGACTTTCGACGATTGCGTTTCTGATATCGATCTCTCGGTTGGAACGTGCCCTTTTTACGATGATTTGGCCACCTGCCAAGAGTGGGAACTTGGAGCCGGTAATTCGAAGATTGCCATCTAAAATGCTGTCAAAGTTCTTTACGATGGGAAATGGATACAAAAACGAGGCCTCGTCAAGATTGATTGCAAGATCTGTTAGTTTTCCATTCGATCGATTCAGTGAGATAACGCCTTCGGCACTTATTTTTCCGGTACCTTTATTGCCTTTTAAGGAAGAAATTTGGATTTCATCAGAGGTCAAAGTAGCCTCAATTTTCATGTCCTTTATTGGGGGTCTAAACTCTGCAGTACCAATTGAAACTGGTTGCCATGTTGAGGCAGTTTCTGCTGATATTTTCGTATCTGAGAAAGACAAATTAATTTTTGGATCCTGAGCAGGTCCAAAGAGACCACCATTAAATTGAACCTGTCCGGTAGCTACCTCTATTTTAGGAATAATGGTACGCAATATTTCCAAAGACAATTTGCCATTGATTGATATTCCGAGTTGTTCCGGCGGCTTTGAATTTTGCAATCCAAGTTGCAAGGCACCATGAATTGATTCGAGAGTCAACGATTTGCCATCGACCGTTTGCCAACCGTCGGGCCGCATTTTAACTTGAACCAAATCTCGGCTCTTTATTTCAAAAGGTGGTTTTGAATACTCTTTTTTTGTGTGAATTTTGCTTTCGAAATTTTTTATGTCCAAGCTCCCTGTAGATTTCCACCAGTCTTGAAACAGTCCTTTCAAAGACCAAGTAGCTGTGACGTATGCAAAGTTGCGAGGGTCGCTGGAAAATACTTTAGGCAGAAATGGTCTAAGGTCAAAGTTTTTGGTTGCTAGGAACCAGCTATAGGGAATTCCCTTTTCAAGGAAATCAAAATTGAGCCGACCTTTGAGTGCATTTCCGCCTTGATCAGCCATAATTTCCATTTTTGATCCATCGATGACCAATGATCCAACGACCGCGGGGACTTTTGACCCAAGGATGGTAACGTTTTCTAGCTTTAATTTGGAAACGCCAATGAGTTTCTTAAAATTTCCAGATAATTTTGTTGATCCTGAAACGGTTCCTGCAACTCCTGCCTTCGCCGCAAGTGGTGCAATAAATGGGAAAAACTCAAGTTGATTTGTTGGTGAATCCGCGGGAAGAGATCGGATACTGATGTTTACTTGGTCTTCTGCACTACCAGAGGGCTCATTTTTATCAATATCTGCTGACTGTTGGTCTACCAGATTTGATTTACTTCGTCTTATGATCTTAGCGTCGACTAATGAGATTAAAGTCCCGTGCTGAACCGTCCCGTTTTTCATTCGCTTTCTATAAGTCCTTTAAATTTAGAAGCATACATATTGTCATTATCTTTGATGGTAGAGGCTTCTAACTGAACATCTCCCCTATATTCTAGGGGATTCAAGAGTGGGCCCTTGATTTTGCTGTGCATACTATCTATGACTAGTTCAAGTGTCGATTTTTTATCAATCAACTTTTTGAATATCTTATTCATTGTAACGTGATCGATTTGAGTCGCATTCAAATCAGTGTCCAGGTCAAGAGATGGATTAAGCGATATCTTTCCTTTTGATGCAAGTTGCCCTCCGGATTCGGTTTTGGCAAGAACCTGAGACCACAAAAATTCTTGAGAATTTACCTGCCCAAGGAAATCCACTGAACGAAGTGGTATTTCTGCGATCGATGTTGGGCCGCCGCGCATGTCAAGTTCCACTTTGATGTTATCATATGGTCCATGAATGATAGCTTTGAGTGATCCCGTGCCAGTCAGATCCAATTGTGAAAAAAAGGAAAGTGGAGCTAGAGTTTTATAGTTTGTCGACTCAATATTTAAGTTCATGCCAGACTTGTTGTTGAACGCCGTGTGTCCAAAAATGTTCAGAGGCAAGCCATCGTAACTATGATCAGTTCTTCTTTTGCAACCACCGTCATTTTTCTCAAACTTAATGCCAGCTTTATTTATATCCATGTTGAGGTTTACTTTGCAAACAGGAGAATCTGGAATCAAGTCATGACTGTAAGGCGTCGCTGGCGTATCAAAATCATCTAAGATGGAAGTTGCTGCTACGTTCATTGAAAAGGGTTTTCCTAGACCTTTTATCGATAGATTTTCTGAAGTCAATCCAAAATTTACAACGTTAAATGGAACATTGAAAACACCCAGCAACATGTCAAAAGGAAGATTCTTTGGTTTTCCTGAAAAATCAAAATCGATTTTTGAATTGAAGCCGATTCTACCCTTGGCCTTGCCAAATTGACTGTCCTTTGATTTCAATCTGACTTCGTCAAATTTCATGCCATCTAAATCAATTGTGAAATCCGCCTCTGAATCATACAAATTGAATCCTGACAGAGAAGCTCCGGCTGATTGCCCTGTGCCTGTTACCAATAGACTTGCCTTTAAATCTTTGCGCAGCGGAATTTCAATTTTTGTCGTTGTTTTAGCCGAAACGTCTCCGGTACATCCACCGATATCTAGGAAAGAACCCAGCAGAGAAAAATTTGCAGTAGCATCGCTTGCAATTGTAATATCGATACTGTCTATGTAGTTTCTATTTATGATTTTGCTTGTCCGTATATTCGTTTTAAAATTACCGCGAGAATTCAGTCTTTTTGAGGTAATAGTAAAAACATTGGACTCAAATTCTTGTAGTTTAAATCTTCCTCTTAGTTCGATTTCTGCATCTTCAATATAGGAGGAACCTCGGTCGTAAAGGTTTGCTTTGGCCGCCTTTACTCCTAGAAAAATATCTTTCCAACTTCTAAAATCAACCTGTGCCTCGAACCCACTTAACTCGACGGATGTAATTTCCTTAGGATCTTGGTCGGTGTTTAGAGACAGTCCCGGCATTGCTAATAATATCTGTCCATCAAAAATGGATATTGATGAAATGGGGGGAGTATCAGTGGGTGGCCAGGAAACCCGATCAACGGCAGATGTTTTTGGTTTAGAATTGGACGACGCAAATTCTTCTAGCGCCTTTAGGACATTGGACGGTGGTGGCCAAGATGCCT
>JAPLFV010000038.1 GCA_026390495.1 Pseudomonadota bacterium | reverse complement strand
TATTCGTTCTTATCTCTCGGAGTAATTGAAAAATCAAAACTTACGTGTGGATTGTTTTCGCTGGCGTTGATTACAGGGACACCAAAGTACGGATACTCCATTGCGATAGTACCGAAAACTGTGAGCGCCAGGTCAATACCTTCCGCAATTATCTCATGGTGACTTATCCTGGGATCGAGCATATGGAATTTGGGATATTTCTGGAGTAAAGATGAAAAAATTTCACTATCGTCTGCAACAGAATCTTTGTGTGTTTTTAAGAACCAATGGTAATCAGTCAATTCGGAGATCTTGCCGAGGGAATCAAGCCAGATTAGGAAATCTGGGTAGAAATTATTTCCATATGAATGTGGGCTGTCAAAAAAATCATGCGTTGCTACTAAAATTCTCAGCTTTCCATCTTTTGGAAATCCCTGCCAAGTGTGCTCGCTCACAACTTCAAAAGCCGACTGTGTTGAATAGGGCATGTCGACTCCAATTTGTCCTTGAAATCTTAACTCAAGACGCGCTTTCGCTAATTCGACGCCCACGCGCTGTTCATCCAAAGGTAACGCTTGAAATTGTCTCTTGAAGTACTTAAACTCCGTATACGCATGTGAGTTTTGTTTGCTCATTCGATAGACATGCTCGCCCGTAACCTGAAAAGCTGGAATCTCAAAGTGAGTGGCTATTCTTGCCGAGATAGCGTATTGATAGACGCAATGACTTATGCAAACAGCAGTGATTTGCAATTCAAGAAATAGATCCCACAAATCCCGGTAAATGCTTATACATTCCGAAAAGACTCTTTTGAAATCGGGATCGCGGAAATCAACTGTGGCGGAATTAGTCTCCCTTAAGTAAGTGTCATAGATTAAATCTCCAATTACAACCCCCTCTACTTCAAATTTTTCCAAATCTTCTGGGCTGCGCAGTTCATTCAAGAAATGAAGTGAGTCTAATTCGCGGAATCTCCGTTGAGCCAAGAATTTTTCGGGTTGGATATAATATCCAATGACTCGAGAGTTAAAGTATTGACTGAGTTGTGGCAAAAAAATGGATAGCCCGACTTGGTTACTTGGCGATTGAAAAGATTCAACCAATATGAAGGAGGAGGACTTTTGTGTTCCCCCTTCATATTTCCGCGTTATGAATTTCTTGAATTTCCTCGTTTCATAATCTGCTCCGAAATACTCAGCCAGCTTTCGTTTCTTTTCAATAAACATTTTTTAGTTATCGCTATATTCGAGTGCAAGAGAATATGATTCTTTATGAATGGCAAACAAAAGTAAATTTTCGGATTCTCCATTAATAATTAGATCTTTTTGTAGGACAGCTTCCATTTCCATTCCTGTTCTTAGAAATATCTTTTGCATAGCCAAATTTGATGCGGCGGTGCCTGCTTTTATTTTCCTCAGGGTTTTCAGTTCAAACAGTTCGGACATTCCCGTTTTCCATGCCAATAAGCCGATTCCTTGACCAGCAAATTGAACGCCCACCAACATGCCACAGGTTGCGACACCATTTTCTATGTCGAGTTCTGCTGAGTATGTGCCGGCAAATTTACCGTCCACTAAAATTTTTCTTAGAATTTTTCTGTCTGTTTGAAATGATTCCACATAATGCAAACAGGAGTCTAA
>JAPLFV010000261.1:1610-4701 GCA_026390495.1 Pseudomonadota bacterium | reverse complement strand
CAATTCAACTTGAGTTATACTCCCTTATATTGGCCAGAATATTTTCTGATCCCATTCTTAAAATGATTCATGAGTATACAATTCAGGTCTGTACACTGCATAACTCACCCTATCCCTTAAACTAAGTTGCCATCGAGGTGACTATTCGGGTATTCTTACCTATCTTTAATCAGAATTTGACCAACTTTTGCTGAAAGACCTCTTGTGGACACTATGCCTGTTAAATTGTGGCTTAAGATCATATTTGCCCTTGTGTTTTTTTCTGGATTCACTCTGCAAACTGCATATGGTTCCCAGTGGACTTTAGATTTAAATGGTGGATTTTCGAGTCCTATGCCTGGAGGGCAACTTACCACAATCATTTGCCAGAAAATTACAAGCGACCAATGCCTCGGCGCTCACATTAGTGTCATGCATACGGAATCTTCGGCAAAAAAGGCAAAATGGACGGAACAAAATTTATCAATGCTGTATGAAAAACTAATTCCATTGGTGGATGAGTATCATGTTGTTTTTATGCAGATTGCCGGTGGTATGACCCACGTCGTCAGAACCTCAAACGATTCTGAGGCAAATGCCAGCAGTTCCTATAGTAAATGGTGTCCTCAAGTCAATTTTAATGTGGGCGCTGAACTACCAATGGCCGATTTAATTGGTTTAAGATTCGGAATCAATTCGGCGTTCCCATTTTTGGAAAAATCTGTTTCTCATTTTGGTGTCTTTGTCGGCATTAGAATGGGTTTAGAGTGGATTGGTATCAATTAAAATTTTAAGGAGGAATCACACATGAATCAACAAACGAAAATTATTACTCTCATTTTTTCAATCGTCTTAAGCTTTTTTGGGCACACGTCGTTTGCCGAAGAAAAGGAATTAAAGGCAAAATTCACGACCAACAAAGGTGTGTTTGAAGCTAAACTTTTTCATAAGGAAGCTCCAAATACTGTCGCTAATTTTGTAGAATTAGCCAGAAAAGGATTCTACAACGGTTTAATTTTTCACCGAGTTATTCCAAATTTTATGATCCAAGGCGGAGACCCAAAAGGAAATGGAACTGGCGGACCTGGATATACGTTTGCTGATGAATTTCATCCTTCGCTTAAGCACTCTAAGGCAGGTTTTCTTTCCATGGCGAATAGTGGCCCCGATACAAATGGTAGCCAATTCTTTGTCACTGTGGCCGCAACTCCCCATTTAGACAACCGCCATTCGATTTTTGGTGAGGTTGTTTCTGGTATGGACGTCGTAAATGCAATTGTCAATGTACCTACCGTATCTGACAAACCTAAATCTGATGTGAAAATTGAAAAATTGGAAATCATCGGCGATTGGTACAAAGGAGTCGAAGTAAAGAAACAAAAAGAAGTTGGCGAGGCCGAGATAAAGGAATCCAGTAAAAAATTGGTCGAGAACGTCCTAACGAAAATTGGAGAATCCCTAGGTCTTGGAAAATTGCAACAAGCCACCTACTTGGAAGGAATGGCAAAGGGAAGCCAAATTCAAGTGAGGTACTCCGCCGATTTTGCAAAAAATAAAGGTGCTCAATTTATTGGAGCAATCGCGATTAATAATAAAGTTGGTGAGATTCAGCAGTTTCAATTTGCACGGGGTCAGGGAAAATAAATGGTTGATGAGGAACTTGCAACGGCACTAAAAGAATTGAAAGGTCGTCCGTGGTATCGTCGCAAGCGAATCATTGCTATTACTGCATTTGCTTTATTCATGGTTTGGTTTACCCCATGGATTCCTATGTTAATGATTGGCAATATTAAGGTTATGAGACTTGATGCAAAGGGCCAACCCATTCAATCAGAAGTCGGTCCAAATACAAAGCAATGGGTTGGAATCAAATCTGTCAGTCGACACCTCATCAACGCAATTATCGTAGCTGAAGACTCAAAATTTTATGAACATCATGGGTTAGATTTTGCTGCAATTAAAAACGCATACTATTTAAACAAAAGAAAGGGTAAATTTGTTCGCGGAGGGTCGACCATAAGCCAGCAAGTTGTAAAAATGGCTTTCCTTTCTCGAGAGAAAACCTACGTCAGAAAAATGAGAGAGGCCATAGGCACGGTGCTCATGGAGTTAATCCTAAGCAAAGATCAAATTATGGAATGGTATATTAATCTCACCGAATTTGGTGGTGGTATCTACGGGGTCAAACAGGCCGGGCAGTTTTACTTCAAAACCAGACCAGAGCTGATTACATCTGAGCAGGCCATCCATTTAGCGCTAGTGATCCCAAGCCCTAACAAGTGGTCAAAAGGTCTTCGGTCAAAAAGTTTGACCACTTTTGGTCATAAAAGATTCCAGAGAATTGCAAACAATTTACTGAAGGCAGGATATATATCTGCCCAACAAAGAGAAACAATTTTAGCTCGTGGAAATTTTGGCTCTCCGATTGCTGGGTCCAGAGCAGCTATCGCCATTGCTAACATGGATGATGATGATGATTGTAAAACCTCTGCTGAGTGTGATGAGGTTGATGATAGCCCCCCAAAATTGGAAAAGTCGGAGTCAGAATCGGCAAACCCCGACTTGCAAAAAAAACAAACGCCGAGCGTCAGCACAAAATTACCCAGTAATATCGAGTCAGTACCTTCAAATGAATCATTACCCACTGTCTCTGATCAAAATATTTCGACTCCCGCTCCTGCAAGTGTAAACAAGGAAAATTCGCAATGACTTTCGACTCACTCTTGCTTAAGTTTTCGAATATTAATCTTTTTTTTGGCTTTAGTGTAATTATTGGGTCTTTCATAGGTAGTTTTCTAAACGTCGTGATTCTTCGTCTTCCAGAGGGTACCTTTTTAAAGCATTCCCGCAGTGTTTGTCCTGGCTGTCAAAAAATGATTCCAATATGGTTGAATATTCCAATTTTTGGCTGGATTTTTTTGCGCGGAAAGGCCAGATGCTGTGGAATGAAAATCTCCGTGCAGTATCCCATTGTTGAATTTCTCACGGCTTTGATGTTCGGTCTTTCATTCATGTTGTTTCCGTATATGTCATTCAATTCAACGCAATACATATTCGACCTCAATCAATTGATCCGATTTATACATGCATCTCTTTTCGTATCAATAATGAT
>JAPLFV010000261.1:0-1585 GCA_026390495.1 Pseudomonadota bacterium | reverse complement strand
TTCTCCTCTAGTGGCTACCCTCCATCCTGACTTAAGCATGCAGAGTTCATTGATTGGAGTGCTCCTAGGTGGCGGATTTCTTTACTTTGTTGCCTGGCTTTATTGGATTATACGAAAAGAGTATGGAATGGGTTTTGGCGATGTAAAACTGCTGGCTGGAATTGGCGGATGGCTAGGTTACGAAAGTCTTTTTCAAACAGTGTTTATCGGATCGATAATTGGAAGTATAATAGGAATATTGGCGCTCGCAATCGGCCGACAATTTTCATGGCAAGCTAAGCTACCGTTTGGACCATTCTTAGCGACAGGTGCCACTATTTGGCTTTTCAGGAATTTTTTCTAATCCACTCCTAAAGAGGTTTCAACAGTGAAAGATCAACAAGACCAATCATTCTCTAAGGTCAATGATTCTTCTGAAAAAGCTGCTTCAGAATCAAATCGGTCATTTTCAAACCCGTTAGAATTCTTGCAGTATGCTCAATTTCAAATTTCCGAAAGTGAATCTTACAAGGGTATTTTAAAGCAGTTTGTACAAATTCTAGGTGAGTATTTTGGACTGACACACGTAGTCTATTTTCTCGATATAGAAGATAAAGCAGAGGGCGATCCTCGAAAAGGAGGAATTCGCTTTCCCCCCGCAAAGGTCGTCGACGAAGAGCAGCTATCCAAAATTCGTATAGCAATAAAGTCTGCCTTGAAGCTAGATGCTGAATCTTATCAAGGTCTAAATATAATAAACATTGGTCCGACGGATTATTGTTACGTAGTATTTGCAGATCCATCGGGTCTAGATGGCTTTTTGGTTTGGAAGCAGCCTTCCCTTTCAATAAAGACTCCAGTGATTAGACAAATGCGTGATAATACCGCTAACAGTCAGTCAATGATTGACTTCATATCCAGATCCACTCAACACGCTTGTAAGTGGTTTCGCAAATTAGACAAAACTCAGGCACTATTGTACCAAGATGAAGTGACGGGTCTTTATAACTACCGATATTTAGACGTCGCTTTGGACGGCGAATTGAAGCGCTTGCAGAGATTTCATGCGCCATTTTCACTCCTTTTTATTGATTTAGACAATTTTAAAGCCATCAATGATTCGCATGGTCACATGACAGGTAGCAGCGTGCTGAAGCAGGTAGGAGACGTCATTAAGCTCGCAGTTAGGGATGTCGATAATGTCATTCGATTTGGAGGAGATGAATTTGTTGTCGTACTTATTGGGGCAAATAGTCGACAAGCACTTCAGGCAGCAGAAAGGGTACGCAGTCGGGTTCAAAACACAACTTTCAAAACCGACACCAAGGAGCCTTTGAGCCTCACAGCTTCGATTGGAGTTGCAAGCTGCCCAGAGCACGGTCGAGACAAAAATGCCATCCTAAAAATGGCTGATGAAACGATGTATCAAAGTAAAAAGAATGGGAAGAATAGAGTCATGATGGTGCAAGTTAACGCTGTGGAAACTTCGGCCAATGCTACAAAAGATATAAAAGTTTAGATTCAGTGTAAAATTATCTTAGATCTTCTTTCAGTAAATCCATTTCAAAAATTTTTGTCTTGTTTTAATTTATTTAGGATTCGAAAC
>JAPLFV010000028.1 GCA_026390495.1 Pseudomonadota bacterium | reverse complement strand
AAACAAATTTATGAAGATTATGACTCGAAATGTACCATTTATTGATTCATCAAAAGTGAATACACACTGACCGAGCTCGGCTCATGCCAATATTCATCGGTATCGACATAGGTCTTTTCAAACTGAAGTCCAATCTTCTCCATGATTTTTAGAGATGGAGTATTCTCTGATTTAGCGACTGCAAACAGACGTTCCGCTTTCAGAACAGTGATCGCCCTATTTTTTAGAGCTAATGCACCTTCCGTTCCAAATCCACGTCCCCAATATTTTTGTTTCAATCGCCACCCGATTTCCAAATTCTTACGATCATCAGGTGCATCATAGCTGGGTCTCAAAACAAACCAGCCTACAAATTCTCCCGAACTTTTTTCAAAAGTCATAAAAAGACCAAGCTGATTTTGGTATCCAATATCTCTTGCGGAAATTTTTTCTACAACGATTGCAATTTCGTCGGCAGTCACAGGCTCTTTGCCGAGATACTTCATGACCATGGGATCACTATTCAGGTCTAACAAATGCGGTGCATCTGAATCAGAAATTGATCTCAATTGAAGGCGATCTGTTTCAAGATGCCAATCCCTAGCCATGCTAAAATTCCCCTCAAGTTCATCCGGTTAGACGTGAAAAAACTTCAAGTCAGACGGTTTTCATCCCAATCATGGATCATAATGCTATCAAAACCACAATAATATTCAATGGTTAAAAACATGATGGTCTCATTGGTTTTTACCTATGCAGCTCAATTGTCACATGATAAAAGGCCCCCTCACATCTGAACATCAAGGTAATTCCAAATATGGCACTGACATCAAAGCAAAGATCCTTCCTTAGAGGAAAAGCTCACGAGTTAAAACCCGTCGTTATGATTGGTAAGGGAGGCTTGACGGAGAATGTCTTAAAGGCACTTTACGACGCCCTCCGAAGCCACGAACTTATTAAAATTAAAATTCCCGCGGACTCGCAAGATGACCTAAAAGAGGTTGTAGACGAAATCATGTCGGCCAGCGTTGGGCTTGAAAAGGTTCAAATCATCGGACATCTTCTTGTTGTGTTTAGACCCTCCACTCCTCTGGGTAAAATTAGTAAAGAGCTGAAAGAATCCAAGATTCCTTACACACGTGCTCAACAGACCGCTGCCGCTGAAGAGTCCAACCAGGGCGAAGAGGAAGAGTGACAGTGACTCGACAAAAATCGGAAGCCTTTGTCAGATTGGAAACTCCGATTCCTCTATCTATCCACTTGAGCGGTGGAGACATTGTTCTGGAACTCCAAGGTGTTAATAATCAGCACTGGCAAGTTGCAGAACATGAAACTCTAGATTCACTTCAAGGGCAAACCCACTCATTTGATCTCAAGTATCACGATAATGCCATTCAAGGCTCACTCACCTTGAATCGAGATTTTTTGAGCCCCTCGGACGAATCAACTAAGTCTTCGTTTATTGATTTTTTGCATCAAGTCAGGAAAGATCAGCACATCGCAATTTGTTCTACAAAGGATGTTGAAGGCTCAGTCAAATCAAATGGTTTTGAATCCATAAAACTTCAGCCGATCGCTTTACCAGAACTGAACTTTTGCGACATCGACATTCATCGGAATTTTCTTGGGCAAAGGTTCGGCGCGCCATTGATGATTACAGGTATGACGGGTGGTGTTAACCAGGCCAAATCAATCAATGAGCGACTCGCAAAGGCAGCCGCCAAATTTCAAATCCCAATGGGTGTAGGCAGTCAAAGACTCGCGCTAGACAATCCCAAACACATGGATATTTTTAAGTTAAAAGATCGCTATCCAGACTTATTTCTCATCGGCAACATCGGAATCGGACAACTTCAAGAAAGTGATCATATTGATGCTTGTAAAAGAGCCGTAGAAATGATCAATGCAAACTGTCTAGCAATCCATGTCAATGTTTTGCAGGAATTAATTCAAGTCGAAGGTGATCGTGATTTTCGAGGGATCATCAATAAGATTTCACAAATCGTAAATTCACTTGACGTTCCGGTTTTGATTAAAGAGGTTGGCGTCGGTCTTGATTCGCAGTCAATTCAAAAACTATATGATGTAGGTGTGCGGCACTTCGATTTAGGTGGATCAGGTGGCACGTCTTGGGCACACATTGAAGGCTTGAGGTCAAATCACCCACTAATCTCTCGGTTGGGAACAACATTTCGAGATTTCGGCATCTCAACTTGTGAAGCCTTGCAGGCTGCAAAGTCTCTCAAATTAGTCGGTGCTGAGTTTAGTGCAACCGGAGGCATTCGAGATGGCCTCACCGTCTTGAAAGCCATTCATCTTGGTGCTAATATGTGTGGAATAGGTTTGCCATTGCTCAAGGCCGCCTTGCAAGACGAGGATGGACCAAGTGACCTCTTGGAAACTTATATTGCAGAGTTGAAGATTGCGATGATGTGCTGTGGTATTTCACATTTGAAGAAATAACTGTTTTAGCAGGGAATCCAAAACAGTCAATCTAACGCGCCAATCAAAGATATGCAGTTATAAAAAAATATTAACGACAAACGGGATTAGCATTTAATTGCTGCAAACATTTTACATCACCATTAGGACCTTCTGGAAGTATCTCTGCATTAATCGTTCGAACAAGCTTATCTTCACCAGTGCGCAGATTCAGACTTCTCAGCTGCAATTGCTGAAAACATCCGCCGCAAATTGTGTAGCATTGACAATAGGTCTTATATTGATCTGAAGGTCCTGTTCCAGAACCAGAACATCTATACACTTGACCATCAACTGTTACAGAAATATCGCTTGCACTGAATCCATAGGTCGATAGAGACAGCAAAACCGCAAAGTATAACGACTTCATAAAAACTCCTTTGATGTGAATGAAAATAAGTTCTAGATAATTACTACGTGAATCGCATAAAGGTAGCATGCAGAAATTGTTAGACCGATCTAATATTGGCGCCATATTGGCTCAGGATGGCAAAACCAAAAGCTAGGCATTTAGGCGCGCCAGACTCCGACCACAAAAAGATTCGCGGTCGGTTTCTTACAATTTTAGAACAGAATTGTAGAGCAACTGTCGTCAAATCACTTAGTCGTCACATCGGACGCACTTTGCGTGGACACTGGACATGTAAGTGTCTGTGAGAAATTATTTATTAAATCATGTGTTTTTTTTAACATCTCAGTTGTTAGGGTTTTGCCAGAATTGGGATGTTCTAACAATGCTGCAATCTGGGAATCAATTTCTTTCCTCACTTCTTGTGGCACGGAATGGCTTTTGGATTCGGCAAGCGCTATGAATTTTTTCCAGCGATGCCGTAAAATGCTTCCGGCCCTCTTTCTACCGGTTTGTTTGTGCTGGTCCCTTTCTAGTTCAACTTTTTGCAATTGATCTTGAATCAAAAGAAGTTCATCTCTCATATCTTGATAAGGATTTGTACCCCTCGTACATTCCTTCTGAGTGGCCTTTGGTTGAATCGCGGGTTCTGCAGAGTTTGAAAGGGATACTGAGCTGGACGCCATAGCTATTGCTATCAACAACTAATATTTGTCTAAACAATGAGGTGTCATAAAAAGCCTTTTATTCATAGTTCAATTAACAAACAGCATGATTGCAGACGACATACATGCTTCGTCCCGCATAAAATTATTACAATTAAATATTTACAAGAAGACCACCTTAAAAATCAAATCAAGCAATTGATTCGAACTTTAAAGATGGTAACTTTCAGGCTTATAACTTCAAATCAACAAATTCCAACGAGACTAGTTTCTTTCACCTTCAATGCGGTGAATTGAAAATCTAACTGTATTCGGAGCCTCTATTTCTAGATGTGGATTTGCAAGGCCTCTTTCGCTTCCTATCTGAACCTTGTTTCCTTTTTCATCCTTCATTCCAACACATTTTACGGCCTCACCCCTTCTAAACCCATCAGCTCTGCAACTGTATAAGTTTGAAAGTGTCGTATATTGACTATTGATGCAAGGCGCCTTACCTGAAAACGCTACTGAGTAAGTGGTGCTTTTAGTGATCTCTTTCTCGCTAGCTTCAATTTTCACCCTGCACTCAATTCCATGCCCATTTGCCATAGAGAACCTAAAAACACCCTGGGCCAAGAGAAGTTCGTTGTGAAACAATCTAGCATCTTCAGAAATTCCAGAAGAATCGCCTGTAGGCGAATCACTTTTTTTTTTTTTTTTACTGCTAGTCGACGTTTTTGCAAAGGAGAACAAGACGAGTCATCATAGTTTTCATTCCTCTTAATTTAAGAAAGTTATTGAAATTTGAAAACAAAAAAAAAAAAATGGATGCCGTTGCCTTAATTGTACCAGATTATGCAAATACGTAAACAGGTAGGAGTATGAAAGTTCACCCTGAAAAGTCATCGTCGTTACAACGCGCCAACAATACGTCATTTCAATTCAGAAGGACAACTAGGGCTTCTGCAAAACAAATGTAGGGCTATCAAACTCAGGTTTTCCAATCTTAGGATAATCAACCCACTTCCCATTTTCCTTCTTTTGCTGTTTGATCAGCACCAACTGCTTGTCATTTTTGATCCTCAGAATCCGAAGCTGGGGTCCGTAGGGATCTTCGGTGTAGTTGCATGTTACTATGTCTCCTTCAACCTTATATGTACCTTCAGTAGTTAAGCTACCTGAAAAATCAAGAGGTCGACTCCAAACCATCTTTTTATCATCTAGAAATGATACTGACTCTATACTACTTAGCGATGATCCGGGGAACGAATCATAAAGGAACTTTTTTCCGATCAAGGTAACATTCTTTGATTCTTCAATTTTAAAGAATGGAAAATCCATGTCCTCACTACCTGTTTTTACGAAATCACTCCATTCCCCATTTTCCTGTTTTTGCTTTCGCGAGAGTTTCAATGCACGCTTGTCAGCTCCTAGTTTAAACTCTCTTAGCTGCCAACCATAAGGATCCTCCTTAAACTTACATATAACTTTGTCGCCTTCGACAACATAGGTCCCACGAGTTTCTAAATTTGACTCAAAGCCAAGAGGTCTATTCCAAATCATTTCTTTATCATCTAGGAATGTCACGGACTCATTTCCTAAATCAATGCCGATAATAGCCTTGGCATCGAAAACAAATTTCTTTCCAACCAAGAATTCTCCATTTGGTTTTACCGCAGCCTTGTCACTTAAAAGGGCGGAATCATTTTTGCCGCTCGACTTGCAACCTGTTAGCACAACCAATAATGTACACAAAATCAATTTAAACATAGTTTGACTCCTTGTTTGTTAAACCATTTTTCGTGAATTTTCGAATAATCTTAAAGGTGAGGGATTGCTCAATTTTCAAATAAATGCGAGATACTAAAATTAAAACAGATAGATAACCTGCAATTTAAAAATGCCTATTCGACTCCTTTTGCGTCACGCATTGAATCTGCCAGACAATAAATATCTATAGAAGAGTCAACCTCAATCAGTGCCAGGAAAATGAAAATAGATAATCTATTTTTTATTAGCTTGCACATAAGATGCAATTTTTTCTTGATCAGTGCTTCCCGGTTGAGATTTAATTGATTCATACGCAGTATTAACCGCTGCCGACGTTTCTGTACTACTTGACCCCGAGTTTGCAGCTCCCAACAAATTTTTCAAGATTAGCGCTGCATCCTCTGCGGTCATCGACGACAATTTTGAAGGATCAAATCCAGATGAGCTATACGAATATTTATTTATCAACATAATTGAATAAGCTGCTTGATAGAGCGTCAGTTGCAGAGCGCAACTTGATGCAAAACTAGATGCAGATATATCATTACGAAGTTCCAATGGAATATCATTGAGAACTGCAACAGAGCGCTTCATATCGGCCAACGAATTGTCGTAGCCAGCTCCTTTGGAGGTTGGTGTGGGAAGAAACTCGCCCATTACCTGTAAAAGACTAGAGCTAGATCCAAAGTTTGCCTTAACTATATTAAAGATATCAAATCCGCTTCGTCCAGCGAGTGCCGCCGACAACAATGGAAAGCGGTCATACTTTGTTGGCTCTTCCGCAATCAAGGTCTCCAATATCTCAATCGCAGTTTGAAGGTCTCCTTTGTCTAAAGCAATGCGGGCATCCTCGTCGCGTGATCTAGGATTACAAGGAACAGTTGATTTTGGACCCGCGCAGTCAAACAAACTCTTATTTCCACAGGCAGGCAAAATCAAAAAGGCCACAAAGAAAGCACGCAAGAATAATCCAAAGGAATTCCTTGATGTATAATTTTTCATAACTTTCATGATCAAAGGCCACAAAATTCTCATGACTAAAACCCCATCGCTATGCCTAGTGAATATATCTTTCTCGAATCGACACCTGGGCTGTCTCCCAGTTCCTTTGTCCAAGTAGCAGCAGTAATTCTAAGTAAAATTAAATCCACCTCTCCGGAATAGGCTAACCAACCGTCTCGAAGACCGACACCAATTCCAACATATCTTTTAAAAAGAAATTTGCTGCTTAATCTCACTTTCTTGAACATCTTCTCTTCGTAGGCCCCTTGAACATCGCGATAATCAATCGCCAAATGAATTGCATCCACACCTCCATGAATCGTGGCCGCGAGTCCCGCGTGATAGCTCGCTGGAATTTCTTTCAGAGTTCCCGATCCGCTGAGCTTCGTACCGCCTATATCATCGCCTTTCAGTGCAAGTTTCAAATCGAAATTGTACCCCTGTTTAAAGAGTATTGCTCCAACGTCAAATCCAAAACCGGTGTTATGCTCCACTAAAGATTGCATCCCTGTTGTCGATGTAATTTTTGACATCGCTGCTTCATCAGTCACTTCCAAGTTTAAGTTAGGCTCAGCAGCATATAAGTATTTCCCCGTGATTCCCAAAGAGATCATCCTTGTTGCCACTAAAGATGCCAGACTAAAGGCTGCCCCATGGTACGATTCAGCTTGGAAGTTAATTTGAGGTAGTCCAGTATCACCATATTTTCTAACAAACAAATCTGGTTCAAAACGGTTAAAAATAGCGAGGCCAAAACCTTTATTCATGTAGGAAACCGCATTTGACAATCCAAAATGTAACGGAGTCTTAGTCAGCGTATCGATTAGTGCTGCTGGATCTGATTCTGCACCTGATGAGAGTTCACTCGCTAGGGACAAACTTTCTTTTCCAACGAGAACACTAGGCTCAGCGCCGACCCATCTATGGAATCCATCACCATAAGGTAGTAATGCGGGGTTTGAAAAAAGAATCCCTGCCTGTGCAGCCCTAGTCAATGATGCTCCGCCAGCACCCACGTCAAACGGATCTTCGTAGACTGCTGACGAACCCTTTCTTGCAAAAAGATTTTGACTTCCAATAGACGAACACAAACCAACTATCACTTGGATCATGCTTATCAAGTTTTTTGCGGTCTTTGGATTCAAAATAAAAAACCTCGTGTCTAACCGACAACTGCAAGTAAAAGCAGATCTTTGAAACCACTCTGAGCGGTTATACACAAAGACTGATTGCCACCAGTACTTTCGGACTAATTCATTTAACGCCAAAGGCATACTATTTGGAGAAATACAGCAAAAGCATGCTGCTTCTCTTACATATCGCGATATTAAGAGAGCATCATGCGGATTGAATAAACTAGGCAAGAATTGACTAAATACAGAAGACCGAAGTTGTGAAACAATTTGAAAGAGGATTCAACTGAGGAGAATGTTTTGAAGGCCATTCGCATAATTCGAAAAGAGCACGAAGCTACTCTATTGGCAATTGCTGATAACGAGGAGCATGTTCCGACGCACGCGAAGAGATCGTCTCCAATCACAATAAAACACTCCTCAATACCGTCAGATTTTGAAGTCGAAAATTTTGATGACGATCAGAATCAAGAAACAGAAATGACACAAAAACTTGAAGCCTTTGAAGAAAGCCTGAATTTATCTGTGAACCCTATTAAATTACACAGTGATTTGGAAATGAGCCGAATACTCGAACTACTTGAGGATGATTGAAACGATGGCTGAAGACATGAAAAGCAGAGGAGACAGGATCCTCAAAAATATCATAAACGGATTGGCCAGTAGCGCAGTCACTGGTGACGACAATTCTGGTGCCAAAGATTTGGTCTTCAATCTCTTGTCAAAGGCGGGCAAGGGAAAAGATGAATTCGTTCAAGTACTCGGCCGAGAGATTGGACTTGCATTGGCGGCAGTACTTGCTAAACCATTGGCGCACATAACCGAAAATAAGAGGGTTAGAGTCACAATCGAACTTGTGCCTAAGGCTCCTAAGAAACAAAAGAGAAAAGCCCGAACAACTAAATGACTCAATAAATCTATTGACCCATATAGTTGCACGAACAATTACTCATCAAAAAAAAATTTTATTTTTATAAATAGTAAGCCAATTTATTCGATTTATCGGATTTGCGCGCAATAAACGATTCGATTCTTTGCTGACTATCCCCGGTAAACTGTGTGAATCTAACACCTAAACCTGTCATCTGATTTGGGTTCTTCTTATTTGCCTCAATACGTCGAACAACCTCGCCTTTAACTTTCACAGCCTTATTATTGGCACCCAGTAGAAATGCCAATTCCAGGTGAGTCCCCGGCGCTAAAGTCATCTCGGTTGCCAAAAGCACGCCTGATACCGATAGATCGCCTACTTCACAATTATAGTTTTTGCCATCCAACATAAATGAAACCTCGAGATCAGGGTTCACTCGCTCAGTAGATCTTGTCTTGTGGTCTAGCAGAGCTTTGATCTTCTCGATAAAGTAATCCCTAGGTACAGGCTGCTCAACAAAAAGATCGGCACCGACTTTTACGGCTGCAGTTCGTGCGCGTGGTGACACTTGAACACTCGTAGCGACGATTGGAACTTCTTTCCAACTGCTGGCCTTTATATGTTTAATAACTTCAATGCCGTCAACTGATGGCAGGTCCATATTAATTACAATGACGTCAACGGATTCGGCTGCTAGAATTTTCGCGGTTTCACCCCAAGTTTTGGCGGAGCGAACCTGAACTCCCATTTTTCGATATCCGGCTCGATCTAACTCCGAAATCATTGTCTTTTCATCTAAGGAAAGCATTGTAATTTGTGACATATGAAACACTCCCATTGGTTGAGGCAGTTGGTTTGGCCGCCTTGCACTTAGGGGTTCGGTTGAGGTGCGATATATTTTAGGAGAATCTGAGAAAATACTTGTAAGCGGCTGAATTATATAGATGTAATTTTTGAATTTTATGATATTTAAAACAAGTCTGATGGACCCAGTAACCGAAGAAGAGATTTCTATGGAGCCATTCTTTGTCAAACTCTAAGAAGAAGCACTTAACTCTTGTTGAAGAGTTGATCCGTCGTGGACTGGCTAAAGATCAACCGCATGCTACGGGTCTGATCCTGTCAGGCCAAGTCGTGGTCAATGATCAACGAGTAGATAAAATCGGTTCTCATGTTACGGAGCTGTGCCAGATCCGCTTAAAGAACCAGGAAAGATTTGTGAGCCGAGGAGGCGACAAACTTTTGAGTGCTATTGAGGCTCTTAGTTTGACCGAAAATTTTAAGGATAAAACAGTTCTTGATATAGGTTCTAGTACCGGCGGATTTACAGATTGTGTCTTGCAATTGGGTGCGACCAAAGTCATCGCGGTCGATGTAGGTACAAATCAGCTTGCGTGGAAATTGAGAAACAATCCACGAGTCATGAGCTTTGAGAAAACTGACATCAGAGACTACATTCATGATTCTTCTATTCAAATCGATTGGGTCGTGGCAGACATAAGCTTTAACTCTCTGACTCGAGTGACAAAATCCATCGTGTCAATTGCGCCTTCTGCCAAACTGCTATTGCTAATCAAGCCTCAGTTTGAATTGCCCGCAGAGCTAGTTCCAGAGGGAGGAGTTGTCTTGGATGAGGCAGATCGCGAACTTGCGGTTGCTAGTGTCTCGTCGGAAATCTCAAACATTGGATATCAAATTTTAGGAACAATTGATTCCGCAATTAAAGGTCGAACTGGAAATCAAGAAATTTTTATTTATTGCGCCCCAACCACGTAACTCAAGCCTCAGCCTACGCTGCGTAAAGATTTGCTTCGGATTTTAGGCAATAGTAAAAATGAGCGGCATCAAGTGCATCGACCCAAATAGTATCGTTTCCATAATCATAATGGGCTGCAATGTGTCGCAATTTGATAGCCTCGATAACGATATCCTCTTCCAATTCATATACCCCACAAATTCCAGATAGGCTTAATTTCTTACCTCGATAATCGTTCGGATTGTGCCCCATCTCAATCAATGCCATCTCAAAATCTTGCTTGCTAACCTGTGGGGGCATTTTAAACTCCTGAGGTGAAATTTATGGTTTTTGGGAGCGATAGGCTCACTAATAATCATAAAACGATTCACCTCAAATGACCAAGGGGCAAAGGTTGCAGGGCAATTTCCATTCAGGTAAGCAAAAATTACAGCGAGAAATAGAACAGATTACAGTCCTCAATCATTTTTGAGCCTTCTTCAGGTACAAATCATCAGAAACATGGCAATAATATCCCTTTTTATTGCCCTTGACCTTAAGTAACACGCTTGGATCAGGTGCATAGTGAAGTGTCAGCTTCCGCTCAGGACCAAAGTAAACAGTTGGGCCTATAAATTTCTCGCTACAACAGTCTTCTCTCTGCTTTACGTCACGCCCCGAACAGGTATTTCCCATTGAAGTTTCTGCGCCGTTGACACAATCGAGGATTGTCGCGGTTAAATTCACCTCTATGTCAGTTGGCTTGCCTAAATCAACGATCTCCAGGGTCTTTGAATGAATTGAATAGAACCTAGCAGCGCCAAACAACTCCTTCAATTTAGGCTCAATCCCTTTTCGCTCATTTTGACCCATAAACTCATAGAAATCCGCATTTCTCACAAGATTTACTGCAAAATAACTCAAATTCTCGTCAGCAAAAAAGAAGTCTTTTGCCAGAGATTTTTTTGTTAAAATCAAATCGGGAGTTCCGCACAATGTCACGGGACTACCTTTTACTTGATCAATCACTGCCGTTGCCCAAGGAATATCAGACACTTTTAATTTCACTTTGCCCACCGGAGCAGCCGAAGAAAAAATAAAACTAGAAACAGTGGCCATTAAAATCGAAATACGTTTTTTAAAACATTTCTGATCTATCATCTATTCAATCCTCCTATTGCTTTCAGCCAGATCATAACAGACGCTGAATGCGAAACCCACTGCGAAGATTATGCTACAGGGCAAAAGCTCTCACACAACACGATCCAATTTAAGCTTGGGCCCTAGAGAAAACGAGTCCTCCTCTGCTAAGAGAATTATCGAAATAGGTGGCAAAATCTTAGTTGGTAAGATTATGAGACTTGTATGGGTGATTGTTTTGCCAGGAAACAAAATCTTTCTAAGACGTTCCAAAAATTAGTATTGGAACACTTTGTTCCAAAATGAATTGCATGATCTGCAAACTAACTGTAGGTTTGATTTAGGGAAGATTTTCAGATTATTCAATCAACAGCACACGAAGGAGAAACTCATGAAAGAGATCGCGAAAACAAACAGTCATGCTACATCACTATCAATCAGGCAGCTAATTGCATCGGTTGCAATTTTGGTTCTATCGACGACGTACCAAGCTGCCGCTAGCGAAAGCATCGAGTACGAAACAGATCGTGCAGTACTTGCAGGGAGTGGGTGCATAAATGACGTAGACGCATTCGTCCTCAAAAATGGATCCGATCTTCAAGTTGTCCTTAGTAACTTGGGTATCGATCTACCTGGAAATGCCACATCTCCACTTTCGGCTAGATCTGGCTGCGCTATCAGAATCCCAGTAACAGGTCCCCAAGGATTCTATGTTAAGTTTCTGAGGCAAAAGGTGGACTACGGTGTGCATAAGACACGAAAGACAAAAGGTTCAATCACAACCAGAACGACCTATTTAGGAATTCCAATTGCGCCCCTCACAATTGATTTTAAGTACGGCAGCGCCATTGAAGATTACAATCTTTCACAGTACAGGGACGATGTTTTTGATCCCCGTAGTTATAGCTGGCATGGCGCTTGGTGCTCTTCCCGTCGAGCATCGAAAGGAATAATGCAAATTGACCTGGCTGTTTCAGGACAAAAAGACAATCCGCTAGAGGACCTCATAATTTATTCCCCCGGTTTTGACCTCAGATACGGTGTTGATGTTAGACTTGCAAGATGCTACCAGTGACCCTCAATCGGCCGTAGCTTTAGAAGCAAAAATCAAACTTTCTCCCAACCCCTTGAGCCACAACTGTCGGATTGTTTGTACTGCACGTCTCAAGCTCGTAGCACCCAATCAGTAGACTTTGTGTTTCAAGGAATACAGAGGAATTCGCCCATGTTTGACTCCTATAGAAACAACTTGCGTCTTTTTTCTATGAGCCCTCTAACGAATTTGGTATCAGCTTCAAAATACTCATTTTCAGTTCTTTTTTCTTGTACTGAAGAGACAATAATGGAAATTCAAAGTGACTTTCTCGATATACTGAAAAAGGCACAGGTTTTAGTTGAGCAGAGTCCTGCAAGAAAGGTTTGCCAAATGAATTTTGACATATTTTCATATCCTTGATTGCGATCTGCGCTCGAAATAAAAATCTATCTGCTACATGATAAAAAAAATACCGACCTTGGCAGCTTTGTTGTTACTCAACGCCAGCTCAACGTGCTGGCATGAAGGCCTACCTATGTACTATTAGCTATGCTCAAACTCAGATCACAAAGCAACTGAAAGACGAGTTAGGATTTGAGTTGAATTGCCCATAGGCAAGGCTTAAGAGAAATTTTGCTAAGGCCAGCCTATATTATAGAGAATAGTATCTCAGGAAGTTTCGACCAATGGATTCCAATAATATTCGCACCAAATTCTTGAGATTCTTGAGCGAGAGAAATTAGAAATCCCTTTGGAGCAGATTTATATTCTCTAAGAAATGTCTTTAGATGCTTGATATCTTGCACAGAAGGATTCTCCGTATACTTAATCTCAATTGGATAAAGCTTGTCCTTGACCTTGATAATGTAGTCAACCTCTGGACCAGAAGGATCATTCCAAAAAAATAATTCAAATCTTTGCATATGCGAGCGCAGGACTCTAATAATGCTTAGACCAATGGCCTGTTCAAACAATTGACCTTCCCTCACCCTTCCAAGCCGGTGTCCCTCCTCAGCCGCAATTCTTCGAACACCAAGGTCGAAGAAAAGGAACTTAGGACTGCGAGTAAGTTTTTTTCGGGTCTGAGACTCTGTGAATGGCTCTATCCTCTCACAGATCATGCAGTCTTCCAGAACTTGGTAGTATGACTGGATTGTAACTGAGCTAACACCTGATTCATTTGCTTGGCTCGAAAAATTCACAATATTTCCGGCATCAAGCGCTGCTCTAGACAGAAAGCGAGAAAAGGCCGCTAGATTACGAATCTTGGTTTCTTTGCGAATCTCTTCCTCAAGGTAAGTTTCGACATACGAAACCAGGTCAGTATCTCTGTCTTGGTCTGACTTTAACGTGACAATTCCAGGGAGCGATCCAAAATAGAGTTCATGCTCAATCAATTTTGGTTTGTGTTCCAAAAGATTCAACGGATCGAGTCTCATATAAACAACTCTTCCTGGCAACAGATTGACGTCGGCCTGTGCTTTCAATCTCCTAGCAGACGATCCTGTCAGAACGAACTGGGCCTTTGACTCGTCAATAAGGTATTGCGCAACATTTATCAATTCAGGAACAAGCTGGATCTCGTCAATCGCAACAAGTGGAGGATTTTTTTTACCTCGAGCGAATGCTGCAATCTCTCTGATCAACCTGTCCGGGTCTTGTTCGAATTGCCTTCGGACCGATGGCACGATTAAATTAATTGATTTATCAAACTCGACTTGCCTCAACAAAGTCGTTTTGCCAGCCTGACGAGGCCCAAGCATCAATACACTTTTTTTTCTTGCCAATGAGGCCAGAATATAATGCTTAATATTTCTTGGAAAATTTAAAGCCATCTTTTTATTTTCATGGAAATTTTTAATATTGTCAATAAGAAAGCTTTTCGAAAAGATCTTCAACAGTTGAAACTCTAAAAGCACCCTTTGACAAGAAAAGGCAAACTGCCTCATTCAAACCTAAAGCCAACTTTTCAAAAAACGCCTTTGGGCGTCGTGCAATGACTTATGAGGGTTGAATAATATGCGAGGTACTTCGAAAAATATTAAGTTCGTATACTTAGAGCAGCCGATCATTTCATATAGGATCGATTCTTGGTAATAAACATCCTGGCCTCGAAACTTCTTTTTTGCAATCAACCAAAATGGATGATCATTCCAATTCGCGAGTGCATCTTCACTAAAGACTTCTACGGCAACGAATACTGGATTAAAATGAGTTGCCATATTTGGATCTTCTAAAAATTTGGCTTTATCCCCAGCAGATGCATGCGGCACTTCCAAACAAACCTTATGAATCTCACCTTCAATATTCGCGACGACGGCAGTGCCACCCACATCCATAGCAGTATTCGGCACCATACCCATTGAAACGAAGGGGCGATCCAAGATACTTAAAATGTGACTGTTGTCGTTAAAGTTCATCGACGGCGAGCATTGAAACACCTTCGTCAATAAGCGTTGAAAGGAAGGCTGATTTTCAGGTACATGTTCACCGCGAAATTTCAAATGGGTAAGAAATAGTTTTGCTTGAGCCTCAACCAAATCCATTTCCTTAGACCTATAATATTTCCGAATCTGTGAAAGTATCAAAAGCAATTTTTCGTGAGTCTGCAAGAAGGCACAGGATGCCTCTACTACCTGCTTAGATGTTCCGACGACATTGTCAATATTTCTAATCCAAACGGAGTGCACCTTTGGGAAAATTGTTTTAGAGACAGGCAACGTTCTCAAAAGGGCACCATGACCTGCCGGAACAATCGAAGGAACATTGTCCTCCAAAATGCAAACTTCTCCGCGAGTATCAAATCTCAAAGTCGCTAAAGAATCTCCTTGCTCAATGACTTCATATTTTGCGTCGCCAAGCTGCTGACTCAAAGCTTCAATCGATTGTTGAAACTGTGTTTGGCAACCTCTGGGACAAACGAAAATTCCCGCCTGAAGTCCAGGTATACTGCGATCTTCTCTCATTTTCATTTCAAGAAATGAATTGCCTTCAATCACTGCAGGATAAAATGCTTTTGGGGACTCGATGTCTAAAACTAAATCCTTAGCTTCGCCGATCGAGGAATCCATAGAACTCATGTCAACGCCCTGAGAGTACCTTAGCAAAAACTTTCTGAGCTTTGCTGGAATGGGGCAATTCAAAATCCCATCTTCAATGGATTCATCCATCGCAATTTTTAAATCGTCCCAACGATGTTGATTGAGAGCCAAAATCAGTTTTGACAATGGAGCTAACCACCGACTTGAGGCACCGGCAGCTGGAACAAAACTCGCAAAGCGACTTGCCTGAAATTGTCCTTCAAGAGTACAGCTAAAAATTAAGTCATTATCTTTTCTGCATGTGTCTATAACAGGAAAACACTTTTGAGATGATCTGTTTGAGTATTCAACAATATTTTTTGAATGAGTCATAACAGTGGGGTAACTCAACCCTGCTGCTTCCACTTCCACTTTAATCTTATTCAAAGGCAAAAATTTCATGGAACTACCGTACACTCTCTTGAGAAATCATATGTGAAGTTTTAGGTGCCCATAGCTCTAGTATTTCATTAGCAGCATTTACGATTGACTGACTTGGAGATTTGGCCAACGAATTTGCAACTAGCTCAACTAACTCATCCGAAGGATTCATCCTTGAGATCACCCTGAGAACTGACGCCTTCTGCCAAGGGAACGTCACAGACTCAATCAACTGAAGAATCATAGCAGGATCAACAGATGTGTCTACATCAGATATCAAACGCATCAAAGATGCTTCGATTGTTTCGGGAGACAGTGTTGCCGCATGCTTCATCAAAATAATCTCTACAAAAGTAGTGCTTAGACAATCGTTCGAAGTAACCAATCGCTTCTGCCAGGTCTCGTTTAGGCTTAAGAATAGTGCTTCATTCATTGCCTTTGACTGACTAAAGTCGGCCCAAAAATGCTTAAAGGAAATGGCTGCGCCGAGTCGTGTTAAATTCCAACTAGTTTTTTTGCCAGCAGAACTTAAGTTCGGCTCAATCAATTTGGCGGATTCCAAGACTTGAATATTGGCATCAATCGAATGAACCTTATTGCCTTTTCTATGGCCTAGACTGGCAAGAAGTCGCATAAGATCCAGGAGGTTTTCCTCGATCAAGCATTCAATGGCTCGATCTCCTAATTCTTCCATTAATTTAAATTTTAGACGCTCAAGATCTAAGGCCCAAGAATGCGTTCGTATCGAATGATTAACTTCAATAACAATTGAGGCCAAAATTGCATCATACTCTGGAATATAGATGTCGGTTATTCCCTGATCGAGAACGCTGATACCATCTTTTAACTTTCTAACAATGGCACTGCCAAGCCCCAAATCCAACTCTAGGTCATCATCAGAGTCTGCCGTTGCAGCGAGAACATATGCCATTTTTAAATACTCTCGGTCATCCGTTAAGGAGCCACCCTTCTTCACAAACCCACTTCGTGCCAATGATTCTATCAAACCCTGAATCATTGTGGTTGCCAGCTTTCTTGGAATCCCATGATCCATTTGCAAAAACTCTGTCAATAGCCCTTGAAAAACAGGTGTATGAACCCATTTGACATGTTTAACCAATGGGTAAAGCGCTTCTAGAAACAGGAAGCTCGAACTTAAACTTGATTTACTTGTACTGTCAGGTCCCAATTTTTGTATATCTGCAAACTCAGCTTCAATCGCTTGCAATACTCGAATGTTGAGACTTGAATATAAAAACTCTACCTTCTTAGACAAAACATTTAATGCCATTTGACCACCCCGATATAAT
>JAPLFV010000398.1:1233-9888 GCA_026390495.1 Pseudomonadota bacterium | reverse complement strand
TACCTAAGCCTTTACCACCTTAAATTTCTTGAACAGTCAGAAGCAAACGCCATTTTTGCGCACGAAATGGCGCATTTTAGCGGTGGCGATACCTATTTTTCGCAAAAAACCTCTCCTTTGCTACACAAGGTAGAGATGTTGCTAGAGACGCTTTATTCCAATGCAATTACAAGACCAATTTTCTATTTTATGAATTTATATGTGCATCTGTTTCAACTCTCCATGAGTGATTTAAAACGGCAAAGAGAATTTCGAGCCGACAAAATTGCAAGCCAAGTTACAAGTCCAAATGACATGGCAAAGAGCTTAATAAAAGTCATTGGATTTTCAGATTTTCGATCTCAATTCGAGAGAAAACTCTTTGGAGCAAAAGAGGAGATTACCCACGACAAACTCTTTGATTCTCTTCGCAAAAGTTTTGCTGAAAACATCTCCGCCGAAACCGGCAAAGATATATTCAACCACAGTGTCACACATCCATTTGATTCACATCCGTCTTTTGTCGATAGAATGAAGGCATTGAATATTCAAATCACCGTAGACGAGATTCCTGATATTTTGAAATCTAACGTCTTGGCCAATTGGTACGATGAAATTGCAAATGCAGAGTCAATTGAATCCAAACTTATGGAAGAATACGAAAGACGTTTCAAAGCTGACCACGAAATAAACCTAGCATACACATACTTGCCCGCAAATGATCACGAAAAATTGATTGTGGAACGATACTTTCCAGAGCTGATTTTCGCGGGCTCCGGAAGTCATCGTTTAAAAATAAATTACGAATTTATCCACTATAATGGCTGGAAAGAGCCCGTGCTACTTTCAAACATACAAGCCATTTCTCACAGTGATCAGTGGTTTATGGATAAATTATTTCTTGAACAATTTGATTCAATTCCAAAGAAACAAAGAGTTCAGGCCATAAAGATCAACAAGTTTTCAAAACAAAAAGCGGAAATTATTTCAAAAATCAGTTTGTACCATCAAAGGTGCTACTATGCAAAATCGATTCAAACACCAGTAGCGCCAAAGGAGTGACTTGGGCGGCACTAATCTACCTCGCGCCTGCATCAAACCAACTCTGATATTGCTGAACTTTGGAAGGGGCCCCTTGCCCCAATACACTTGCCTTTGAGAGCGTGCGCAATGTGTCACATGCCTTTTTGACGCCATTGTGTTTTTCTATATTCTTCCAGCGATTTGCATCCGCAAAATACTCCATGATTTGCCATTCACCAAAGTAGATCTTTTCAATATCGTCACTTTGCTTCTTTGCTTCTCTAAATCTTCCTTCGTCGTTGATTCCAAAGAGCTCGGAACTATTCCCCTTCCAAACACGGTAAAGTGGCAAATCCGATAAGATTGGATCAATAGTCATAAATGATCTCAAGAGCGTAAGAATCTGGCCCTGCAATGGAGTTATAAAATATTGACTTTTAAATGACATAAAAAGGTCTCGAAACTCAAGTCCCTGATCAATCAGCAAATAGGAGAGGCCAACAGCCACATCTGTCGACACCCCTTGACTGTCACGGACCATCAAATCATACATGTCCTTATCCATCTTTTTTAAGGACGCTTCAGCCTCTTCTCGAATAGTAGAATATCTCGATGCGTCGTGACCTTCTAGGCCTACATTAAAAGTTGCTATATCAGGGCAATCCATCATAGCGGCGGCGAATGAATATTTAAGCCTTTCGAAATTCTTAATGCGCTGAATTCGCTTCGAGACATATGTAAAATGGTGATTGTTGCGCAGTCCATCAGCAAGCTTCAAATTATTACTTGTTTTGCACCCCAAATTCAATTTGGCAAGCAAGGCATTGCTTTTTAAAGACGTGGACTGAAAATATTTCTCCTCGATGTCGTTTAGGCAAATACTAGCTCGAGGCATAGCGCCTGGCCAAAAATCATAGGGCTCCCAAATAGGAGCGCCATGGTGGCAGGTGCTACAGTTCTCATTGCCAGTCATATTATGAATTTTTGTTTGAGCTCCCAGCTGAGCCTCAAAAAATTCATACTCTGATTTTTCAGAATTATACTGGATGATCTCTAGCTGTTGGCTATTTTCATTGAGTGGTAGGCTTTCGTAAGAAACCATTGTTTTGGTATCATTACTAAATAGTATCACACGCGGAAATTCAGTAGACGCATTTTGAATGCTTTCAGACAATGTCATAATGATGGCGTTGTTTTGATACTCTGAAATGGCTGAATTCTGCGTCCATTCAGTGAGATTCTTTGAAGATAGAATCGATTGTTCTAGTTTAGGGTCAATCAATTTTGTACCAATAGTTGAATCTTTCAGGAGCCCATCGTCCCTTCGTTGCGTGCACCCAACGGAGACAATATTCAAAGTTAAAAACAAAGTTGCCAATGAATAATTTATGAGGATTTGCATATTGGGCCGCCATTCGTTTCAGGTTTTCAAATATTTTTAGAAGATACTGTCAATTTCTTTCATAACTCAATCCTTCGCGCCGCAATTCAACCGCTTCTATTGATAGGTAGTCAAAGTTAGCAGACGGGATCAAACTCTTTCAAAATGGCATACTTTCTATGTAATGCTGCAGGGAATTCTCTATTGTCTTCAATCTTGTTGGAAACGCTGGATACGTGTCCGCCTTCAATATGAGTCTGTCCACGAGGCCTCCTTCAATTGTCTTACTCTCAGACCATTTATTGTAATTTGATTGCTCTGAATTATCTCTAGCTTCGTAAACGACTCGCGAGGAATTTAGGTCCACTATGATCATCTTTGTCCAAATCTTTCTGCCTGACACCAATGAGTAGCGAACTCTTGCTGCACCATCACCATCCAATTCATCCTGCTGGTTATATAAATCTTCACCTGTAATCAGTAGGAAAGCAATAAAACGGGTAGATGTTTTTGAACGCAGAGCATTAAGGATCTGATCCGGCAGCAGGCTTTTGAACTTTACTGGAAGAACGCTTAAATCGTCAATTTTGAAATCAATCTGGTCAATCTGACGATAGCCTCTCTGTTTGGCTTTACTCGCCCAAAGGCCTTGCACTTCAACCAATTCGCTATCTAGCCAGGTTTTGGATTCTAGTTTACTAGACATTGACGGATGAACAGCAGTGGTGTTTACTTTTTTATTTTGCATATCAATAGGGGTTACAAGAACGATAGGATGAGTTTGAAGCGAACTTCGACTTACACAAGAAGAATATATAAATATATACCTCAAGTTAATTTCCCACTGCGTTTATTCTAACATTCAGTCTAGAGAAGCCCTAGCGAAATTCGACTGCATGTCGTGATGCTATACTAAATCATCGATATTAAATTTATTCAAATCTTAAGGTTGCAAGGATTTTTTAATGCGGCAAACTCACCTTCCTCTGCAATCTTAGGCCTAGATTCTCGAAATGGCTCGCTACCGATCATCTTCATGCGTGTTGAAGAAGAGGGGTGAGAGTTTATAAGCGTCGCCCAGTCACTACCCTTACCTTCGATACTTTTTGATATTTTTAAGAAAAAGTCTTTAAATCCCTGACGCGAAATTCCAGCTTCGTCTAACATCTTGAGCCCACCGAGGTCCGCACTTGCCTCTTGCTGTCTAGAAAAACTAGTCGTCGCAAGGGAATGAATCAGCCCGGGATCGACCATGATAAAGCTGGACATATCTCCAAAAATAACACTCCATACCATGGCAATAAAGGATGCCCTGATGACCGTAGACATGACGTGCCGCTGCTCAACGTGCTGAATTTCATGCGCTAGCACCGCTGCTACCTCTTCTGGTGAATTCACCTGCTGGAGGAATCCTCGGTTTAATAAAATGACTCCTCCTGGTAGTGCAAATGCATTCACATCAGGGCTATTTGAAATTTTTATTTTTACGTCGAATTGCAGTTGCCTTTGTCCAACAAGTCTAGCAAGTATTTTACCTACGACTCGATTCGCTTCGACCGATTCACAACTTGATTTTGTAACATATTCATTCAATTTGCTGGAAAGACTCTGCTCCCACTGGGCTGGCACACGCAAAGCAACAAATTGAGCAGCAGTATTCGCAGAAAGCCAGATCAGGGCTACGAGTCCAAAGAATACGATGACGAGACCTATCGCTAAATGGGTCTGCTTCAAATGAAATCCGTGTGTTAATGCAGGATTTTGCTTTTTGAAAATGTGCGGCATCTCTGGATCATGACAGATGAATTGCTGGCCAGTTAATACCTTATGTCGTAGGACTGAAATTCCAGGACCAACCTCGATTTCAACTTCTTGAAATTGCCAGCGCTGCCTCTCCTCATTGGTCTCCAAGCTTCGGATGATTAGCTCATCTCCATCATGTTCCAATAGGGACTGGCCCGTGTTTGCAGTCGATTGCCCGTCCGCATACTCACCCAGGAATTTTCGTCTCGCAGTATTTTCTGACATGCAAAATTTGCTCAGCCAATTCCGATGTCGAGAGCATCCCCTATGCCATCTGCAAGCGCTCCGGGGCGAGCTAAATTTGACTGCTGAATATTGCTAAAATCGAGCTTTCCTTGAAAAAATATGTTTTCGCAGAAAAAATTAAGGTTATTGATAATGACCCAAGGTAGTGCCAATCCAAAAGTAAAAACGATCAATAAATACTGAAGAAGCACTTGACCTAAAATCTGTCCGCCCGTCAATTTACATTGCATCCGAGCAAACCCGTTTGTTTCGCTACCAATAAATGTGTGTGACGCTCGGTATCGAGCCATTTCAGCAACAAACCAAGGAATATAGAAACCCAACGTAAATATCGTTAAAAAGAACGCCTTAATGCACGGAACTAAAAGATCCCACGGTTTACCGGTGTACTTAAAGCGCAATGTCCCCATCCGAATATTCTCGCAAGGAATCCTATAAAGGTCATGACTCCACTTGGAATAATAGAGCCCAAAAGACAGAATCGTCAGAATATATCCGCCAATGAATGACATGGTGTACTCTTTGCCACAATCCATCATTCCTAGTTGAATACCTTTCCAAGTGGTGCGGCTCAGTCTATAGCGCCATGCCCCAATGATTAAATAGGGGACACAGAGAAAGAAAGCAAAATAGATCAACCCACCGACTAACATGCCAACTGTTTCGCCCAATCCACCCATGGAAATTAAAGCCACAATCAAGACTGCAACCGCGACAATTCCAAAAAATTTGAGCCTTGCGATCAACAGCTCAATCGCAGTTCCTGTATAGAGGAATCGACTTGAAGCAAACTCCATGTTCTGCCAAAGAAATTTTCGCGAGTTAACCTTTGCCCAAAAGTGATAGATTCCCAAGGTAAAGATCGTCAAAATAATATTTTTTAGCATGATCACAAAAAAATCCATGCCTTGCCCAAAGAATTGAAATCGATAGAATTCTTGAGTTGATGATTGATCTTGCTGAATGTCAGGTTGCATAGTTTTTCCTATATTGTATTGATTTGCTGCCTGCTCACTTATCGGTCTCGGCCAAATTCCAAGACGTCAATAAAGCTCGATTATATCAAAGATTCCAATTTATTTCGAATCGTCGACCCACGTTTCTAAATGACGTCAAAGAAATAGACCAATTCATTAGTCTGATGTTTAATGAATCGAGCACAAATTGAGTCCTCATTGTTTTAAGGTTAGGTTTAATTATGCGAGTGGCAATTGTTGTTCAAAAATATGGCGCTACCGTAATTGGAGGAGCAGAGGCGCTTGCGCGTTCTGTAGCCGGGAAACTCCAATCGGATTTAAGCTGGAACGTCGAAATCCTTACTACGACTAGTAAAGATCATATGACATGGACCAATGATTTTAACGAGGGACTGGAATCAGACGGCCCGATTGTTGTTAGGCGATTTAATAACACCATGAGTCGTTGTTCAAGATCACTTTCTATACTAGGTCGAATCATCAATGGAATGAGGCGGGTAGGAGTTTCAGATCAGATTCTATCACCTTTAGAATCTATGTGGGTCATACTACAGGGGCCATATTGCCCCTCAATGACCAGATACATTGAAGAAAACAAAGATCAGTATGATGTCTTCCTATTTTTTTGCTACCTGTATTACCCAACTGTAGGCGGTTTACCACTCGTCCATGAAAAATCCATTTTTCTGCCTCTAGCGCATGACGAACCACCTCTTCGTTATCATATGTTTCAAAACCTGCTTCGATGTTCTCGATTTATTTTTGCAAATACTGAGCCCGAATCTACCCTCATAAAGTCGGTGTCTAAATCAAAGCATGAAAATATCCGAATCGCAGGCCTTGGATACGATTTGACGTTGCCTCCTAAGAGATCTATAGATTTACTGAGGAATTTTTTAGGCCCGCAAGAATCAAATGCAAAGTATCTGCTATTTTTAGGTCGAATTGACAAAGGAAAAGGGATTCAAAATATTATTCCATTTATCGACCAATGGAATGAGAAGCATCCTGAAAGTCCGCTCTACTTTTTTCTAGCCGGAAAGGTATCCGAGGCCAGTGATATTGATTTAAGCTCCAAGTGGGTTAGATCCCTTGGCTATGTCAACACTGAAGTCAAAGAGTGTCTGATTCAGAACGCCTTCGCCCTAGTGAATCCATCTGAGTTTGAAAGTTTATCCATTATTGTATTTGAATCCATCTTGGCAGCGACTCCCTGCATCGTCAATAAGCGGTCTAATGTACTGACCTACTTGGCCCAGAACCTTTCTGCGGTATGTGAATATGAGACGCCAAATGAGTTTTTTGCTGCGATTGACGAAATAACTAAATGGAGAGCATCCAATGAATTGCAAGATCGCATTTTAAGGTCACAAAACTGGATTTTCGATCATTATAGTTGGAGAAAAATCTTAAACACATATCAGCAAGCGGCAGAAATCATCCAAAATGAAAAAAAATAAATTTTCAAAAATATGGAGTGCTGTACTGTTCGCATCTATAGCGGTATCAATGACTTCGTGTATGACCCAGCGCCAAGAAGCAGCCGTAGCAAAGAATTTGGCATTTATTGCTTTATCAGACCATATAGATAACACAAAGTCAGTAGGAATACGTACAGGACAGTCATGTTACTCGAGTGATTCAGAGCCAAATGAGATCCATGGCCCAGAGCATCTGGCATTCGAAGATTTTCTGAAGAAATTAAAAAGCGAAGATATTCGCTTCGTCGTTAACGTAAAGTCTCTACATGAAGACAAATACGCTCTATTGCCTCATATGGGAGGACCACTGCGCTGCGTGACTTTCTCGGGGGAGGCATTCAAATGATGCGTTTGGGTCTGATAACATCAATTCATTTTTTAATATTATTTTCCTGTACGCCCGCTCTTCACCTTCATGAAGGAGACCGATTTTATTTTCCTTATGTCAGCGCCACTCCAATTCCAAAGAATGACAAAGGTGCTGCAGTAGATTTGTCCCAACTTACTCTTGGAAAAAAAGTATCGATTGATAAATGCGGTGACAGTAGCCACCAATACAATAATATGGGCGAGCTTAAGCCAATATTCGATAAGTTAATTACCGAAGCACAAATGCAATCGGGAGCAATTCTGTTAAAAGAGGCTTCAATCACAGTGAAGCCATTAAATTGCGTGGGACTTGAGGCGCTAGCTATGCACTAAAGTTCAAAGCTCCTTCAAGGTATTTGTGGCGATAAGATTGTGTTCAATATTGTATGCTCGATTATCAATATCGCAGTTTTACCTTGAGTCATTTACGTCACAATCTTTGATAATCATTGGTGACTCTATTAATCTATTTTATCGATTGCAGCTTGGGTGCGCGCCAGAAATTGCAAATTGATTACTTGTGATATAACTAAATGGCTCCACATAAACAAAATCGAGCGAATCATTTGTATAGACACCAGTACTGACAATCCCCAATATTTCGTAATGCATCGCGCCAGGAATGACCCCTACTAATATGCTGCCTACTCGAACCCTATTTGACAGTTTAGACGCTTCAAAAACACCATATTCCCGGCTACTTGGATTAAACCAATACCCCTCGTCCCAAGCCCTTTTGGGACTCACACCACTCAATAGTGGCGAAAAATAAACTGGTTGCCAGCCAAGTTGATGATCAAACAAAAACACTTCGGTGCCTTTCCTACGGTCTTGAATTCCGTATCGAGCAGAAGCCAGTTTATGAGTGTTAGTCATATTTCCTTCAAAACATTTTACATTGCTAAATTTGCCCAATAGACTTGTCAAATTCTGAACCGCATCAGTGTATTTTTCATTTGAGATTAAAGCTGTGATCGAAGGTGGATTTTTAGGCACTCCATTGATGCAAACATTACCTTTTAAAAAATCTATGCGACTTACAGTTTCTTCTTTTTTTCCATCGCCATAGTTGCAGATGACTGTTCTTGATTCATCTTCATTGACCCTACTAATATCCTCTAACTCTGCCATTGACCTTTGTTTACTTTCATTGCCTTTATCAGATTTACAGCTCAATGTGCTAATCAATATACAATATAAACTGCCGATAAGTTTGAACTGAAATCTCATCTAAGACCTCCAAAAAAAATAAAAAAATAACTAAGCAACTATATGCAAGAAACATAAACTAAAATTACTTTCTAGACTGACGCTTGATCACATTTTCATTTTACCATTAGCTGGCTGCAATTACAATGATTGCTACCTAAAGCATGACATCAAATTCAAAAAAATG
>JAPLFV010000398.1:0-1205 GCA_026390495.1 Pseudomonadota bacterium | reverse complement strand
AAAAATGTTTTCTAACTAGAATATCGGATCGACTCCTTTGACATATTAGACAATGATAGTTCAATGCAAAAATTGCAAAGGCCAGTCTAATTCTTTAGGCATCTAAATGATTTATACAGGGTCGTTGCCGCGTCCTTTTTTGATTTTAACATGATAGACAGCCACTAATATATGATCGAGTAAAGGTTGAAAGTACATGTCATGGACATCCAAATTTGGGAAGGAGGTAGGTCCTACTTTCAGACTGCTCTTCCGAAAACATCTAGGATGGTCGTTGGCTTCCAACGACGTCGCCGCTGCATTTGCAATTATTGAATCTGTTTCATTTCAATCACGACAAAGTTTTATTTCTCAGGCCTTTAAAAAATAACAGGATTCGCCAAGAGAACTGAGTGAATGAATCTTGAGTCAAACAGTTAGAGCATGCTCCAACTCCGCATGAATAATTATAGTGAGTATCAGCAAAAGCTGGATTTGCTAAAATTGACTACCGAATGCAAGAGGGATCCCTAGCACGAACTGCATTGCATACATCGATGATGTTAGAAAAAATCTTACATTCCGGTACATTCAAAATTTTTTCAAATCCCTTGAATCCACAAAATTGGCCTCCCTTGTTCGCAATTCTCACTCCATTTTTCGATGAGTAATATGATGCAAAGTTTGGTCGATTAATAATATCAGGCTCACATGGCGAGCAATCAAATGGACCAGTTGGTTTACAATCCAAAATTCTCGACCATATGATATCGCCACTATTCTGATCTAAGCCTTCACATTTTTTTCCCCAATTCGCCGTTTCTTGCTGCAATGTACAAGTACTATCACAGGTAACGAACACCTCACTGCTAGACGAATCGTTTTCACTTCCAAGTGCGGAAACAAACGAAGGAAAAAATGTAGCAATTAACATGGCCTTGAGTATCACTTGCAAATTAATTATCAACCCCCAAAAATTAATGAGTGAACCTTTTAAATGACTGTAAACCGGATTAGCATCATTGGCAGCTCTCTGAAAGGTCCTCTTATGCCTTTAGGCACAATGCCTCTGATGTTTTTTATAGCGCCTCTAAAGGCGCAGCAATAATTCAATTTTAACATTGCTATGATACTTTTTAGGCATCACTGTTATATGCCCCTATAAGTCAGTTTCTAGATAAGAACCCAGCTAACAGAGTGTCTAAATACTTAGGGGAAGTTTATTG
>JAPLFV010000051.1:7427-19317 GCA_026390495.1 Pseudomonadota bacterium | reverse complement strand
GTATTGGATCAGAAACCTGGGTTCAGGAGCCAAGTTTTCTCTATAAACCATATACTCTTTGGGATGTTGTTGAAGCGTTTCTGGCTACCTATTATCAAAATCCACCTAGACCCACAGGGTTATCAGCAAGGGCTGTTAGAGCTATGATGCTGGCTCAGTTAAAGCCAAGTATTTTGAAAAATTTAGGTGTGCAAAGTCGCCATGTGAAACCTGTAGATCCCAATAAAATTGGTGCAACTTATTGCTCAGATCAGAGTTGTGTTATTGATAATCCGGGCGAATTTCTTGAAAAAATGAAGTCACTCGGAAAGGTAAGCAAATCCGGAGCATTAAATTATTTGTTTGACGCCATTTTGTTCACGTTGGGAACCGCTCCTGACCAAGATGATCCTAAAACAGAAGCGAGGAAAGCACTGCTAAAACAGGTTTCCGAGGGACTTATGGAAGTCAGCAATAAGAGGAAAACTCAAATTCCGGTGCGGTTTGTTCCTCCCCATTCATACACGGTTGAGGCGAACAAATTGGACTCCAATTTAGTGTATGTTGCGAGTGCCTTTCCATCAGCAATATTTCAGAAGAATCGAGTTGCTAGAAAGATTAATCTTGCTGTTTCCGGCATTGCAGACTTGCCTAAAGTTAATGGCTTGAAAAGCGAATTGCTAGATCGTCCGAGCCCTTCTCATAAATCAGCAGTGACGTTGACAGAAACTGAAGATGAGGAAATGGATCGCGAGACTGAAAACAAGAAATCATTGCCGAAGCCTCAAGATAGGCGTAGGTCTAGACGCTAGTAAATCGGTCAACCTACTTTTCCATCGAGTTATTTTAGCGGGAGCATCAGAAGTATATGTCTATTCTTAAAGGAAAACGCGGAATCATCATGGGTGTTGCAAATGAATTTTCAATTGCAGCAAGTGTTGCTAATTTTGCTCATTCAGAAGGAGCAATTTTGGGATTTAGTCATTTACCGGATGCTGAAGGTGCTCCAAATAGAATAGCAAGGCGCGTTATGAAGGTCGCTGAGCCGCTAGGAGTAAAGTTTGTAAGGCCCTGTGACGTGACTTCAGATTTGGACATGGATCGGTTTTTTGGTGACGTTAAGGCTGAGTTTGGACACATTGATTTTTTAGTACATTCCATCGCGTTTGCGCCTTTGGAAGATATTCAGTGCTCCACCATGAATGTGAGTCGTAAAGGCTTTTCGACGGCCATGGACATAAGTGTTTTTAGTTTTTTGGGAGCGGCAAGGCGCGCGGCGCAGCTCATGCCTGACGGGGGATCCATTGTTACCATGACCTATTTCGGTGGAGAAAAAGTTGTGGCCGGATACAACGTTATGGGTGTTTGTAAAGCGGCTTTGGATTCAGCGACACGCTACCTTGCATTTGATTTAGGATCCAAAAGGATTCGTGTCAATGCAGTCAGTGCTGGACCTGTTAAAACACTGGCTGCTTCAGCCGTTGGTGACGTTGATGATATGCTTCAACTTTATGAAATGGTGTCTCCCATGAAGCGAAATGTCTCTGCGGACGAAGTCGCAAAGGCAACAGGATATCTTCTCAGTGACTTGTCCTCAGGGACTTCTGGGGAAATTCATCATGTGGATGGCGGCTATCATGCAATGGGTAGTCCAGGGATAACCAAATTAAGTTAATTTTGAAAATCCCCTCATAAAATAATTAGAATGAATTTTATATATTATTAATAAAAACATGTTCTTAACCATTTTCTCATAAATAGTTAAGATAATAATATTATTGTAATATTTTTTTTAAGCTTGCGACTTCAATGTCGTTCAGTTTAGAACTGATGAACATCAATCGTTGTTCAATTTTTGACGCGACATAAATTTCAGCTGGTTTTGAAATTCAAAACCTGACCGGGAGTGGGGTTTTTTTATGCAAATTAATCTGAATTCAAAAGTTGTGCTTGTCACTGGCGGTACGCGAGGTATTGGTCGGGCAATTGCGGTTGCCTGCGCAAGTGCTGGTGCGAAGGTGTTTGCGACCTTTTTAAGTTCTGAGGCCAGTGCTCGTCAGTTTGAAGGAGACATGAAAAAAGCAGGTCTTGATGTCGAATGTGTAAAAATGGACGTTAGAGATACGCAATCTGTTCAAACTGCCATTCGGTCGATTGAAGAAAAAACTCAAAATATTTCTGTTCTCGTGAACAATGCGGGAATTGTTAAAGATGGACTCCTTCTTGGCATGGAAGACCAGGACTGGGCGGACGTCATCAATGCAAATTTAACTGGAAATTTTCGTGTCACCAGAGAGGTGGCAAAGATGATGGTTCGTAGCCGCAAAGGCTCGATCGTTAACATTTCGTCCGTTAGTGCATCCAAGCCAGGTCGCGGTCAATCTAATTATGCGTCTTCAAAAGGCGGCGTCGAAGCGATGACAAAGGCCTTAGCTGTGGAGTTTGCTCCCAAAAATATAAGGGTAAATTCTGTCGCTCCAGGTGTGATCGTCACCGATATGAGTCAAGAAGTTCGAGATGCCGCTGGTGAGAAGATTTTGGAAACAGTGTTGATGAAGCGATTTGGTACGCCTGAGGATATTGCACATGCCGTATTGTTTTTAGCATCAGATCTCTCTTCCTATATCACGGGAGAGGTTTTGCATGTTGATGGTGGATTAAAGTTCTAATTTTTTTTTGGAGGGTTTTATGTCGACTACGTTTGAAAAAATTCAAGAAATTGTAAGTGAAGCTTTGTACTGCGATATAGAGCAAGTGAAGCGAGATGCCAATTTAATGAATGATCTGGGCGCAGAGAGCATTGATTTTTTGGACATTGTTTTCAGGTTGGAAAAGACATTCGCGATCAAGCTGCCCAAGGGAGATATTGAAACTAAAGCACGAGGCGATCTTGCTGAGGGTGAGTTTGAGGTTCATGGAGTTTTGCAGGAAAAAGGTCTTGCAAGGTTAAAGTCTATGATGCCTGAAGTGCCTGAAGATCGGTTTAAAGCGGGTTTGAAAGTGAAAGAAATCGCATCTCTTTTCACTGTAGCAACCTTTGAACGGATGGTTCTTGAGAGGTTAAATCAAGCTACAGGAGTGCTGCAGACTCCAAGTTCTGAAGCGTTTACGCCTGCGACCGTTTAAGCCATCAGTAGACATTCTTGGAAAGTCAGATTTCCTGTCGATGTTGAATTGAATCATTCTTGAGGTTAAAACAGATGCGTTTTCTATACGTGACAAAGATTCATAATTGTAGTGAAGACAAAATTTCAGGCGAAGTCTCTTTTAGCCCTCAAGAAGCATTTAGAATCAAATTATCGAATGGAGTAGATCATGTTCGGTTAAGTGTCATATCAGAGGCGATTGGGCAATTGGTTTCATGGCTCTCGCTACAAAAGACCGACTTTTTCGGAAGACCAGTCTTTTTGTTTGCTTCCAATATCGAGTTGCACCACTCAGTTCCAACTGGATCAGTTGTGAGTTTAGAGGCAAGAATCTCTAGTGAAGATAAACAGTCATTTGTTTTTTCAGGTGGAGCTTATTTCGAGGGGAAGTGTTTAGTGTCAATTTCAGATTGTGGCGGATATTTGATGCCACTTGCAGAGCTGGAAGACCCTTTATTGACAAGAAATCGACTTGCTCAACTTCAAAGCAATACTGGGTTACCAGCTAATCCTGAATCTGAAATCTATGATTCAAACTCCCTTGTTGACGCTGTGTTAACCGTCGAACCTTTGAAATCGATTCATTGCCGCAAGTATTTTTCTGGCAATGAGCCTTTCTATGCAGATCATTTTCCAAGATATCCAGTGACTCCTATAGTGGTTATTAACGAAATGATTAGCGAGGCAACAAGGAGATTGGCACTTGCTTCAGGTTTGAAAGGTGATCATATGAGGCCTGCCTTTATAAGAGATTTGAAGATCAAATCATTTATAAAACCTGGAAGTACCGTTGAGGTCTTGGCTAAAGTCATTGAATTGTCTGAAACAGGCTTAGAGACAATTTGCGAGGTCGTTTTGGATGGACGTAAAATATTGCGCGGACGTTATGGTTTTATTTTTGGTGAGCAAATCTAGAACGTAATGGGCGTGAAAAATGGAGAATTTCATGAAGAATCATTTATTGACTGATCGACGTAGAGTGGTCATTACTGGAGTTGGGGCTGTGACTCCGATTGGAAATTCGATGGCGGAAACCTGGAATGGAATTATTGAGTCGCGCAAGAATGTTCGACCGATTTCTATTTTCGATGCCTCAAAATTTTCATGTAACTTTGCGTATCAAGTTGAAGATTATCAGCTAGAGCTTCGGCAGAATGTTCCGACTGGACAGTTGCCATTTATGAATCGTGCCGCGCGGCTTGGATGGAATGCTGCGGATGAGGCCTTAGTTCAGGCTAATATATTTAAGGATTCCTCAATAAATTTGAGTCGAATGGCGACGTGTATTGGAGTAGGCATGGGAGCTGCCGACCTCAATTGGTATGCAAAAATTTATCGCCAAGATAAATTGGATCAAGATGGAGACTTACAATACTATCCAAAACATTTTCCTTCAACATTGGCTCCGATCTTAAGTGCAAAGATTGGCTGCACGGGTGGCAATTTTACAGTTCATACTGCATGTGCGTCCTCGGGCCAAGCAATTGGAGAGGCTTTTGAAATGATTGCTTGTGGTGACGCTGATATCATTTTGACCGGCGGTGCTGACTCTATGATCAATGCCTTTCAGGTAGCTGGTTTTTGTCTTTTAGGAGCATTATCTTCACGAAAATCAGACCCTGAAACTGCCTCGCGTCCCTTTGATCGGGATCGCGAAGGATTTGTTTTAGGAGAAGGTGCTTGCATGTTTATTTTTGAGGAATATGAGCACGCTGTACGACGAGGTGCCAAGATTCTTGGTGAAGTTTGTGGATATGGAGTCACGGAATCCGCTTATCGTATCACTGACCTTCATCCAGAAGGTCGAGGCACCATTGAAGCAATGCAAATGGCTCTCGATGATGCCGGAATTGAAAGTCATCAAGTTGGATATATCAATGCTCATGGAACATCGACTCAGCTAAATGATCGAATTGAGTCATTAGCCATATCTAAAGTGTTTCCTTCATCAAAAGGTAAAACATTGGTTAGCAGTACAAAGAGCATGACTGGCCATTTGATATCTGCCGCGGGAGCTCTGGAATTTGGAATTGCATTGATGTCAGTTAAGAATCAGGTTGTACCTCCTAGTGTCAACCTTTTTAACATCGATCCAAATTGCAATATTGAATTGGCTCCAAGTACGGCTACCGATTTGACTTTTGACTACGCCATGTCGAATTCTATTGGATTTGGCGGATCGAATACCTCTGTTATTGTCAGGAGATACATTCCATGAGATCAGAACATGAAATTATAAATGAAACAAAATTTCCGAAATCTCGTTGTACTTATGCTGTAACTGGATTCGGAATCTTAACTCCCTGTGGACTGGGTCTAGATTCAATATTGAATGCGGCAGCAGACTTTGACAAAGGCAATGGAATTGAAAGGCATAAGATTTTAAATTTTAATGCTGGGACATTGCTGTCGGATCGAAAAGTCATGAAAGTTGTTGCGCATCGCGATGTTTTGGGCTTAGCGGCATTTGAAACATGTCTAAAAAATTCGGGAATCAATAAAGAAAATATTGTACCTGAAAGAACAGGAATGTTTGTTGGGGCTGCACCATCTTCTATTTTAGATAACGTAAATTACAATGAGGCCGTTGATACATTGGATATCGAAAACGGCATAGTTGACGAGGAAAGATTTGGCGAGGTATTTGCTTCGGCTGCTCCGACCACGCTTTTAAACGGTTTGCCAAATAATGTGCTTTGTTATGGTTCAAAAACAATTGATGCCCGAGGACCAAATTCCAATTATACCGCCATGGAAACCAGCTCTCATCTTGCCGTTTATGGAGCAGTGCGATCAATTAAACGAGGTCGCAATGACTGTGTTATTGCCGGAGGGTATTCATCTCATCTTGATCAAGTATTTCTGGGATTCCTCGAAAGGCGTGGACTCGGGCCTAGAATGGTTCAGAATTCACAAGCTCCAGGCGAGGACCGCGACTTTAATGGCACTGATCCTGCAGAAGGTTCCGCTTTCATGGCTATAGAATCTCCGGAACATGCTAAGAAGCGCGGAGCAAATGTTTTGTGTCAACTGGTTGATGTCCAAATCGGAAATAATGTTTGTGGCCCCTTTGACTCTGAGGCTATTGAAAAAAACACATCAATAGAAGTTTTGAGTGCGTTGATTGTCAGCACTTTGACGCGTAATAATCTTAGTTTTGATCAGCTTGGACTCATATCGCTAAGCTCCAGCGGAATTGAATCAATCGATCGCTTAGAGCAACGGGCGATTGTGTCCTTGGCATTAGGAAGCAAAGTAGACATATCTGAGATTCCTAATATTTCCATTTCTAGACTGATGGGTAATCTCATGGAAGCTTCCGGGATTGTTGAAATCGCTTTGATGCATCATTGCTATCAGAAGGGGTCTGTGCCTGTGGCTTGTTTAATTCCATGGCCCAATAGTTCAAGTGTTGATCGCCAGACAATTAAGTCCGATCGGCGTTATGGTTTGATTGTTCGAACTTCAATGAGTGGTGAACATTCCTGTGTGTTGGTCGATTTCAATAGAGGTTAATAGCATGAATTCCCAAAAAAAAATGTTTATAACTGGCGCTTCTGGTTTTTTGGGCTCAGCGCTTTTGCCTAAGTTAGTTCGCTGTGAAAGTGTGAACGTCGTCTATGTTCTCATTAGAGGAAATGGACGTGGAACCTATAATGAGCGTTTGGAGAATCTGAAACAGAATATTTTTAGTCCTTTTGAGATTTCTGAGTTTGGATCAAAAATCATTGCTATTGAAGGAGATCTTGAACAAGAAGGTTTGGGTATCTCGCCGAGCGATTTGAGTTTGCTTGAAACGACGGTGACACATGTTGTACACATTGGCGCGAGTACTGACTTTTCTGCGCCGATTCAAGAGGCTAGGTCAATCAATGTTGTTGGTTCTCAAAGAGTTCTAGACTTGGTGTCGAAAATTAAGAAGTCGAATTCAAACTTTGTTAGGTTTGATTATGTATCGACCGCATTTGTTGCAGGGACCAAGCCTGGAAAAGTAAAAGAAGACTGCCTTGACAGAGGGCAGAGCTTTGCAAATTCCTACGAACAATCAAAATTCGAGGCAGAGGTTCTTGTAAGGCAGTATATGTCAGATATTCCTACCGTGATTCATCGCCCTTCGATCGTGGTTGGCGATTCTCGCAGTGGTTATACTCCCCATTTTAAGGTTTTGTATTGGCCGCTTTTATTGCTATCCAAGAACATTCTTCCATTTATTCCTTGCAACCCAATGGCTATGCTTGACATCGTTCCCGTGGACTTTGTGACATCGGGGATGTTTGGCATTCTAATGGACGATCACAGTATTGGAAGGACATTCCATTTGACTAGTGGGTTAGGGAATGCTGTTCGTATCCATGGATTTTTAGAGGATGCATTTCGCCAAACATCAATTGAAAGAAAGCCAATTGTTCCTTTGACAGTCTTTAAATTGATTTGCTCCAGATGGGGCCGCAAACTCATGTCTGATGATTTTTGGGCAGCTTGTGAAATGGCAAAGGTGTATTCCGATTATATTCGGGGAACAAGTGTTGTTTTCGATAATTCCAGTACCTTAAAGTTTCTTGGTCAGCTAGGTCTTGAAGGTGCTCCTACCTGGGATTCCTATAAAGATAGAGTTTTTGACTATTGCATCCAAAGTCGGTGGGGAAAACGCAAGATAAAGAAAGAATTCGAGTATCGACTTACTTGGGCAACTTCATTACCGGAGGTATAAGAGTCCGGTGACTTTTTTAAACTTCATCCAATGAGTTGGTATTGACAAGTCATTTGGACCAACTCAAGCGTCGACTCTCTATGCTAAAAATTGCTGCCCACAGTGGGTGCAGTGTTTTGGAATTCTCATCTCAAACTCAACGTTCGTTCCAAGGATTTTGAGTTTTGGTTGAAGAGCGCTAGTGCACACGGGGCATTTTGCATATTTTCGCCAGCCCCAAGCAAGGATGGGGGTTTCAAACAAATAGCTCAAAATTCCCCAAGCAATCATATATAAGGCGCCAGTGGATAGCACCTGAGTCAGTGGACTCACTTTATCCCCTTTGAGCCAAAAATATCCTACCGCAATGACGGCCAATATGAGTGCAACGTGTAGAAATCGAAAGATGTTCTTAAGGGAGTGAAAAGGTCGAAGTTTTTCGTTTAACTGCATGAGTGCCTGGTCTTGAGAAACCAATCTGGAATGGTTCTCCATCGTCCCCATATTCTGTCTGTCTAGCAAACTCACTCCGCAATGATGGTAATTTTGGATCCTTAGAGACCAAAGCGGGTGGTTGCACGAGGGGCACTTTAATGTCTTTCTGATTCCGAATAGTAAAAATGCAAGGACAATGAATCCAAAATACGCCACTGCTTTCAATGACCGACTCTCAAATACATGAGAATATCGAGAGATAAAAAACAAGCCAATTGAGAGTACGAAGATTGACGCAAAACCAAATTCGGCAATTCGTTTTCTTTGACTCCAAATTTTAAAAATTGTGAATTGATCTTGTTGCTGACGGTTCAAGATTGCTCCCCCATGTGAACTTCAAACGATGATTTTGACAGAAATGATTTTGTATTCAAAGATCTAATTGCTTCTTAGATAAAATACACTTGGATTTCTGATTGGAGATGGGAAGAATGAATCTATGCCGTTCAATAGAATCTTTGAGTTCCATGAACAGCTCGATCATCGGTAGCAAATGTCTCTATGGATTCTATTACGCCGTTCAAAATATGAGAGGACTGGTTTCAGTGTGATTCACGATTATTTAGAATCACTTCGTAATAGAAATGCTGCATTCATCTTGACTACCGCTGCAGCTGAATTTTAACCCACGGCGCTCCCAATGATTTTCAGTTGTGACATCATCTCCAAAATATGGGCCTATAGCATTATCGAAGCATGGAGACAAGAATCTATTGAAAATATGAAGGTCTTTTTAAAATTTTGAAATTCACATTGGTATTGGTCATAGCAATGAAATTGGCTTCGTAAATGCATGGCCTTGAAAAAACGACAACAGTTGGTTTATATTTAATTTTCCTTGCACAGGGAAAGGTTCTGTAAATGCTCAGTCTTTTTAAAGTTTCATTTTGTCTTCCGTCAATACTTCTAGTGTGTAATATAGTTTTTGGCCAGGGGTCCGAAGTCGATGAATCTAATAATTTTGTCGGGATTGGAGCAGGCCTAAATCCACTATGCATCGCCGTGTCTGAGGACCGTTTTGCATGTACAACTCAGGCTAGCTTTTTTGCAAAAGTTCAAAGGTTCAATCTCTTTACAAAGATTGATGAGAGCTATGTCTATTTGTCTTCACGTAAATCTGAATCGAAAGACTCCAACATGAAAGCAGATGAATGGGGACCGAGGATGATGTTTCTTACCTCTTTTAGTATAGGATATTACAAAAGTTTTTTTAGCTTTTCCCAAATGCCATTACAATTAGGATTTGGTGTTGGTCGTTTTCGCGGACGCAACAGTGTCGTGCATCTCAAACGGCCATTGGAAGCATCAGCAGAATCTAACAGTCAGACTGAGCTGTTAACAGACCAGTTTAAGATTCAAGGCACTATCATTCATATGCATGCGGATCTCGTGTCCAATGCAAACGCCTTTTTGGGAGGGACACTCAAAATTCTACTCAATATTGAAGGGTTCCTTCCCGACCATGTAGGAGACGATGCCTTCTCAACCGGGAATATCGTGACAATGCCTACTCCACAACTGTATTTGGGCTGGATATTCTAGCCAGTATTTCTAAAAGCTAAGTATCTATAAATACTATTAGAATAATTGGCTCACTTATTAATGCATTTATTAAAATATTGACATAAATTAATTAAAATTTTATAAATTTATAAATCAATAACAATCAAGGAGTTATTCAATGCGAAGAAACTACTTTATGGCGATTTTGTCTGTATCCTTTTCGGTCGAGTCTAGTCTTTTCGCTGGGACGAATCCTGATTTATCATGCCGAGTTGTTCGGGTGGAGACGCCGGCAAATTGGATGGAAGAAGGGCTTGGCACTTATGGAGATCCTGAGTCTGATAGTGATTCTCAAGAGTTTCAAGTATTCAAAAAAGATGGGCGGATAGAAGAAATCAAGTTGGGACAAAATCGGTATTCACATCAAAACGGAGACGTTATTGCTGGACTAGGTCTTAGAGGTGATGATCTTTTTAAAATTGATATTGCTGATTCGGACATCAGGCTTACAGTAAGAATTTACCCTTCTGATCGAGGAGTGGTTTTAACATCGGAAGGATCAAGTGATTCTGAAATTATGGCAACGATCGATTGTTCGTCAGTTGCCGAACTAGAAGCAGCGGATCCGTTTTCGGAGCAAGCGACCAATTTGAAAAAGCTATCACAGAGAGACATTTCAAAACTTCCTAAAAGAGTTTTGGATCAAAAATCGAAGACCGACGTTGCGGTAGAACTTGGAGACGGCTACTACGGTGTGAAATCTGTAGTGACGTTTCAAGTTTTTGATTCAGATGCAATGACAGAAGTACTGGGCTATATTGATGTTTATAGCTTGTCTTACTCTGAGGGCGATGATGTGACGGCGCTCGTAAGGTTTGATCGAAATGGTTTGCGTCATGGTGAACTTGAAATCATAAAATGAATGTGGTTGATCAATGTTGGTCAATGGATAGACGTCAATGAACAGAATTGGCACGATAAGATATAGAGCGTCTGCGGTCGTTGTATCTAACAATGAACTGCTGACAGTGCGCCTACAGGATCCATACTCAAAAATTGTTAATTACTTTGTTCCTGGTGGGAAAGTAGAGGAATTTGAAACTCCAAGCATAACTGCAATTCGTGAGACATGGGAAGAAGCTGGAGTTAGAATCACCTTGATTGAAGGATCTGATCTGGTAGTGACCTACCCATTCACATGGAACAATGAGTTGTTTGAATGTACTACGACCTACTTCGCTGCTGTATGTGCGGACCGCTCGATACCAAACGATCACGTTGACGCAGATTACAATCTTGGAGCTCAATGGGTTCCTTTGGATGACATTGATAAAAGAATGGGTTTTGATCCAAATATTCTGGACCCTGTTATGAAAATTGTGACAGAGCATTTTCTATAGATCCCGTGAATTTTCTGTTATTGATATGTTCACTTTAGACGAGCGAGACTTGAATGATGGAACAAGATTTAGATCCAATTTTATCAACCATCGTGCGCACCCTAAGGGTTAAGTACAAATGCCACACAGTTGTATTGTACGGCTCAAGAGCTCGAGGCCTTCAGACGTCTACAAGCGACTATGATGTTTTTGGAGTGTGTCGACGAGGGAAGAAGTTCCGCATCGCTAAGCAACAAAATGGCTTTTATTGGGATGTGTTTGTGTATTCTGAAAAGGACTTGGTTAATCTTTCAGACGAGCACTTTAGTTGGAAAAATGCGAGAGTTCTCTACCAAGAAGGGTCTTATGCTAAAGATTTAATGAGCCGGCTGGATAAGCTCCTTTCAAAGCCATTTCAAAAGCAGCCTAAGACTGAAATCAACGTATTGAAGGTGTGGGCCCAGAAGGAGCTTGATCGATGCAGGATTGACGACATTCAAGGTCTCTATCGGAGAGTGGAGTTATTGAATGCATTTGTAGATCACTATTACTTTATTCGCCAGAAGCGATTTTGGGGGCCGAAAGCTGGTTTTGAGTGGATTCGTAAACATGATCCAGATGTTTATCAAATGATTTTGAAATCTTTGAAGGACCCATCGAATACTAACTTATTAGTCGCGGCTGCAAGTAAGGTATAC
>JAPLFV010000051.1:0-7378 GCA_026390495.1 Pseudomonadota bacterium | reverse complement strand
AAGGTATACAGAAAAAATTTGAAATAGTGCCAGTAGACATCATTGAGTGCCATTATTGGGGAAGAACACTGGTTAAGCGATCTTGGATAACCACATACAGTTTCAGAAACTCGAAAACTCCGGTAGACCGCAAAGTGCCAGGTACCGGAACGGGAAAAATTCAGAATCAATTCTTAGTCTCAAATCACACTATTGTATTGAATTCGCTATTGTCGCCAAATGCACTGCATATCGGCAGGAAATGTTTCCTCAATTGTACCTTTGGGAGGTACTCCGAACATAGTTACAATCTCCAATCGAAATTTCCCGTCTAAACTAAACCAACTCCAAATCTGAGTATCCCTTGCAGAAGCATGATTGATGTGAGCTTGACCGTCATACCTGACATGGCCATCCGAGTCCGTTATCTTCATATGATCAAATCCATACGAATAATTTCGGTCGCTAATTTCAAATTTTTCAGTTTTCGAGACACATGTGACCTCGACATCTGCTTCGGACCGGCCTGCAGACGCGACGGTTAAAACACCAAAAACAACTACAAAATTTCTAATCATGAGAGCCCTCTCGATAAAGGTTAAATCCCTTCATCAAGAAGTATTATTTGACTGCAGCCAGGAAGGAGAGAGTGCTGCAGCCATACGCTTCTTTTATAAGTACGAGTTAAATTAAGAAACCTCATTTGTCAATATGAGAATAAATCAATCGGGGATGACCTACCCAACTACGTTGACTTGGGAGACCTCCAAGCATTGACCTAAACTGAAGAAACACTGTCTTGGCTTGGATGTCTATTGTGCATTGGAGCAAAATCATCAGATTTATGGTCGAACGATTGTCCCGTTAATAGTGAACTGGTGAGATCGAGTCTGTTTGGTGGGCAAAGCCTCAGTTGGCCGCCGATTGTTCAGGGATTTGGTTCATAAGTCGGCGAGTTGGTGCGAGTCGGTTGGGGTGGAAATAGGGGTTCGATGAAGTACCATCATTTAATTTGAATGGACTCTCTATCATAGCTTCTGCCTATGATATCTATTTAGATATGCAATATTAATTATACCATTTTATGTTGTACTAACTTTTCAAGAATGATACTAGCAATTGTCCAGTCATTGGAAGACGGACACGACAGAATCGACAGCATAAAAATTTATTGGGAGATGGGATTATGTGTTCAACCAAATCAAGAATTCTACAAATTTGTTTTTGGATCCTACTCTTTACAAACGTTTCATTTGCAGATGAATGCAAGCTAAACGGAAATGGAGTTCCGACCTGTGGGGGTACTTGTGCCGCTGATCGCAACGGGAATGTGACCTGTAGCCCCGGAACTGGTTTGCCGGGAGTTTGTTTATCGAATCGAAATGGCGTTCCGACCTGTGGCGGTGCCTGTGCCGCTGACCGCAATGGGAATGTGACTTGCAGTGAATCTGAGGGCCAAGGTGGTTCTGGTGGTCACGATATGTGTCTTTTGAATAGAAACGGCGTTCCCACCTGTGGGGGTGCTTGTGCCGCTGACCGCAACGGGAATGTTACCTGCAGCCCTGGAACTGGTATGCCGGGCGCGTGTTTATCAAATAGAAATGGCGTTCCGACCTGTGGTGGTGCCTGTGCCGCAGACCGCAATGGGAATGTGACTTGCAGTGAATCTGAGATCCCAGGTGGTTCTGGCAATGATATGTGTCTTTTGAATAGAAACGGCGTTCCGACCTGTGGCGGAACCTGTGCCACTGACCGCAACGGGAATGTTACCTGCAGCCCTGGAACTGGTATGCCGGGCGCATGTTTATCAAATAGAAATGGCGTTCCAACCTGTGGCGGTGCCTGTGCCGCAGACCGCAATGGAAATGTGACTTGCAGTCGTTTTGGTATTTGATAATAGGAAATGGTCGGGCGGCGCTATTCAATGAACATGATAAACTTGGCAGAACTGGTCCATATGAGCCTTGGTTGATGATAGAGCTTTTTGTTTTTCGTGCCGTTCTCTTCTATTGTCCTATTTTATAGGGCTATTTTTGATATTGCTAGACTTTGCCTGTGCATTTGACTGCTGCTGTCCTTGAATCTGAGTCTGAGTCTGTGTTGCAGGTATTGGTTTACTAGAATTTGCAGGAATTGGGACATCGTCCTTAAAAGGCTTCCCAGTTTTCATTTTCAATGAATTGCGAACACTCATATCCCAATCAGCCTTTCGCTCATTCGAAAGCTTGTTTCCATCTGGCAGTGAATATGAAATATCAAATGTTTTATTGTCCACATCACCCTGGGCGCCATAGGAATTTTTCATATACTTCATGATGTCTTTTTGCTGAGACTCCCAGATAACACTTTGTGCCGCATTCATTGTGCCTTGCGCTCCAGCATCCACTGACGAACCTCCTGGAAGATTTTTGATGGTTCCGCCAGCAACTTGTCCCAATGTAGAACCCATTGGGTCGGTCTTTTTTGCATAGAAGCCTCGGTTGACAAATAGCAGGTCGCCAGTTTTTGGATCGTTTTTAAACCCCCATTCTCGGATTCCATTTTCTGGATGCGTCGAGCCATGAATAGACTCGACGTCAGTTCCGCGAAAATCTCCTGTGTGAACCCCATATGAGAAAGGATCGTTTTTTGCGCCTTGCGTCATCACAACAGGTGCCTTCGCAACCCCTGGTAGGTTAGGTTGAAGCCCCACCTTTTGACCCGGGGAGATTGATTTTCCTTGGGCTTGATCAGGCCAGCCCAGCATGTTTTTCCGGTGACGGGGCCATAGACTTCGCTGGGGCGATTTTGAAGCTTTTCGATGACTTGTTTGGCGTCGTCGTTAGTCATCTGACCTTTTGGAATTCGGATCGTATATTGATCGCCAGAATAGGCAATTCCCTCGGATTTAATATCTGATTGTCCATGATACTGCTTATTTGCATAGAGACGCTCTCGCACCCATGTCGAATAAGCCGTCGCAGAACCAGCTTCCTCTTCGGGTGGTGAGAAGCCCTGGAGTGAACTTAGATTCTTTCCAACTGGTCTGCATCCAATAGCCATCAATACGATTAAAGACAATGGTCCCCAAGAACGTAACATAAATTACCTCCCCATCTTGTTTTATTGAGGGTGGTTATCGGATTGACTTTGAGGAATTTTGAAGAAGAATTTTAAGTAGCTAATATTCAAGGTCGATTATGTTAGCAATTGAATCATTGAACTTCAGCCTATAGCTGGTGATTTTCTGATGAATTGTGACATTGAAAACATCAAACTTACAGAACCTGGAAATCACAGCTCATATTCGGCGATTATGCCGGATAATGTGGATAGATTTCCAACGACGCCGATCAATTAGGGAGTTCGTCTTCCTAAGCAGAGTTTACAATAAACTCTAATGGCACTGAGACCGTTAATGGCAAATACGAATGCAAGCACAAGTGCAAGCCATAGATAGTCTCCAATAGCGTGATGTAGTACGGCATCTTGACCAATATAGGAGCCACTAATAGGAAATCCTGCGATACCTAAACTACAGATAAGTAAAATATTGGCATAGACAGGATTACGTTCTGCACGGCCATGAAATGAATCCAGTGCCTTCAATACTGTGCTAGAGTTTGTCAATTTGTATATTGAGACGAGTCCGATAATCCAGAACAATACAATTCCATGTAAAAAAAGTAAAAGATCTTGCCATATTTCATGGTTTTCAAAAATCATAATCTGTATCGCAATCAAAACATTTGCAAGCATAATAGAATTCCACGCTCTGATGAACGATGTAATCTCGAATAGACTAGCCAACGAAACGGCCACAATGAGGAATGTAAACATTGCGACTGAGATCTTAATATTGAATGAGGACAGCGCAGTTGCGCTAATCGCAGACAGCAAAATAAAAAATGTCCCGCCGAATCCTTTGAAATTAAGTGCTCCCAAAAATTGACCAATCTTGCGCATTGGATTCCATGCAATCATTTTCATGGTTTGCTCCAAAAAACCTTCATTAATACAAAAAATGTATAACGTGTTGATCATTCGTCGAGGTAGAAATGATTCAATTGAGCGACTGGAAATCTGCGCCGAGAAGCTACTATGAGATTGATACTTGAGCAAGTTGGATACCGAGGAAGATGCAGTCATCAACTGATAACACCTTAGACTGGCATTGGCCGCCATATGAAACATTGCAAAATTTTTAAAACCCAATGCCACTTCCACGAAAATAATCCCAACTTGTGCTGCAGAGGAGAATGCAATCTGCCCTTTTATATTGGACTGAGTGCGGGCAATCCCCGTTGCAATAAGGGTCGTCGTGATACCAATCAATCCCACAATGATTGGGCCACCGGGAGCGGCCGTCCAAATGGTATATGTTCGAAGCAATAGGAAGACGCCTGCATGGACGGACATTGCACCGTAAAAGACTGCGCTTGAAGGTGTTGGGCCCTCCATGGCTCTCGACAGCCAAAACGTAAATGGAAACTGAGCTGACTTGCCAGCTGCAGCTAATAGTATAAACCCAGTCATGATCAAGATTCCAATTTGATTGCCATCGTGTAAGTGCATCTTAAAGTCGGCATCTCTAAGAAACATAAAGGACTGAGAGTTATGCCAAAGAATATGACCAAGCCATGCACCTAGCAACAAACCGGCATCACTAATTCTATAAACTGCTAGAACTTTAAATGCATTATTGACAGTTGTGTTTCGATGTCCATAAAAGCATATTAAAAGAAAGGAACAGATGCCGACAAATTCCCAGCCTGTCATTAGTAAGTCTAAACTATGAGCCAATGCCATGATGGTATGACCTACCATCATAAACATAAGGCAGGCAAAAAACCGGCGAAAGCCAGGATCTTTATGCAGATATACACTACTAAACTTGATAACGAGACCACTAAAAAACGAAGTCATAAAAAGCCAGAGACATGAAAGACTATCAACATATATCGCAACGTCAAATCTGTAGTCTTGGTGATGATACAAAGTCGTCAATGGCTGATAGATTGTTTTTTGGTTCCAAATCGTCCAATAGAAAATCAATCCTACTGTTCCAATGAAATGCAGCGAACCTGCTAGCTTGCATATTATTGCCGTTTGTCTCTCACTTAGCGAAATCAAAAGACAACAGAGTCCAGCAAAAAGCGGAGACATCAAAAGAATGATTAGAATTGTTGGCAACGTTGTTTTCCTTTACCTTCTAGGTTAAACCATGAATAATCTTTGAAAACGGCACATAGAATGCTTCTTCGGCATAGGCAGCTTCAGAGCTTACGACACTCTTCAAATCAAAATTGTGATCAGGAGTCCAATTTTGCAGGTTGCCTTTTTGATAGATGTAGCATTTAGAATTTAGAGGATCGACACAGGCAAAATGAATCCATTCATTGCGAATCCATTCATATATTCTAGGGTTAGCCTTTAGAGCTTTTAAGGCAATTTTTGGTGCCTGATCGACAACTATCATGAGTCGAACAGGCTCATGCACTTCGACCATTTGGAGAGGCAATCCTGTAAGAGCATCGCTGCCGACACCAATACCTACGCCCACAAGACCGAGCACGTTGTGAGGCAGTTTAGTGCCTGCTCCATAGACATCATTGTCTAATCTGGATAACAGATACGTCAAATTGATTCCTCCACAAACTGGGACAACGGCACTCAGAATCGATTCTAATATAGTGCCTTCTGGGTCAGTATTCGGATTATAGGAATTTAGAAATGCTCGGCGATCTAAAAATAAATTTTTTGTGAGATCTCTTCTTCCGATGATTGCAAGGCAATTGCCAGTATGTGTTAACTCAGGTCGAGGTTCAAAAATGGTCACGGAACGACTTTGAACTAACGCCAAAGTTTCAACAGGGCTAGCTTTTTTAGGCACTAGCTCGAAACGCCTACTTCGCTCTTTCGAATTGAGCTCAAGTGCTTTCTCCATGCTCATTTTTAACTCGGCGAAGTCGCCAAGGTGTGTCCTGGGAATGCTTTCTAACTCAAAGTATTTGACTTCGTCGCGAGTGGTATCATGAATGGCGGCTAGAAAATAAGTATCGTCAGGTAAATCAATTCCCTTAAGCCGAAGCAACTGTCGAACAGATGGCGTGTTTGCTGCTGCAGCAAACACCCTAGCATTGGGAGATCCAGGCTTGCCCATGCAAGCTCCGCAGTCATAGGCTGCAAAATGCGGATTATTAACGTTTGTTGATCCATGGCCGTACAGGACAATAAGTTTGCCAAAAGACTTCGTGAGTCCAATAGAGTGCAATTGGCCTGCTATTCGATCTGCCAATTCTTCAAGTGTATAGCCAAAATTGATAATTGAATCGTTATGAATTTTGTCTGACCTGAATATTTCAAGGGTCGTAGAATCTTCGGGACGATTTAACAAACTAAGTTTCGATGCTATGTGTCCAGGCCTAAACACAGATTTTACAAGGTCGACAATGGCAATCAATCCTAGCTTTTGCGATTGATACCAACCGCTAAAAAGTGAGTGTGATTGTCGATCCATTTTTGCTTTTGAAATTCGTTCGTCTGATGACGATAATTTTTCTGTTGGCGTTGCGGTAATGATATGCTTTGGTTTCAGTACAATAGGGCAATTTTGGTCTAGGACCGAGCTCTCAGTAAACTTTAAAAAGAAATCCATCCCAAAAAAACCAGCTGTCCCAAAGGTTTCGACGTTTGCATTACATGACTCTAAATGTCTACGAATAGAACATTCTCGATCATCGATGCAGAAGAGAGCTTGAATTTTACTAGGCGGCTTTTCTGAGGGTGAACAGAACTGGCTAACCCCAACCAATGCTTGATAGTATATGGATCTTTCATACGCGGTATGCCAGATCATTTTTATGTCATGCAGTTTTGTAGGCTGAGGCTTTTCCAACGTTTCCAATAAAGTACTGAATGATGGTTCGATTGTGAATGGAATATGATTCTTTTTCTTCATTTGAAAAAGGTCGTGAATCAAATGAAGTGCAATGAGCTCTTTTAATAAGATTGGCCTTTTAGTTGGAAGCTGAATAGATTTTGTTTCTAGTTGATTAATAATAGCGCTCCAACCGGGAGTGCCTAGAATAATTTCAAAAATATAGCTTTCAAACAGATTTTGATCTTTTAGGATTTGAGAAAGACATTCGTGTATGCATTCGTCGACCGAAAGTTTGAAAAGCTTCGTCATAGAAGGGGAGCCGAATGGATCTTGTTTGAGGATCGAATGGTGAAATAGATCATACAAAGTAGAGAAGAATGTTTCCTTTACTGGCATGCGCCAAGTCGCGATACCTTGATCCAAGTAAATACAAATTAAACGATTGATATGACTGAATTCAGATTCGTTTAAGTTCTTTTGAAAAACCTCGCGATAGAGCTTTGATCTCAATCCTGAAAAAGCCCTGGATGACGGACG
>JAPLFV010000353.1 GCA_026390495.1 Pseudomonadota bacterium | reverse complement strand
CCTAAAATTAAAATTGAACAACCTTTCTAAAAAAAGTATTGAATTCCAAGAGAACATCCAAGACCTTCAAGGGATAATTTCTGTCTCCCTTTTTCGCGAAAATCAGCATCTGCCTCCGACTCATTAGTCGGCTCGATTGAGGCATCATACTCAATTGGTCCGATGAAATCGACGTCATGACCCTTTATCACTCGATTATAATTTACCTGCCCAACAATTCGAAAGCTTGTAGTTAAAAGAAAACGCGCAACTACAAAAGGACTTAAGTATTGTGATGGAGTTACTTTCACCAATCGAACGGCATCTATTTCCTCTTCCGAAGACGAGTTCTCAGGTGTAAATTTCGCTTTCAAGGAAACTTTCGTAGTAGCACCATTTGAGTATACTCCAGCAAATCCCGCGAAAGCATGAAGCCTTTGAATCGGCAAATAAGCAACCGCGCCGATACCGGTTTTAAGGCCAGTGGTGTTGTAGCCAATACCTACTTGCAAATCTAAGTACTGACTTGGTTGCACAAAAACTTTAAGCGCATTGCCATAGGTAGCGTTTGCACCTAAATCAATTCCAATGCCAATGTATTTTAAATCATCGTCTGATTTTGAGGTCTTTTTCGGCTTTATCGACACCTTTTCTTCATCAGTTAATTCTCGATCTGGTTTTGACTTTGATGGGCTGTGGATGGATTTATTTGGCTTTGCATCTTGGTTCAGATTCTTTTGATTTTCCTTAACATCTAAGTGCTCGGTCGACATAGATTGTTTTTGAACGGGATCGCCTTTGGCTCTATCGGGATTTCTCTTGATTTGATTTTGACCCGCATTTATTTGAGCAAGTAAGGTAGAAGGACCAACGATGCATTCCAACAAGTTGACAAAAACGAATATAGTCACGATCGAATATGTTTTCATAGGCTTTAATCCACGCTTTTCGGCAAGATGTCGAATGACTCACCGGACTGCAAAACTCTACAACGGGACCGATAGTCGCCACTACATAGAGACCCTTTTGACAAATTGCCAACTTCCTGTCCCTTATGATTGAGTGACCCACTAGACGGATCAACCTTCAATCGAACTGGATTTGTTGGCTTACCACCATTAACAAGTCTGAGATCAAACTTGGAGGCTGTAGATTCTGGTCGACTCATTTCAAAACCGTATCCTGCAATCCCTACTGTATTCCAACTATAGGGGGGCTTTGAAATTTGACGTTTAGCTTCTATTTCACTAAGACCTATTACAAATTCGTTAGATTCTGCGACATAATTCAAATCGCAAATCGAGCCGTATTTTCGTCCACATATTGTAAGAATTGATGACACACCATCCGTTGCTTCATTAGCTGCAGTCATCTCTCCCACAATAACATCTCCGCGGCCATCGATCGTTGTGGAAATAAAATTTCCATTTCGCTTCAATTCAAGATTGTGGGTCTGAGATTTATCTCCATCTAGAATTCCTCGCAAAACTAAATTTGTGTCATCTGCCAAATAGAGCACCTTGTATGTCTGGTCATCATCGGTAACAAGTCGGCCAAATTTGAAATCGTCGGCAGTTAAAAGTGCTGAATCAATTTCTTGAAGCGCCGAAACTCCAAAAGACTGAGGCAACCAGGGACTTGCAATGGTCTGCGCGCCGTCGGGCATTATCTTTAGTACAACTTTTCCTTTCCGCTTTGCAGAACTACCACCTTTTCGATTCTTCTTTGTTGAAGGATCTGGCTCCGGCAAATTTGATGGTCTTTGTGCGGCGATGGTGATTAAATTTTTGGACTGATCTGTAAGCTGAACTTCTTCGACTGTAGGAAAAGGTCCTTCATAACGCCACTGGTTAAACCATTTTAATGTGATACAGCTTAAGCCTTTCACGCCCCACCCAGTGCCCCAACTGTTTCTGACAACAAAGCAAAGCCCGCCTTCACCGGGAAATGCCGCCTCATCAATTTTCTTCGCTCCAACAATCAGGTATGCATGACCTGAGGCATGGGAGGAATCACCAGGCGATCCGGCACCTTTAAAAGTCACCATACCGTCATTCTTCTCCCAATTTTTACTCAGTTTAGTATAGACAATCACTGGCTTGTCCCGACGCAATTCATCGTATATTTGTTGTGCCGTATCGATCGTAGTTGTACCGCCTACTGCACCCGCCCACGATGAGAATTTAGAAACACGGACAATGCCAGAATTTCTACATGAATCTGCCAATGGAACTTGCAGATCATTTGCTCCAACAATTGGCACATACTTACACTGTGACTCTAAGGGTATATTAAATTTGCTTCCAGACGTGTCTGTTGGAGAAGAGTATCCAGACAATTCCCCACTTGAAGATAGAAACCCAGAGCCTGAATCGGCTCCTTGCTTTGCCACACTTCCACCATCGCTCCAGCTTTCTGGCTTACTCAAAAAATAAAAACGCTGTTCTGACAAATCGATCTCTTTATATGGAATCGAGGTTGAATTATTTTTGAGGATGATAGCTTCCAACAATGCGACAGCGGCGAAACTAGAGCACGTTCCGCGCTTACCTTGAGACCTGACTGGCATTCGATCAAGCATGCTGATTGTGAAAGAAGTGTCAGTACTAGAACCCCAATTAACAGTGTTTTGGCTATAATCAGTCGCGACGAGATTGGTCTTTACTTTGAACTGAGTGCTCTCATGCTTTTGAAATGAATCAACATCTAAGCTTCTCTTCTTTTTCTCACCACTAAAGACCTCCTCGAAAGTACCGGAGTCAGCTTGAACAGCCTTCTCATTATCAGCAAGCATGAGACCCATTTCTATCAGGTTTGTCGTAGCTTGATCTTTGATTGCCAGATCCAACCCAGATAGAGCCGCAGATGTATTTTCTGTAGAATTTGATAAGGTCTTAGATAAATGTTCTGAGGCAGGACTTCCTGGTACTGGAATATATTCATCGTCATTTACATCAATCTTCTTACCAGTTACTTTTTCATAAAATTGAAGCATCTCGCCGCAAGAGGATAGGCCAAGTATAAATACAATCACTATAGTTCTGGCAGCAATATTTGACATCATGACTTAGGCAAGTCTCCAAAAATTCTTAGTTCATTGGAGCCAGTTTAAAACCCCCGATTTCAGCGTCGCTTCGTCTAAAAAAAATGCTCATGTATGTTGAATACACTGCGCTTTTTTCTCTCCTTGCTCCTTGAACTCGGAGTTTTTAAACTGGCCCATCGATCAATTCATTTTTTTCTTGATAGATATTACTTTATTTCTGAAAAGAGATCACCTACTAGAGATGTTTCAGCCAAAACCGCATTTCTTTTTCGGTTTCGGATTCCTGATTAAGATCCCGCCACGAAAAAGTGGTATTTAGACCATGAATCAAATCATATCCCTGCTCTTTCCAGAATGTATCTAATGGCACATAATTAGCTGGTTTTAAGGGGTGACTTTTTTCTCGCACAACCGCACAGAAGACGGCAAATTTAGCGCCGCATTTTCTTGCCTGGTCTTCACGCAGTTTGAAGAAGGCCTTGCCGATGCCCGCTCCCCTGTAGGATTTGAGAAGTACGGATTCTCCAAAATAAAAGCCATCATCAATCGAATAGTGAGATTTTCCTAACGGACTTTTGACCGATTCAGATTCCTCTTTTAAAGAAAGGCAAGTCGACGCGCCCACAACTTTTCCTTTATCCAAAGCCAGAACTATTGCTGCAGTTTGACTCTTAACGTAAGTGTTAAGATATTTTGCCTCATAGTCCAAGCTACCTTTGTAAAGATAGGGAAAGTCTTTAAAAACCTCAATCCTAAGACGGGCCAAGTCACTGAGAAAGGGCAATATCGAATTGCCCCCAACCACCGTTAACTCAACATCTAAAATTTTCAAACAAAATTCCCCCGCGAGAACATTGAGTCTTCTTTAGGCATCCATTTTATCTCCATATGAATCTCATGCCCTGCGCGTGGAACTCGAGTTAAAGTCGAATGTTTGATCTTATCGTGAATAAACAAACTATTTCCTTTGGGAACAAACTGATCTTCCTCAGATAAAATAATATTTACCGGACAAGAAATTCGCGAAAAATCTTCCCATCGCCGCCACCGGGCAGCAATGGCGAGCTGCGCCCCAACGGTGGCATAGGGCTTTGGATAATTCCGGTCAATCTTCTCCCAAGAGTTTGCAAATTTATTGATAACTGCATCCGAAGCGTCTTTTGAAACCAAAACCTTTGCCAGATTTTTATAAAACTGATCCTGCCTCACAGGAGCCGATAAAATCACACTTGCCGCTTTTGGAGTCATTCTTAAATGCCCACTACGTCCAATGCTGGAATTAACAATATGAAGCGCAACTGCTCTATCGGGAAATTCAATGGCAAACTGCAATGCAATCATCCCTCCCAAGGATACGCCAAACAATGTTGCTCTTGGAATTTTTTCAATATCTAAGATTGATTTTACATCGCTCGCAAGGTCAGACATTGAGTGACTAAAAGCAATCGGGGCTGTCGATCGCCCCAATCCACGACCATCAAACAAAATAACTTTAAAGTGCTTGGCTAGCTCCAAATGCCAGCCACACCAATGCTCAGACCAACGTCCAAGACCTCGAATGAGAACCAAAGGTTCACCACTTCCGTGAACCTCATAATATATACTTCCTTTTTCTCGGCTAACAAATGCCACGGTCAAATTCCTCCTATTGCGATAAAGGCCTGATTCAAGTCGTAAATTAGATCTTGCAAGGACTCTATCCCGATCGCAAGTCTGACAGAATTTGAGCGAATTCCGGCGCGATCAGCATCGGCAGTTGTCAAATCTGATCCAAACAATAGCATAGACGGTGCAACGAGAGACTCTACGCAACCCATGCTTGGAGTTAATGAAAAGACTTTCAATGCATCAATAAATTGAGCTTACACAACTTATAATCTGGATGATTCTCATCTCCTAAATATTTTAGATTCTCAATATCGCGTCGATCCTTCAACCATTCAAAAACCCCCTTGGCGTTGGTTGCCGATTCTCGGGTTCGAAGAAAATAGGTTTTCATCCCGCGAAGAATCAGCGAAGCAGCCCCTGGATCTAGGGTGGCTCCAAGAGTCATCGAGATAGGATAAATCTGATCAATAATCTTGCTGTCTGAAATGATTGCTCCACCCATAGCATCACTATGACCACAAGCGTGTTTCGTTAAACTGTGTACAAAAATATCGATGTCAAACTTCCCATGATGATGAAATCCAGCGAACGTGTTGTCGAGTATCGATATGCAATGCGATTTTTTACAGAGTCTTGTTATCCACTGCAAATCGTGAACCCTAAGAGCAGGATTTGTGGGACTCTCAAGTAAAACCAATTTGGGAGGATCATTAAAGAAAATATCTTCAATTTTATCTTTATCATCCATGTGCAAAATAGTGCTTCGAACA
>JAPLFV010000286.1 GCA_026390495.1 Pseudomonadota bacterium | reverse complement strand
GAGAATTAAATGCCATTGCGATTATTAACGTGTCTTGCATTTATTCAAATGGTCTTTGGAATCAACGCATGTAAAAGTCGCGATCAGAGTGGTTTGTCCCAAACTGGTATTACGACGTCCACGGATTCGTCGGATTTTTCTTCTCTGTTTTTAAGCGAAGCTCGCTCTGAAATGGGCGACAGTTCTTTCAATAAGGCGCAGCCGTTTCTTGTCCTTCGGCACAATGAGGGTCACTTTGCGCCTCCATCTTCTACAGAGACATCGGATTTCTTTCAAAAGCTTGAAGCAAAAATGCGTGAGGGATCTCCAGGCGAATATCTGAATGCCTCAAAAGATCAACCATTCAATGTTGGTGATGCCGGAACGAGTGTAGCGGCATTGCAATCATTTAGGCAAAAGCACGGTGAACCTCTGACAGTTATACTTGTCGGGGGCATATTTGGAGAGTTCATTGAAGCAAGGCCATTTGAAGATTTGTTTGTGTCGAAGCGAGAGAAGTTTCCAAATAAAAACAAGCGAGCTCCTGATTTTTCTGCTTTTGTAAGTGCGAGAAGTATCGGTCAAGTTCCTGTCAAAACAGCTGATGGCCGGCAAAAGACACTAGACGATCTTGTCTCAGTTTCAAGCATTGACGACGCCGAAGGTAAAGCTTTGGTCAATGTGATTTATTTAAATACACTCTTATTCTCAGGTGAGTCCTTGGGTTCTATTGAGAGTCGAGCACAAATATTTACTCAAAGATTAAACGCACTCTTTAAGAAACTAGAATGGGTTCCAAAGAATATCGCTATTGCCGGGTATTCAAGAGGCACTATGGTTAGCCTTGAAATGCTTTCTCAGGCCATGTCAGATCCAAGGGGTAATCCTTGGTTTGATAGTGTTCGTGCCATGGTTAGTCTTGGCGGGGTTGTTTACGGGAGTGTTATGTCAGATGCAACACAAGATCGATCAAACCTGACTGCCAAACAATTGGATGCTGCAACAAAATTCAAGAACTCCCTTGACCAGGGAGATCAATGGGCCACTATGAGCTTTGCCGCCAGAACGTCTTTGATTGCCAAAAACACAAAGGCTTGGACCGATTTTTTGATCCAAATGATCCGATTGAGTGTACCTAAGGATTCCGAGCAGTCGATTTTAGAGAAAGTTGCAAATGCAAAAAATTCAATCGGCAAGTTTGCTCGAGTTGATCCGCGTTCTAGTACTGGGATGATTGCAAAGATTTGGTCCTTCTACAATCTTTCAAGTCCCCTCGGTGATCAATATCCAGTTAACGTGAAACATTTTAAACAAATTCTGACTGATCTTGTCACTGCGGTTCCAGAGCTTAGTGAACGCGATCAGCTGAAGTGGTGGTCTGAGCATTTAGTGCCTACAAAAGGCATAAAATACTATTCAATTGCTGCGACTATGGGGCAGGAGGCTGAGTTTTTGCAGAATCCGGTCGGTGATATTCCCGGAAGTTTGGATGAAGGCATTTTGATGGACAGCTATAAACAATTGGTAACAATGACTAAGACTACGAATTCAGTTGGATTTAGATTAAACGATAGTCAGGTGCCAGTACACCGTGCAAGATTTTGGAGTGAGATTCATCCACTTCTAAATCCAGCCCAAGAAAAATTAGATGTCACGTTCCTTGGTCTTGTTGGAACGTCGCATTGGGGAATCGCCCTGGAAGCAGCCAATCCAGAGTCCAGCGGAAAGTTACATCCATTTCCCCGTCGCGCCATGTTTAAGGCGATGGCAGCAAAGATTGCGATGGATCAGGCTCAATGAACTGATGCATGTTTGGTTCGTATATATTACTTGGGCGAACTAATTCTGATGCTTTTATGGATTTTTTGCCCAACTTAAACCACATTTGTAGATTGACAAATAAGACGTACGTACGTATATTGTACATGTACGTACGTAAAGGAGTCTTACCATGCGTCTAACAGCATCAAAATTGCGACAAGAGGTTTACAAAATTTTAGATGAAGTTATTAGGACAGGAAAACCCGCGGAAATTGAACGCAATGGCAATTTATTGAAAATAGTCTCGGTCAGCAAACGCTATTCCAAATTGAGCAAACTCAAGCCCCGGAAATTGACAAACGAGGATTCAGACAATTTTGAGCATATTGATTGGTCTAAGGAATGGAAGCCTCGATGATACATTTTTTGGATACAAATGCCTGTATTTGGCTTTATCAAGGCGAGTTGGAAAAGTTTAGTGAAGCTATCAAGTCGCGGCTTGAGGACAATGACCTCTTTATATCGCCTCTTGTAAAGTTAGAGTTGCAGTATCTGTATGAAATTGAGCGGATAAGGGAAAAGGCAGACAAAGTGATTTCTCAGCTTTACGATCAGATTGGATTGCAGATTCACAATATCCCACTCAATGTACTTATTGAACACTCGCTTCATGAATCTTGGACTAGGGATCCATTTGATCGACTGATTACTTGTCATGCTCGAATCGAAGGTGGATATTTAATTACTCGTGATCAGAATATTCGAGCTAATTACAATAAGGCATTGTGGTGAAGCAAGATTGAAAAAAATAATCCTTTGGTCAAGAGGAACTCTTTGATGGCCAGTAATTCATGACGCAGCATTTCTGCTACTGAGCTTCGATCAATAGACTTTCCGAATGATGAATAAATTATCGTTTCTCACTGGAATTTGATGTTTTTGATACATTCTGGAATGGGGCACTTCTGTTAACAATATGTTTAAAAGTTCTATGGCATCCAGTCAGCTGACTTTTTAAAAATTCTGGCTTCAAGTTCATCTTATCCAAAACCTCAATGGGAAACCATTGAAAAATGAGCTTAAAAGTGGTCATTCCATCCATCTTTCTTTCAATACCCTTAAATTCTTTAAGGTCGTAGAATCGCATTGATGCATTGCTAAATCGAGCCAAAAAATAAAATCCGATTTCGTGAGCCTTCGATCCATTCCATTCAAAGTAGTTTTCGGCAACGTACACCAATTGATCGACTTCAATCGAAGCTTCAATCTCTTCTTCTAATTCTCGAATCAACGCCGTTTTCGTGTCTTCAAAAAACTCGCATCCTCCACCTGGCAATGCCCAAAGATCTTCGTGCTCTGCGCGATGAAGAAGAACTCTGCCTTCGTGCATAAATATGCCGGCAGTCCTTAAAATAAATTTTTTGTCGTGTTCAACTTGAATTCTCATATTCAACCCCTGTCATAGTTGCGATTGTCTCATTCGCCTAGATTCAAGCCAAGCATTTTGCAAATTGTCGGAATGATTTTTGTAAAGACATTCAATTGGTGATGCTTTTACCTGCGAGATGCAGTTTCTTGACACAAACAGCTACTGTAGGCTAGGTTTAATGTATAATTAATTTTCCAATCCATTATTAGGTTTTTGGCAGATTGAATTGCTTTGTGCCAAGCTAGCAACTCTTGCTGATTGAGTTGTGTAGAGATATCGAATGTTCACCTGTAGGAGATCTATAAAATGCTGTCGCCTTGTCTTCGCCTTTCAGTTGCTTTTCTTGCAATCATGTCATTAGGGGTCATGGGTTGCAAAGCCAGAAACAAGCAGAGCAATCTTGTAGAGTTTAAATATTCAGGAGTAATTTTAAGAAGTGGTGAAATTACGGTAGTAAACGAAGATCTCGACGCAAATGGAGATCTATTAGGTGAGCCTAACAAAATTGTTGATGGAATTTCTCGGGTCACAATCTCAGATAATAATGAGGAAGTACCTAATTTGGATTCAAATGGAAATCTTCAAATTTTAACTTGGGATGAAGTGAGTAAAGAATTCAATGAAGCAGGCTTAACATTGGAAGCTGCGCTTGTACAAAATATCAAATCAAAAAAGACAATTGACGTCAAAAGCAACTCGAATAGTCAGTTGATTATAAAATTAAAAGTTATAGATGATGCCTTCAAGGCTAAGTTTAGTATTCAATCAGATAAACAAGTCGTCGCGACGGGTGGAGCTACGGCCGCAAGTAACTCGGGCAATGCCTTGGATAAGAATCAGCTATTTATAGTGGTTCCAGCTAGACATGAAGAAATGGCTAATTTTAAAGTAAAAATTAAGAGTACCGATATCTCAAGGCATTGTACAATTAATGGAGATACTTATTGGGCGGTATGTGAAGGACTTGATATTAAAAAGTTTAATTACGGTAAAGACAATAATCGACGATGGGGCTGGGCAACTGGACCTTTTACTAAAGAGACTTTGAAAACGAGCGAAGATGAGCTCAAGAAGCCAGGCACCTGTGAAGTTTTTTGTGTTGAGAACAGGTACGCCTCGCCAGTTTTTGGAAGAGGTGGGCACTATGAAAAACTTGATAGTTGCAACCGACCTTATAAATGCCCCGCAAGTATTGATAGCTATGGTATAAACACGAGTTGCAATTTCAATTCAGATGATAGAAAGAAATATACCTGTGTGCCTTGAATATAGAGGATATAACCTCTCGTTCAAAAACTAATTGGAATTTGACTGGTATTAGCAGAAAAATATTATTTTTCAATTGCATCAAAATAGAGCTAGATCAACGTTCTATTTTGCTACCATTTGTCTGGGACAACAAAACCTCGTCGTATTTTTCGTTTAAATCCAACCTGACCTTCAACATGGACCATAATCGGGTCCTCAAGATTATACAGATCTTCTAGCGTAGTTTTAAATGATTGAATGTCTTCGCCGGAGAACTCTTCAATAGGCTTAAACCAATGTGATTTTGGCAGATTCAAAATCAAGGAGTCTGTTGAGTCTAAAGATTCTTCAATCTCGTGCGCCCTAGCCCACCAACTTTTTTGATGCAGTGGATTGATGCCTATGGACGATGTAGACGGAACAGATTGCTCCCAAAACATTTGCCAAGGATAGAACAAAATGCCAGATAGCCAGAGGGCTTTGGTCGGTTTGGCAAAACCTGATGGTGCTAGGTACGATTCTGGCACAGGTTTTTGCAGCTGCGATAAAATTAATTTATCCAATTTCAAATCAAGGCGATCATTTAGATTTGGACCATGAAAATGACTCAGATGTATGGGTTCTTTTTGAGGACGGTACAGGAAGAACTTTAACGCGACCTCTAAATGAATCGTTTCATGAATAGATCTCAAGACAAAATCCAATTCACCCTGAACAAATTGATTGCTTGTCTTTATGTTTGAAAAGACCTCGTACTCAGATTGCCCATAGACAAGCATGAGCTCAACACACCGCTCAAAAAAACGTCCAAGCGGAAGCCTTGGAGCAGACAACGTCACCAACTCTAGGAGATGGGGTGACCTAGCGATACGCGACATTCCAAGGGCGACAAGATCATTGGGAGGATAGACGGAAATTCCAAGAGGCCCATAGACGTCGCGAATCTGGTCTGTTGTCACCAAACTTGGTAGCTGTAGTATCGAGCACATGGATTCGATCATTTAGAGCCCATTCTTTTATCGTGGATAATCCACTGAAAATTGATAGACTTACGCAACATCCAATTTTCCAGGTTTTGGTTAAAAACCTCTGGACTATTGAGTATGCCAGAACAAACAAAGAGGCGTATATGACTCATGCACATTTGACCCCAAAAGTTAGCCCCGCCGTTGCTATTGAATCGATGGTGAACATCGTAGGAAAGGATTCTGTTTTGCTGGATCCCCAAGATTTGAAATCCTGGGGCACAGATTGGACCAAGGTTTTTGAACCAGAGCCTTTATGTATCGTTCAGCCTAAGACGACAGAGGCTGTTTCAAAAATATTGAAATACTGTAACGATAATCAACTTGCAGTAACACCCTCTGGTGGACGGACCGGCCTTTGTGCGGGTGCGGTTGCGAGCCAAGGGGAGATCGTCTTAAGCCTTCATAAAATGAATAAAATATTAGATGTGGATGCCGTGGGCATGACCATTACAGCCGAAGCTGGGGTCACAACAGAAATGTTGCAAAATGCTGCTAAAGATGCAGGTATGTTTTTCCCGCTCGACCTCGCTGCAAAGGGAAGCTGCCAGATCGGTGGCAATGTAGCCACAAATGCAGGTGGCGTGAAATTGATTCGCTACGGTGGAACTCGCGAACAGGTTTTAGGACTGGAAGTGGTGTTGGCAAACGGAGAAGTGCTCGACATGAACGTTGCGCTTCGAAAAAACAATTCTGGATATGACCTAAAGCATCTCTTTATCGGTAGTGAAGGCACCCTTGGAGTGGTCACTAAAGTTGTATTGCGATTGGTTCCGAAGCCTAAGAATTTGCAACTAGCGATTATGGCAGTAGGATCTTTTACTGACATTCCAAAAATTCTTCAAACCGCAAATGCTAGCGGTGTGACGATTACTGCGTTCGAATTTTTTACTCAAGTGGCCCACAAAATTGTTCTCAAGCATCTCCCAGGAGCAAGAACACCTTTCCAGGAAATATCCGATTACTATGTCTTATTAGAGCTTGAGCAAGCTGAAGGCGAAGGTGTGATGGAAAATCTGTTGGGTAAATTGTTTGACGACGGCATCATTGCTGATGCGACTATTGCCGCAAACTCGACTCAGTTTAAAGAATTTTGGGGTTTAAGAGAGAATATTACCGAGTCACTATCGGCCCATGGTCAAGTTCGCAAAAACGATATTTCATTGGCTATCGATAAGCTCGAAGGATTTGTGGCCGCACTTCAGCAAATGCTCGCCAATGAAAACCCGAAAGATATGGACTTAGTCCTTTTTGGGCATATTGGTGACGGAAATCTTCATATCAATTACGTTTCGCCTAAGTCACGAGACTCAAAAGATTTTCATTCGGTTGCGCGTGCTATTGAAGAAAAAGTGTTTAAACTGCTTGCAGAATTTAAAGGCTCCATATCTGCGGAACATGGAATCGGCCTTACCAAAAAGAAAGACCTACATTTTACTCGAACGGAACGAGAAGTTGCTTGGATGCGCCAAACAAAAAAAATGTGGGACCCCGTTGGCATTTTAAATCCCGGCAAGATTTTTGATTTATAATGACATTGAAACATTACATTGTCGGCGACATTCACGGATGCATTAAAGAGTATCTGGATCTTGAGTCCAAGATAATGAAGCACGCTGAAAAGTCAAAAGCGACTCCATTTATAGTTTCAGTTGGTGACCTAGTCGATCGGGGCCCTGATTCGGCGGCTGTGGTAGCGTACTTTCGAGAGGGTTATCAAAAGAAAACTCACGCAGTGGTGATGGGAAATCATGAGGCTGAATTTATTCTGAACTTGATTGAGTTTAGTCCAAAAATTCAATCTTTTGGATTTCAACTTCCAAATTATATTTTGGGGCACAATGCCGATTTCGAGTCTGAACGATCGCAGTTTGCCAGAAACCTCTCCTTGGATGAGTACCGACAATTGCGCCGTCTGATGTGGATAGGCCAAGGTGGGTCTACGACTCTGAGAAGTTTTAATTGTGATCCCACGAGTCCGGCGACTTGGATCATTGACCGGCAAGATCTAGAATTTTTAATTAACTTACCATTGATTTGGGAAAACGAGTCAGCCATCGTAACTCATGCGCTTGCCAATCAAAATGCAATTCAGCTCGCACAAACTAGAGACGTTAGAACTGTTTTGACTAAGGATCAACGAAAGCAGCTTTTTGATTTAATGTGGAATCGAGTCTTGCCGAAATCTAGGATCGATAAACATAAGGTGCACCTATCTGGACACACACCATTGTTACGCGTCAAAAATCATAAGAAAATTGGTGCGATTCAAATTGATACGGGCTGTGTCTATGGCCGAAAATTGACAGCCTACTGCCTTGAGACTAAAGAATACCTCTATGTTTCGGCCGCTGAATCTTATGCCAAAAGCTAATTGAATATATATTGAATCGCTAAGCCTTTACTAAAGGCACAAGGTGATCAAATTTTTGATAGTCAATGACTGAGACGCCATTTTCAGACGTTAAAATATCGTCGAACCTTTGATGCCATTCAATGTTGTCAACACCATAGATGTGTCTGGCATGAACCGTTTGATTGAATTCTTCGTCCGTACCTGCCATAGAAACAATAATCTGTGCCTTCCTGTTTACAAATTCACTTTGGGTCAATTGCCATAGGGGACTTGATTCGTCGATCACGTGCATGACTTGCCATGTCAGTGAGAAAAGAGCATTAGAATCCCGAATAAGCTGCAAATCTAAAAGCCGTCTAAACATTTGGCCTTCTGCCGTCTTACTCTCAGCAGCATAAACAACACGAATCTTTGCTTCGACGATTTGGTTTCCTCTCATGTTACCCAAGCGTAGCATCAGGACATTCTTACCATCGAACCGACTCATGAGGATTTTTTGCGTAAATCGAACTTTCGATCTTGGGCGAGCAAACTTAGCAAACACCAGACCTGTCACAATACTCATGGAAAGTAGGCCACTAAACGACTCAATAGCGACCAGAATATCAGCGTAATGGGTTTTTGGAGCCATCGCTCCATAGCCAATGGTTGCCCAAGTTTGGACGGAAAAGAAAAACGCATCCCACAATGAGCCAGGACGCGCATTAAGAATGCAGTCTCCACCTAGGAGATAGAGGCCTGCAAATATTCCATTCACGATTATGTAAAATGCGGCGAGTATGACGAATAATGTGGGCCATCGTGCGCTTAAGAAGAAATAATAAATGTCGCTCCACTTTGATACGTAGATTCCTCGTATCAAAAGTGGTCGGCCATTAAAGATAATTTGACGCTCGCACGATTTCTCATTCTTAGCCATAATTTACCAGTTTAATTTTGGTATCTAACTTTAAATGCAATATCGCGTGGCACCACAATAGAAATATTGGTGTTTGTTTTTGACAATTCACGAACATAATTTTGCCTGATGACATGATAACCGGGGAGTTGAACAATAGGACTTTGGATATCGGTTCCCCAAGAATTTTTGATAATCAAAAAATCGAGTTCCGATGAAGCTTTAGACATTTCGATCTTCAGGTTTTCATCTGAAATCTTTCCAGGTCTTCCGCCTTTATTGATAAAATCAGTGACCAAAACAGCATGCCCACCAGCAGCAACGGGAGTTTCTTGGCCAATTTTATCCATGGAGTAAGAGCCATCCCAGGAATCAAAAGAGTTTTTAAAGATAATATAGCTAAAGGGCACGTTCAGCCCACGTTCGAGAGTCAATTTCATGGCCGAAACCAACTGGTCATAGCCAATTTGAGCGTCTGGAATCATGTAGGTGTAGTCGTCTTTAGAAAAACCAATGTAGTCAGACGCAAAATCGATGGAGGAATATTTTTTGGTTTTGCCGTTAGGTGCTAAAAAATCAAACTCCTTTGGTGGGATACTGCCGTAGGCTTCTGCAGATCCTAACAATTCGAAAATCATATCTCTGGTAACTTTTCCTTGACCTTGTGACTTCATGAGCCCTGCAAATCCTGTGAACACATGCGTCATAAATTTGTCGAGCTGTGCGCCACTTGTAAATTTGTAAGACCAAGCACTTTCTGGAACTGTGCCGTAAGTTTCAATGAGCTGCATTGCATTTTTGACGGGAAGATTTGGATTGTAATGCGGGTTGAAGGTGACGTCCCAACCCTCTAAACCTTCAAATACTTTTTGCTCAACTTGCTCTGGAGTGCTGAGATCCTCGGCCTTGAATTTTCTGGAGAGAGCATTGAGTTCCTCCGCCATGCGGTAAAAGCCAAGAGCTTCTTCACTTAAGTCTAGTGTTAGACCTGTGTTCTTCAAGGCTAAGGATTCCAAAAATCCAATGGTTGCATAAGACCAGCAAAACCCAACAGACCCTTGGCTTTTAATGACTGTTTGTGGGATCTCAACGCTTTTTGTCGAAGATTCATGATGCGGTTTTCCACAGCCTATAAAGGTGCCGATAGCAGCAAGCAATACAACTTTAGACGAGCTGGTGGATGGTATAAAAGAAAGTGCATTAAAGCTCATTAATAGGCTCCATTAAAAAAATGGTTGGACGGAAAAATCTTGTTACATGAGACCATAAAAAAACCCATTTCGCTAGGGTAGAAATACACCTATGAAATGGGTTTCAAGATCGAAAATAAAATCAGTCGGATGGTCTAAACACGTCGCTGGCGTTTTGCGCCTTGAGATCCTTCAAGGCATTCGCTTGAGATCCTTCAAGGCATTCGCCTTTCAGGACACGTCGCTGGCGTTTTGCGCCTTGAGATCCTTCAAGGCATTCGCCTTTCAGGACACGTCGCTGGCGTTTTGCGCCTTGAGATCCTTCAAGGCATTCGCCTTTCAGGACACGTCGCTGGCGTTTTGCGCCAGCGACTAACTATTTAACTCATTGAGAATTCGTTTCTTCTCTTCGCTTAAGTCCTTTGGCAATCTGCTACCATATTTTGCAAAATATTCATTTAGACCATCTAACTCTAATTTCCATGCTGGAACTTCTATGGAGAGTAGTTCGCGCATAGCTTGAGGAGTCATATTTAGGCCGCTTACGTCTATTGCATCTACGGTAGGAAGGTATCCAATTGGAGTTCTAGTTGCCTCGCCTTTTCCTTCACATCGTTTCAAAATCCATTCGAGTACGCGCATGTTGTCGCCAAATCCGGGCCACATGTAGTTGCCAGCCTTGTCCTGACGGAACCAATTAACGTGAAATATTTTTGGAAGCTTAGAGGATGTTTTTTCCATCGAAAGCCAATGAGTCCAATAGTCGCCAAAATTGTAGCCGCAGAACGGTTGCATCGCCATAGGATCACGCCTGACAACACCAACGGCACCTGTTGCTGCGGCAGTTGTTTCAGAGGCAACAGATGCGCCGAGAAACACGCCGTGCTTCCATGAAACGGACTCAACAACAAGTGGAGCTAACTCTTTGCGGCGACCACCAAAAATAATCGCAGAAAGTGGAACGCCTTGAGCGTCTTCTGCTGCAGGTGTGTAACTCTCACATTGCTGAGCAGATACTGTGAACCGACTGTTAGGATGGGCAGCGGGGCCTTTTCCAGATTCCCACGGGCGACCTTGCCAGTCAGTTAGACCTTCCGGTGCTGGCTTTGAAAGCCCTTCCCACCAAGGTTTTTTATCTTTAGTGAGTGCAACATTTGTGAAGATTGCATTTTTGTGCAACATGTTAAGTGCGGTGGGATTCGTGTTAGCTCCTGTTCCTGGGGCAACTCCAAAGTATCCAGCTTCCGGGTTAATTGCGTATAAGCGTCCGTCTTTGCCAGGATGGATCCAAGCGATATCATCACCAACAGTGAATACCTTCCAGCCCTTCTCGCGATAGGCTTGGGGAGGAATCAGCATCGCAAGATTTGTTTTGCCGCATGCGGAAGGAAACGCCGCTGCAACATAATGACGTTCACCCTTTGGATTTTCTATGCCGACAATAAGCATGTGTTCTGCAAGCCAGCCTTCATTTCGTGCTTGAAATGATCCAAGGCGAAGAGCGTGGCATTTTTTTCCAAGAAGTGCGTTTCCACCGTAACCGGATCCGATAGACTTGATTGTTAGTTCTTCTGGAAAGTGCATCACAAATCGACGATCTGGAGACAGATCACCCGTAGAGTGTAAGCCTTTAACAAAGGTGTTTTCTCGCTCGATTCTTTTTAAAGCAGGAGTACCCATTCGTGTCATAATGCGCATATTCGCAACGACATAAGCGCTATCAGTAATCTCGACACCGCAGCGTGATAAAGGAGAGTCGATTGGACCCATGCAGTATGGAATCACATACAACGTGCGGCCTTTCATGCAGCCATCAAACAATGCGTCAATTTTTTTGTGGCCTTCGTTAGGGGCCATCCAGTTGTTGTTTGGCCCAGCGGTTTCTTGGTCCTTAGTACAAACAAATGTTAAGTGTTCGGTTCGAGCGACGTCGGAAGGATCAGATCGGTGTAGGTAGCAACCAGGGTGCGTTTCTGGATTGAGGGGAATAAAAGTGCCTGCTTTGACCATAAGATCGATGATTGATTTTTTCTCGGCCTCATCGCCCGTGCACCAGTGGATTTTGTCTGGCTTAGTCAATCGGGCTACATCCGAAACCCACTGCTCAAGATTCTTGTTTGTTGTAGTCATTTGAAATGTTCCTTTAAGTCGTTTTTGGCGACGGGAAATTACCGTCGCCAAAACATGGAAAATTAATAATCTATAGTCTGTTATCGTACTTTTCATGGAATCTGGCAATTAGTCTTAAATTGCATCATTTTAGGGCACACTGACGCGCCACAGCCCATAGATTTCAAAAAGATAACTTAGAGCCATTGGGCTGTAAGCCTTTGGTGACAATTGTCTTGGGCCGGCGGCGACGCATTTCAATCTGATCCCTCGGCCACTTAAAACATCCTGAAATTATAGCGCTATGAGTGACTGAGGCAGGCTGGCCGACAATTTGCTTTAGGCCCCACGTTCCCCAAGTTTAGAGAGTCTTGAGGCTCTATGTCACTCCCTTTTTTAAAGAGGTCTTCCATGAATTTATTCCAAGTTAAACGAACATTGGTTTTTGCAGCGGCATCACTCCTTCCTGTCGGTTGCAGCGTAAGTAGTCACTCCTCAGACAGTGATTTAAGAGAGACCGCCATTCGTGAGCAAGGCTTCCCAAATGGTCAAAACGTTGAGTGCATTGGCCAATTTGTGAATATTAGGCAGGGCAAGTTAAACGGACGAGTATCAGATAATTCTCTTGAGTTTGTGTCTGATATTCGCGTGGAGAATTCAATTCAGCTGCTGGTGAAGGAAAACAAAGTAACTTGGATTTTCGATAGTTTTGATCCCGCAGAAAAGACCATGTATTTTAGATCGCCATTTTACCTAGAAGATGACATCAAGCTGATTGCTGTTCACTTCGATTCGCAAAATGAACCATCGAAAAGCTATATACATCGAAAGTCGTACTACCAACCTGTGAATCAAATGGTTTGTCGAAGGACTTACTGATTCTAAGCAATGCGAAATTCTATACCAATGAAAATTCAAATGAGGCGTCAAGTGAAACGAGTTTACATTGTTCTGTTGTTCGCCAGCGTATTTGAAGACGTGAGTGTGGACACCCTGAATTTGAGAGCGATGGCTTTCTGTGAAGTGACTTCTCAGCGTTTCTAATAAATTATTTACGACGTAGCTCAATTTCCACAAATGATCCTAGATTTGGCGCGATCAAGCAAAGCACTTTGTCTAGGAAGGAAAAAAACGGAAACATTAAATTTGGCAAAATAGTCCATCGCTTTAAGCCACCTGACAGCCAATATCTAAGTGGCGTGGTAGGGCGATAATACAGTCTTTCTAAATCCGGAAATTTTGCCTTAAAAGTCGCATAGTCTCTCTGGAAGACGATCCAAGAGAGCGCACCGTTTGCCGATGTTAGAGGTCCTTTTGACTTAAACGTCCAAGTGGTTGCCTCTGGATCGTAAGGTTCGTGGTGAGCATGTTTAAGAATCCATCGGCTTATCCAACCGTGGTGTTGGTCGATGATCAAAATCCGACCTCCTGGTGCCAAACATCGAGTCGCCTCATTTAAAAAGGCTTCAACATCTGGAATATGATGAAAAACTAAAAGAAGAAAGATGGCTTTTACAGATTGATTCTGAAACGGCATTTTGGTCGCGTCGACGACTGCATCTACACCTTCATAATGAATCACATCAGACGTTTCGACTTCTGGAACGATCTCTTTTATAAATCCTGCGCCAGAGCCGAGTTCCAGAATTTTTCCAGAAGCTGGGCTACTTTCAATCACATGCTTGAATTTTAAATAATATTCGACATAAAGTCGGTAAAGAGCAGGCTTCGACTTTATGGTAGCTCTAATTTGGGAGTACCGCAGCGGTGAATCTAGATCTTCCAATGTCGTGCCCCTTTAAATGTTTCATTGAAGCGATTGTTTGAATTTACGCTAGATTGTAAACAATGTTATAAGTTAGATAGAAATGCACTTGATCGTGATGGATGATTGACTGTAATTTACCTAAATTCGTCTGAAAGTCTAGGCAGTCTTAATCATTATAATTTTTAAAAATTATCTCAGCCAAATGAATGGCAAGATGTTCCTGACGGTTTTGAATGGAAAGATGAATATGAGTTACTGGTGGAAATTTGCAATTGCGATTCTAGGCATGATAAACGGATATTTGGCGTATTATAGTCTGTTTGAATCCTTCAACTTGTTTTTTTCCGCTGTAAATGGAGCGAATGCAATTGTTTGTCTGATCCTTCTTTCAAATCAATAGTTTCAGGTAAATGGCAAACTTAAAATATGAGTGATCTTAACTTGAAGTTTAGACTTTTAATGAAAAAATTCAGTTCAGAGTCACTAGATTCCGATTCACTTAACAATCTGGAATTTTCCCATTTTGCGAAAAATCAGACTTAGTATCATTAAGAGTTAAGTGTCCGAACGCATGACAAAACCAATGGTTGCGCAACATGGTAACTTTTGGTAGTGTAACTATAGTCAAATTAGTAGTGTAAATACTATAAGTAGATGAATATATGGCATATTTAAAGAGAATCGTTGAAGGGGAGGTTGCGGAGCTCTTGGGTAGCTTAGCTGCAGTCTCTTTGGATGGACCAAAAGGCGTTGGAAAAACCGAAACAGCCAAGCGATTCACAAAAACCGTCCGTGAACTTGACGACCCAGCGACTCAAGCGATTGCTAAAGCCGATATTCACCACCTACTAAAAGGGGAGCCTCCGATCCTTCTTGATGAATGGCAGCGGGTGCCTGAAATCTGGGATACTGTCAGAAGATCGGTTGACTTAAATCTTAAGCCAAATCAATTTTTGCTGACAGGGTCTGCGAGTCCAGCAAATCCGCCAACGCATTCTGGTGCTGGTAGAATTGTGTCCGTACGCATGCGTCCTCTTGCATTATCGGAGCGTAATGTTGCGACTACTTCAGTCAGTTTTGCAGAATTGATCCGAGGCGACAGGCGATCCATTACAGGAGACACCGGCTTTGGATTGGTAGGATATGTCGAAGAAATAGTTCGGTCTGGGTTTCCAGGAATGCGCCATCTTTCTGGACGGGCTCTGCGCGCTCAGCTCGACGGATACTTGACTCGTATTGTCGATCGAGATTTTCAGGAGCAGGGGCTCAATATTCGCAACACCGAAGGCCTTAGGCGCTGGATGACAGCATATGCAGCAGCCACATCTACGACGGCATCATTCGAAACGATTCGTGATGCATCAACTGGAGGTGAAGGCAGTAAACCTGCAAAATCAACCGTGCAACCGTATAAAGACATACTTGAAAGGTTGTGGATCTTGGAGCCAATTCCAGCATGGGTTCCAACCAGAAACCATCTTAGTGGGCTTGCTCAACCACCGAAACATCAACTTGCAGATCCGGCTCTCGCAGTTCGGCTGTTAGGTTTAGATGAAAAAGCCTTACTCGATTCCAAAAGTGGCTCGATGCCGATTCCGCGAGACGGCACACTCTTAGGCAACTTGTTTGAGTCGTTAGTGACACTTTCCGTTCGAGTAATGGCTCAATCAGTTGAAGCAAAAATTAGGCATCTTCGTACCAAAGGAGGGCAACACGAAATCGATTTGATTGTTGAACGAGCGGACCAGAAAGTGCTCGCTATCGAAGTAAAGCTTAGTTCCTCCATTAATGATCACGATGTTCGCAATTTGAAATGGTTAGAAGCAAAACTTGGTGATGATTTACTTGACGCAATTGTCATCAATACCGGACCAACTGCATATCGAAGAAAAGATGGAATTGCTGTCATTCCTGCTGCTTTACTGGGTCTATAATCAAAAACTGATTTTTCCCAATCATCTTAAAAAATTAACTTTTAGATCATCGAAAATATGGGGCTGATGAATTTTGCCAATTTCTGCGTTGCTTTGCTCCAAAAAAATACTCAAGTATGTTGACTTCCCCAGCTTTTTTTCTCGCTCGAGCCCTGAACTTGGCAAAATTCAACAGTACCACCATCGGTCACTTGTGGATCGCTTCGATCAAGTTGATACTAACCTGCCAAGAATGTTATAAGGTAAGTACAATTGCAATTGTTTGTGTAACAAATTATCCCTGTAGGTGTGAGAATGAAACCCCGAAACGCGACAGTTGCTTGCTTTGTTCAGGCGAGAATGGGGTCTACAAGGCTTCCTGAAAAGATGATCACAAAGATTGGTGAGTTCGTTATTCTGGAGTGGGTGTTAAAAAGACTTCAAAAAGCAGAAAATATCTCTGTTCTGGCCTTGCTAACGTCGAGTTTGCAGAAAGATAATGTGTTAACTCAGATAGCAGACCGAAACAGTGTTAAATATTTTACTGGAAGCGAATCAGACGTTGCATCGCGCTTTGTTGAGGCTTCAAAAATCTGGCCTGCGGATCATTATATTCGCATTTGTGCTGACAATCCTTTTATCTGTTACCGAGAAATTGAGACATTGATCGATTATCACATTGACGGCAAATATGATTACTCCTTCAATCATATTCCTGCATTGGGAAATAACTATGCCGATGGCTTTGGCGCCGAAATATTTTCGAACACTGCTATGCAAAGTCTTGGCGCGTGCGAGTTAACTATTGCAGAGAAAGAGCATGTCACTAAGTTTTTCTGGAATCGACGCGAGCAATATAAATTTGGCATCCCTCAAGCTCGAGGATTGCTCCGAAGACCTGATTTAGTGTTTGATGTTGATACCCCAGCCGATTTGGCAAAATTTAAGAAGGTGGAACATCTGATTAAGATTGATATGAATGGAGAACAGATTGTCTCCACTCTTGAGCAGGCAAATATGCTAAGTCTTTTTCTGCATTCATAGAGAGTCTGTCGAACATGATCGCTGCTGGCATTGACTCAGTTGCGACCCCTTACAGGCTTTACTGATCCAAATTGAGTTGCTTAGAAAGTTCTTTAGTATACAAAACGGCACTTCGATCGTCCAAATGAAGACCATCTGTATAGCTAAAGTCTTCAGACTGAACGTAAATGAATGTCTCGTTAGCAAACATATCTCGAATTCGTTTTACATAGTGGACATAAATCTCAAAGTTTTCATTGGCTCTATCTAAGGGCATTTGATTAAAATAGACTCTTGTTCCCTTTGACTTGAGGTCCATCAGCTTTTGTCTGAATTCCGTTACTCGTTTCGAAAAGAGCGGGGTATCAATGTATGAAGTCCCGTCTTTCAAGAAAAATAATTCATATTGCTCGCGAACATTTTGCTCGAGACTCGATCGCACTTCCTTAGAAATGTCATAATTCACCTTTGGCATTGACTGGGCATCAACGTAAGTCTGCGCAATCGACTCCTGACTCAATCTTAATGGCTCGCCCGAACTCAGGTCGATTTTTTGAGGTAAGTACCAATCGTCTAACTGACCCTTGGATCCGGTCAAGGATCCGAATATGAATCGAAGAATCGAAGTAGGCCTAAACTCCTGTCTCAAGGCCCGCAGGTATTTTTTAGGTATATAGGATGCTGGGCTCAGCACATCATCAATCAACAGAGGATCGAGATTAAGCATCTGGTTAAGCTGTATGACCAGCACTTTTGGGGCTTCGGTTTTCTTTTCTACTATTGAAAGGCCTGTCATGCCGGACAGGCAAGGATAAGCTAGGTTGAAAACACTTCCTGGTAGTAGCTTGGTCCTGATCCGTGCGGTGAGGGAGGAGCCAATAAAGACTAGGTTTGGATTCTTTAAGTCGTACAAGTATCTTTGAGATCTGATGATGCAATTCTGCAAATCAGTATTTCCAACGCTTCCACCGAACTGAAACATTGGAAGATATGTAACACCATTGTGAATAATCAATAGTATAGCAAAA
>JAPLFV010000105.1:3689-4696 GCA_026390495.1 Pseudomonadota bacterium | reverse complement strand
GACCAAGAGCCCTCCAAGACTTATGAGTTGGTAATCAATAAATTTGCCAAGAAAAACCAGCAGTGGGAATTTATTGTTTCAATGCCCGATATAAATCTAGAACATTTAAATCGTCTCCATTTTGACATTAAAGGTGAAAACTTCGTCAAAGAGGCCATCATTTCATGCTTAAATGAGAGCATTGAATCAAGGATTGTGGTGGGAGAAATATTTGATTTCGCTGCCGAAACAAATATAAGAAAGACTGACATAGATCTCCCTGATATCAAATGCCAAAAATTCAAAATTCTCCTTTCAGATGTCGAAAAGAAACTTCCTTCTGCCGGCCTTTCAATTCAGATCGATTCAAAGATCGCAAACATCAAAGTGAACGACAGAAGCCTTGACAACTTTAAGATAGAGCGAATAACGGCGACAACGAATCCGAGGACAACGCGTCGAGAATCCTTTAAATCGACGACGGCGATACTTTTCAAAACCACAGCTGACGAAAAGGGCTTTCAGGTTGTCGAAGTGAATCCATTTTATGAATCAAACATTGACCTTCAATTTGAAGTCGCAAATCATTATTTTCATAGAAACGTCAGCGCATATTGGACAATGAGTCAATCTCAAGAATCAAAGGCAGGTTCTGGCACGATTTATAGAATCCCCAACACAACACAAAGTGAACTTCGCTTACAAATCGGCAGCCGCCCCAAGGACGCCACAGGTCTTCGGTTGAAGATTGAGAAAGGAAGTAATCCAGACCTTGTTCTCAAATCAATCACAAGCACTGCTGCTAAAACTTTTCTATATCTAATTCCAGAGTCAACGGACAAGCTATCCATATCCATTGGCTCACCTAAGCTGCCATATCCCACTTACGAAACAGATCGATTCCTAAAGAATTACACTGATGTCGCCCAGGAAGCAATTTCATTGAAATCTGGCTCCTGGAGCAGTAAGGAAATATCTGAAACAATTCCAAATCCACATGATAAAAATGAAAAAACCAAAAATATCTT
>JAPLFV010000105.1:0-3640 GCA_026390495.1 Pseudomonadota bacterium | reverse complement strand
AATTATTGGTTTTGTGGTGATAATCAGTGTGATTTGGATCGTCTCTATAATAAAAAAAATCAAGTAGACCCAAGGTCAAGGCTCGTTCAAAGCGAATTTTTTTGTTTCTCCAGATTGCTCAATGCTTATCAGAAACATCAGAAAAACCAGCCAAAAATTGGCCTTCAAACCAACGATATCGAGCTTCCAAATGTTTACGGAATCCTAAATAGATCAATATAAAACAAAAACCAGCCAGAGCAAGCGCTTGCAAGAATGATAAAAATTCGCGACTCAAAAATCCAATCAACAGTATCGTTAGGATAGACCCAACAATAGAAATGCGTCTACCGGTGCGCCTTTTGTGCCGGACAAAAATTCGTCTTGGCGGAAAAACCATAGCCCACAAAAACGGCATCGATATTAAAAATGCAAACAGCCAAGCAAAATAATTTCCTGACACTCCAAAAATTCTTTGAAAGTTATCAATAAAAACATTTGCCACACTTTCATAAACTGCAATCACGACAATAGAACACGATAACCACCTTCGAAACTCGCGAAACGCGAGTTTTGATCTAACAGATCCAGTTGTTTGAGAAGCAAACCACAAACAATAGCGATTATAGGCAGCCTCGACACGAAGGGGGGTGTACAAAAAAATGATACGACTTACATGAAATGCATTCTTTATCAAAAAGGGAGATACAAAAGTTGTTATAAGTGATGCCGAAACAATAATTGGAAAAACTTTTGCATCCAACACTTTTAGTGTTAGACCTAAATTAGCAATAATGAACGAAAACTCACCGATTTGGGCCTTACTAGTTGCAATTTTTGTCGCGTCTTCAATTCTTTGTCCGGTCAAAAATGACCCTAAATAGCCTGCAAAAATCTTCCCAAAAATAATCAAAAGGGAAATCACTAAAATAGCAAACCATTCGCCCCCAATAATTCCCGGATCAATCAACATTCCAATGGATACAAAGAAAATTGCGCCGAAAATATCTCGCAAAGGCTCAATCAAAGTCTCGATCCGCTTCACATCTGCCGTCTCTGCAATGATGGAACCCATTAAAAAGGCTCCCAATGCAACTGAATACTCAAATTTTGCAGCGACACAGACTAGGCCAAGACAAAGAGCAGTACTAGTTATGACCAGCAACTCATTTGATTTGTGTCGGCCTACAGATCGCATAACGCGAGGAACGACAAACATGCCAATGATAAACCAGGAACCTATGACTAAAAATAACTGGCCCAAAGACTGAAGCAGCATCCATCCACTCATAGAGTTTTTAGATCCAAAAGTCGACAACGACGCCAGAATAATAATGGCCACCAAATCTTCCACGATCAAAATTCCGAAAACCATTGACGCAAATTTTTGCCGGCGCAAATCAAGCTCTTCAAACACTTTAATAATGATCATTGTCGATGAAATCGAGACCATACTACCCAGAAATAGTCCGCCAATTTCACTCCAGCCCAGTAACTTTGCTGACAGATAACCCAACGCAAACATAATGGACACCTGAAGCACACCAGAAACTGCTGCCGCGAAGCCAATAGCTGCCAGCTTCCTAAAACTAAACTCAAGACCAAGTGAGAACATTAGAAAAATGACACCCAATTCGGCCCATACTTGAATACTTGCTGGGTCGCCAATACTGGGACCAGGAAAATGAGGTCCAACAATGTAACCGGCAACGATATAGCCCAAGACTACAGGCAATTTGAATAGCCTAAATACTAGGGTGACTGCAGTCGCCACTCCAAGTAGATAAGCCAAATCGCTAATGAGCAAAGGTAGATGCATTATCAATAATACCTTTGGTCTCGTTACATAGTTTGTTCAGGTTTCACAGCTCTTTGTTGGCGCATCGCTTCAAAATTTATCGGAGTCAATGCCAAAGGCGGCAATGAGCCCTGAAGCAAGGCTTGATCTATATTCGCCCTAGCATATGGAAAGAGCGTCGTAGGAGCAAACACAGTCAAAATATGATCCAGCTGCTGCTGACTTGCATTTTTAATGTCAAAAACTCCACATTGCTCAATCTCGATCAAAAAGTAGGTTTCTTTATTACTTTCTGCTTCAATCAATAAATTTAGACAAACTTCATAAAAGGTTTCCCCAATATTCTTTGGTGTCACATTTACCTGAATTTTCAATTCAGGCTGTACAGAACTCTGAAACACCTGAGGTGCTTTTGGCGACTCAAATGAAAAATCCTTTACATAAATACGAGCGATACCAACTTCTATCTGAGCTTCCGACATAACGACTCCATACAAGGTTAGAATTAATTAATTTTCGATTTTTCAACTATTTTAGAAGTGCTCTTACCCTCGACGAGCGAGACAATTTCTATTTTCCCGCCCCAGCTTTTAACCTCTTTTGCACCAACAATCGTATCTTCCGTATAATCTCCACCCTTAACCAAAACGTGCGGCTTAAATAATTTTATGAGATTTAAAGGGGTTTCGTCCTCAAACAAAGTCACATAGTCAACGCAAGCCAAGGACGCCATTATTTTTTGTCGATCGTGTTCGGTTTGAATAGGTCGAGATGGCCCTTTAAGATTCCGGACGCTTTTGTCACTATTCAGCGCGACAACCAAAATATCTCCAAAACTTTTAGAGCGCTGCAAAATTTCAATGTGACCTATGTGAAGTAAATCAAAACAACCATTTGTAAAAACTATTTTCATATTTGATGAACGAGCCTGCTCCAATAAATCTGCCAACTCATGAGGCTTAAGGACCTTCTCAGGAGCTGTTTCTTCCGTTTGCGCCTTAAATGACTCTAAAAACTCACTTGCATTTAAAGTGGCCGTTCCAAGTTTGGTACAAACTATACCGCTTGCTATATTCGCTAACTGCAATACACGCTCAATTGGCAAACGGGCTGCAAGTCCCATTGCTAAAAAAGACACCATTGTATCGCCGGCACCACTAACATCTGCTACTTGATGCACTGTACTTGAAAAAGAAATTTCTCCATTTTCAAAATCGACTCCAACTCCCAAAACACCCTTTTCAGATAACGACAAAACGATATTTCGAGGATAGCCAGTATCGACCAAGGCTTTGCAGATTTGCCCAGGCTCCAGTTTTGTGTCACTCAACGCCTTATCAGGGTGCAAATGTTTAAACAAGGCACGTCCATCGGTTAAATTTGGTTTAATAATGGTCGACCCCGCATACCTCTTTAAATCAACATTCTTTGGATCAGTAACGACTGGTATGTTGTGCTTTTGCGACAATGAAATGATTTTCGAGAGCATAGATTGACTACATACACCTTTTGCATAATCACTAATAACAAACGATTTATGTCCAGATTCTTTAGCAAAAAATTCGAATGCAGTGAGAATGGCATCCTCGTGATCAGAATCCAAATTTGTTACGGACTCGGAGTCAATGCGTACAACTTGCTGATATCCTGCCATCACCCTTAATTTCTTAATCGTAGGACATTTGTCTGATTTGACGACGGCGCGACAGTCAATCTTTCGACTTCCACACAACTTTAGTAACTTGAGACCAACATCATCATTGCCTATTCGTCCTGCCAAGAAGACGGAGCCCCCAAAATCGGCAATATTTGCTGCTACATTCGCAGCTCCTCCAAGGACATCCCAAGACTTGTCTTCTAATA
>JAPLFV010000285.1:458-20131 GCA_026390495.1 Pseudomonadota bacterium | reverse complement strand
CTCGTACGTCACCAGGCACTTTGCTTTAGGATTAGGCGATTTCGCGACCTTAATTCCGGTAACGCCAGGTAGATACTTGGGATATTCTTCGAATTTACTGATTGCTTTATAGACTTTTTGAAGGTCACCCTTAAATATTTCTGTTTTTTCGACTTCTGCCATGTGATGGTTCCTTTGCAATATTGTAATATTCATATAAAATAGACTTTGTGATTTAATTCGTCCACGAATTGATTTCATGAATTTAAAGTTTTAGTTTGTCTTTGGTTTTTTATGTGATTGTCGGTGTAAGTTGTCGTAATGCTATTGAACTATCTGAATCTGTATGGAAGGTGAGTTAATGACGCAAGAACAGTCGATGAAAGAGTTGGTAGAGTTTGTTGCAAGAGCTTTAGTGGATGATATTGGTCGCATTGAAGTGACTGAAATCTCTGGAAGCCAGACAACTATTATTGAATTGAAAGTTGCTAAGGAAGATATTGGCAAGGTGATTGGTCGCCAAGGCCGCACTGCAGACGCCATTAGAACCATTTTGAGCTGTGCAGCAGCCAAATTAAATAAGCGATATAATTTGCAGATTATCGACGAGTAGTTTTTTCTATGAAAGATGCTGCTAGCGCCGTATTGATTGCGGCCGTTGAAGGTTTAAGCTTAACCCCAGCTGAGGAGAGATTCTTTAAAGAAGAATCTCCAGCTGGGGTAACGCTTTTTAGGCGTAATATTCCACAAGATCGATATCCGGATGTAGCACAGTTAAATGATGCTCTCCAAGCCACCAGACCCCCGGGTGATCCCAGGTTGGTGATCGCGGTAGATCAAGAAGGGGGCCGCGTTTCACGCCTGCCAAGCCCTTTTCCGAATTTGGGGCCTGCTCTCAAGATTGCTGATGGAAAGGTCGACCTAGATTCTATCTGTGTCCTGTTGGAATACGGCCGCGCTGTGGGGGTCGAACTTAGCCGCATAGGAATCAATGTTAACTTTGCTCCAGTTTTAGATATTCTAACCGAGCCCACGAATCATGCGATCGGCGACAGAACATTTGGTACAGAGTCATGGCAGATTACACCGCGGGCCCATGCATTTTTAACAGGGATGCAAGGAGCGGGGGTTTTGGGCTGCTTAAAACATTTTCCCGGTCAGGGCGATGCCAAAGTTGATACACATTTAGGAACTGCCGAGATCGATGTCAGCCTTCAAACACTTTGGCACCGTGAAATGATGCCTTTTCGTGAGATGTATCTCTCATGCCCAATGATTATGATTTCGCACTCTATCTTTCCTGCACTTTGCGAAAAGGAAGCAAGTCGATCTTCGATTATTATTGAAGACTGGCTCAGAGGACGAATAGGATTTCAGGGAGTCGTTGTGAGTGACGATCTCAATATGGGAGCGTTACCGCAAGACTTGATTGATTGGCAGGAGATATTGATAGAATGTGTTGCAGCTGGCTGTGATGCATTGCTCGTTTGCCGACATTTAGATCGATGTTATGCAGCGCTACATGCTTTGCGCAGAGAGTCCGCCAAGAGTCCATCATTTCGAGTGATGTTAGAGCGTTCTGCTGGCCGTGTGACGTCAATGCGTGGCAAATTAGTTTAGGAATTTTATTACCAATCAGCGATTTCCGCTGCCTTTTAAACATACTCTAAAATCTTGGATGCCAATTCAGCAGGCTCCGAAGAATTTATACATGGTGGTCATGTTTCATCTCATGCAATACCATTGTGTATGGCGGATTAAATTATTTTATCTTCCCAAAGTGCACGCAGAAAATCTGAAACACTTACAATCTCAATACCGTCTTCAGTTCTCCGCGAGATCGGCTCTAGCGAGACGATCATTCGGCGTTTAACCTCTGGATGATCTTCGCTCAATTCACGCAACCCCTTCAGATGGTCACTTCTAACTCGATCAGTAGCCTTTGCTTCTATAGCACAGAGCATATGGCCAATTATGAAATCTACTTCAATGCCATGCGATAGTTGCCAGTAACTCAGTGTTTCTGTGCGTTGGTGGTATTCAATCCAACTAACAATTTCGTGGTGAACCCAATTCTCAAAGGCTTTTCCGTAGGCCTCAGATTTTGGAAGTACGTCACCTCGTTGAGCCAAATAATTTACGATTCCAACGTCGAAGTAATAAAATTTCGGAGATAGCGTAATTCTACGTTTTGGTCGATAACTATAGCTAGGTAAATACCTGCCAATAAGAGTATCTGCTAGTATTGAGTAATAGGATTTAACGGTGGGCGAGGAAATGCCACAGTCGCGTGCTATTGTTTCGTAGCTGACAACTTCAGTATCTCCCAAAGCTGAAATTTCTAGGAAACGGCTAAATGGCGCTAATTTTCTTACGAGGCCTTCCGCAAAAACTTCTTCTTTCAAATAGTCTGCGCAGTATGATTTCTGCAGCAGTCGGAATTGATCACTATCGTACAGGGAAGGGATGTATCCTCGTTGCAATAATTTACTTAAATTAAATTCATCACCTAATTCTACGGACACAAGTCCATTCATTTCAAAGCGTAGAGCTCTTCCCCCCAAAAGATTAGCATGACTCGATTTCAATTTGCGAGCGCTTGATCCACATAAAGCAAAGACAATTTGATATTCCTCAATGAGGTAATGCACCTCATCTAGCAATTGAGGCACCTTTTGAATTTCATCTATAATGACAAACTTCCATTTATTTTGAATGGCGCGTTCTCTTAAGAGCTGCGGTTTAGATTGATAATCGGCAAACTCATCGCTTTTAAGAAGATTGATCGTTGTGGCATCAGGGTATCGTCGCCGCAGCTCAAAGGACTTACCGACTTGTCTTGGGCCCCATAGATAAAAACTCTTGGTTGGATGTTGTGGAAGTTTAATTAATCGGTTATACATATGACCTCTTTAAAAAAGCATGTAAAATTAAAGTACATGTTTTTAACTTAAAAGTCAATTAGTTATATGAAAGGAAAGCAGGAATTGCAAGATTGTTTTGCGTTGATCGGTGAGCCCAAAAAAATGAGGGTGTCTATTCTAAGATTTCGGCAGGTCTTAGACGGGACGTTTAAACCGCATTCTGCGATAAAAATTAGTTTTGCATTAAGATTTTTTCTCGCGGAGCGTCTTCAATGCATGGGAAATATCGTCGTTTGCTCCGCTAAAAGAATACAGTCACCAAATGACAGCCGCTTTCGGTATTTTCCGAAACATGTACTTGCACATCTAAGAACATCTTAATGACTTCGATATTTGTAAGAAAATGAGAAGACAGCTTAGTGCATGTAAATGAACCGCCTCCTGCAAGCGCCATTGGTAGCAGAAGTTGATCCGCAAGGTGTTCTCCAACGGCACCTTTAAATTTCAGATAGTCTTTGGCCTCGTCGACCGCCTCTTTAGCAACTTTCTCAGCTGATTTTCCACGTTCTCCTAGAACCGAAAATACTTCAGTGACATGCTCATGCTCAACATTGACATAAACGATGTTGCCAGAGCCAAAATCGTTACCGACATCTCTGATAGTCACTTTGTCTTCCGAAGTATTCAGGTCTAAAAGCAATTGAGCTTTCTCCCTTGAGGTTACATGGAGTGGTAGTTGACAAGCTAAAATTTGGGCTGTGACATCGACTAATGCTCCCCTCGAGCATAAATCCAAAGATTTCAATCCCCCTGTAAGTTTAATCACGCAGCGAATGGACCCACCGCCAGCTGGATAGAATCCAGCACGTTCCATTTTCAATTCCACATCAGCGCCCATTCGTTTCAAAATAGGTAAATAACATTTCTGTAAAAATTCAAATGGAGGAGAAAATGGATTATGTGTTCCACCTTCGATCCATACTTCAGCTTCGACTTTGGCTACAATGAGTGGCAACAGAATTGTTTGCAAAACTAGACTCGTGCTGCCAGCTGAACCGATTGGTAAGTGGTACTGACCACCTTTGATTTTGCCTGGAGAATAGCTTAATCTTGTAGAGCCAAGTTCCAAACCTTCAACCTTCGCATCGCATATTGCTGCTGCACCTTGCACACCGCAAAAATGTTGACGTAACAGACCTGGACGCGGTCGCTTTGCCCTAATGCGGTCAATCACAAAAGCTTTACCCGTGATGGAAGAGAGCGCAAGTGCGCTACGTAAGATCTGTCCTCCGCCCTCTCCCATCGAACCATCAATATAAATAGTTGAATCCAAAATTTATCCCTTCACGCACACAACTTGTTTTAATGTATGAACAATATCCACCAACTCGCTTTGTGCCTTCATAACAGCATCAATGTCTTTGTATGCTGCAGGTGTTTCGTCGATGACGGACTTATCTTTCCTGCATTCGACACCTTTGGTCGCTTCCAAATGATCTTCTACAGTATAACGTTTGAAGGCTTCTGTTCTTGACATGACGCGTCCCGCACCGTGACTACAGCTATGAAAACTATCAGCATTACCTTTGCCTCGAACAATAAATGAACGGGCACCCATACTTCCAGGGATAATGCCAAGATCACCTTCACCAGCTTTTACGGCACCCTTTCTTGTCAACAAAATATTCTTTCCGAAGTGATTCTCTCTGGCGACATAGTTGTGGTGACAGTTCACAGCAGTCTCTAGAAGCGTGAAATCCGGAATCTGTTTGCCAAGCTTAAGTGATCTAATCACATTTGCCATCATGATCTCTCTGTTTGTAGAGGCAAATTTTTGCGCCCAGCCTACTGCTTGGCAGTAATCAGCAAAATGCTCTGAACCTTCAGGGAAGTAGGCCAAGTTACTATCTGGCAGGTGAATCATCCAGCGTTCCATGTCTTTTTTTGCCAGTGATATAAAATAATTTCCAATGCAGTTACCAACACCCCGCGAACCGCTATGAAGCATAATCCATACAAAGTCTTCTTCGTCTAAGCATAGTTCGATGAAGTGATTTCCTGTTCCGAGAGTACCTAGATGGTTCATATTATTCGTTTTGATAAAACGAGGGTGCTTTTCACAAATAGCATCAAAGTCCATCGAAAGCTCGGTCCATCTTTGAATGACAAGTTCAGGCGGGTCATGCCATGATCCCTTATCACGTTTGCCTTTAGACATGCCGTGCGGCACAGCCCGTTCAATATCGTTTCGGATTTTGAAGAGGTTATCTGGAAGATCACTGGCGGTTAGGGATGTCTTCTGTGCCATCATTCCGCATCCAATATCGACACCAACCGCTGCAGGAATCACTGCTCCGACAGTGGGAATGACGCTTCCAATAGTTGCTCCAATTCCCTTGTGAACGTCTGGCATGATCGATACCCACTTATGGATAAAGGGCAAGTTTGCAATATTATCGACCTGCGCCTTTGCGCTATCTTCAAATGGGACTCCGTTGGTCCAGGCTTTTACGACGCCGCCTTTTTCCGTTTGATAAATGTTATGGTTTCTTAACTTCTCAGTCATATTAGACTCCTCTGCTCATATAGTTATGCCAGATACTCTGCAGATGCTATGCCAAATAGTTTGCTTGCATTTGTTTCGTGTAACTATCTGTAATATATCATTTTTTTATTATAACCATGAAAGGGTTCCCAAACATTTGTATTTTAAAATATAAGTAACTATATTATATTATAAACTGTTAACTCACTTAACTTTGGATTTCATGTGCGTAAACCAAACATTATTTTTGGCTATGTCGGATCTACACTCGATGTCGGAAAATCTGCAGACCGATGGAGTCGGTGGCGACCAACTGTGGCTTTGTGCCAACAAGAAGACATTGTGTTTAGACGCTTTGAACTTCTTTATGATCGCAACTCAAAGAAACTAGCTGACTTAATCAAATCAGATATTGAAACGGTTTCTCCTGAAACTAAAGTTACACTGCATCAAGTTGGGTTCAGAGATCCCTGGGACTTTGAGGAAGTCTACTCTCGTCTCTATGAATTTTTCGGTGCCTACAAATTTGAGACAGACGACGAAAGCTATTTTGCAAACATCACAACTGGTACACACGTGTTTCAGATATGCCTTTATCTTTTGTGCGAGTCACGTCGTTTGCCTGCAAAGCTGATTCAAAGCAATCCTAAGCACGGGGCGAAGCCCAGTGAGCCAAATGGCACTTATCAAATCATCGATCTAGATCTTTCTCGATATGACAAACTTGCATCAAGATTTCACGAAGAAAAGCGCGTAGGGACCGAGTTCCTAAAATCTGGAATTCAAACTAAAAATCTACGCTTTAATGCCATGATCAGTGAGATAGAGCAGGTCGCGAGTGTCTGCGAAGATAGCATACTTCTGACCGGTCCCACGGGGGCCGGCAAGTCTATGCTTGCTAAGAAAATATATGAACTAAAAAAGAGTAAGCACCAGATTTCAGGCGCACTGGTTGAAGTTAATTGCGCAACACTTCGCGGCGATAACGCCATCTCGGCACTCTTTGGTCACGTGCGTGGGGCGTTCACTGGAGCGCAGAATGCAAGGCAAGGCCTTTTAAAGGCAGCCCATAAAGGCTTGCTATTTCTTGATGAGATTGGTGAGATGGGGCTCGACGAGCAGGCTATGCTATTGCGTGCAATCGAAGAGAAGTCATTTTTCCCTTTGGGCTCTGACAAACAAGAAAATAGTGACTTTCAACTGATTGCAGGAACAAACAGAGACCTTTGGCAAGATGTGCGAAACGGCACTTTTCGAGAAGATCTTTTGGCGCGAATAAATCTTTGGTCTTTCGATCTACCGGGACTCAAAGATCGCATTGAAGACTTAGCGCCAAATTTAGATTTTGAGATCCATAAATATGAACAGCGCACAGGACAAACGATTCGGTTTAATTCCGAATCAAAACAAAAATTTCTAAAGTTCGCAGAATCAGCTCCTTGGCCAGCCAATTTTCGAGACCTAACCGCTGCAATTACCCGAATGGCAACACTTGCGCCTAGCGGGTGTATCGATACACCTGTAGTTGAAGGAGAGATTGATCGTCTAAATAAGGCATGGAAAAAGGGCGTGCAAAAATCATCTAATGGTGAACTATACGGCGTACTTTCGCAGGCCGACCTGGAAAACATTGATGAGTTTGACCGCCTGCAGCTCGAACAGGTTATTAGAGTGTGTTTTGAATCCAAATCGCTGTCTGATGCTGGGCGACGTCTCTTTGCAGTTAGTCGCCAGCGTAAGAAAATCAGTAATGATGCTGACCGTCTCAAGAAATTTCTTGAGAGGTTCAACATCAGTGCAAAATCTATTTGGTCGTAACATAATTGGTATAAGCTGTTAGGAAGCTATTTTCCGAAAAGGATCCTGGTGTCCCTATGACGGATCTGGTCTTGCATTTGCAAAACCTAAGGTCGAAAAGCTCGCATTAGAACTCTGCTTGGTCGCGTTGTTTTCCTTGAAGCACGGGCTCTGTATCGCAAACATCAGTGTGTTTGGTGTTGATTGCAACGCTGTTTTCATGAGAGCCACCGTGAATAAAAGGATTATTTCCTCCGGCTCGCCCTCCTGAAACAACAGCTACTAAGAGCTCAGCCAATATTGCTCCTGCCATTTGCCCTGCAAACCTCGCAGCACCCGCGGGCACTGTATCGGAAGCGCAAAACCCAGAATCAATCCCTTTTTCTTCCAGGTCATCAACAATTTTCGTCAAAATATTCGAACGTTCATAATCGGAACTTAGTGAAAATTCCACTCTGCAGGCATAGAGATCGGGCTCTTCCTCCCAACATTTTTGAAGACTGCAAGAATCTTTTTTGCAGTGGGTCTCAATCGATTGTTTAATTTGGGATTGAGTCTCATCATTTACATTCAAACTATGAACATTGTGAACACAGGACTGAAAGAGCACACCTACGAGGACGCTATATATTCTTACCAGTTTCATCGTCCCTCACATTATATAGATTTGATGTAATGCATGTTTAATGCATGTTTAGTGCCAATCTGCACCCATCAATTAAATGGGGATTCTGCTGACCAAGATTAAAAATTTCTTGGATTTGCTGTCACAGTTTGGTGACGCTTGTCATCGATTGGATCTTGGAGAAAAACAATGTGCCTTTAAACAAACTGGAAATGAATCATCGACTCCATTTTAAGAGGTCAAAGTTCATCTGAAACACCGCGTTTGGCGGTTCGCTTTGGGTTCTTGTCTGCACCCATTTTAAGAACTGCAAAAATTTTTCTTTAATCTCGATTTGTGATTCTATTGACGCTGAGTAGAGTACCGAAAGCGAATAATCTTGCGGTTCGAGAGGGCGAGTCAGAAATTCCATGGACTTCATTCTCAAGGCCATCTGAAAAGAATGCAGAAGCGATGAGGTCGCTCCAAGATGTATATCGTCTGTTAACACTTCAATTCCATCAACAGATCTCGCGATAAGACGGGCTTGTTCACATTTCCTGAGTGCGGTCTCCAGTCCTGATTTAGACAAGCGAAGAATATCTCGTATTTTATCAGGGTGACGTCGATAATGTTCAACGGTCAAAAACATATGTACAAATATCGCATTTGGATCAAGGTAGAATTCAGTCATGGCACTGGAGGGCTCTACTTTGATTTCTGGAGACCCAACATGAGACCTGGTGGTTAGATTCTGTGCGATGATATCGTCAAGTTTTGCCTTTAAATGGGTGCGCCGTGCAGCAAACACTGATCGATTGAACTCATGGAGGCCCTGCAAAAATTCTGATTCTGCCAAGGATAGATTTAAATATTGGCAGGCTGCAAACACTTGATCGGCATTTAAATGGCCATTGCCTGCAAGTACCGTCGAAAGGTATGTGTGTTGAACCTTCATGATTTTTGCTAAGGATGAAAAAGAGATGTTTGTGCCCTGAATCTTCTTTAGATTTAGGAGGTAGCCCTTAATCGCTTTTCTGTAGTCGGTCTGTCTAAAAATATTCATAATGTTTCAATTCTACTTAAACTTTTAGTTAATAGTTGTTGTAAGAATAACTATAACAAAAAGGGTTGTTTTGCTAATCTTTTTTTGACCTCGTAATTTTCGCGAAAACTGACGGGATAATGTTATCACTACAATCTGGGGGGTTTTATGAAGAAAGGTTTTACGATATTCGGTCCTTTATTGGTTGCTTTGAAGAGTTCTGTTTTGCTGGCTGGATGGCACAGTGGTGGCGGTGAGTTGATTCGAGATGGAAATAATCCCTGGTATCTAAGTAATACGAATGCTGTTGCCTACTGCATCAAGACCTCGGATGATTTTCCTATTCAAGATATGGAAAAACTAGATCATTCGATTCAAGACGCCATTAGTTTTTGGCGAGAGAGAATTGCTTTAGCAAAGCCTTTTCAAAAGTACCGTTTAAATGACAACCAAGGAATTAGTGTAGGTCCTAAAAGATTTGTTTTGAATCCGTGTGATGGTATGGAAGATATCACGTTTCAGTTTGGCTTCCTCACGGACGGTCAGCGAAAAGAGTTGAGAACCTATAAAAATTTTGCGGCATTGACCATTCGAACCGAATATGACGAGGTTCATCTGAGAGGCAGAGGTTTTGTTTATGTTGCAATGGATCGGGGCGCCAATGCATTTAAACTTGACGGCGTGGTGGATAATGCTTGGACTCTTGGGAGTGGGAATCTATTGAATTTAGTTTTGACCCATGAGATTGGGCATATTTATGGAGTCGGACATACGAGTCGATATGTAGAAGGCCATAGCGGTGTTGAAGGTTTAATGGATGAAAGATTTGTGGAAACTATTTTAAGAGCTGATGGTGCCCCTAGGTACGAAAAAGGCTATTCGCCCTCGTTTTTGATCAGTAAATTCTTTGCTAATGGCGATGAACCGGTCAATTCATTTATGTATTGTTTTAACACGGATAGGGACCATGCAGCTGCTCAGTTTTTCTTGATGCGTATTGGTCTGGGTCGATGCTTGCGGTTTGCGCGGCATCAACGTGGATTTAAAGTATTCCAGTGGTCTCCATCAGATCACTCTCATCAGATTTTTACTTTATTGGGATATTTAAGATTGGATTCTAAGCCCAGTCCTTCAAGCCAAAATTTTGGAACGAGTAATTTCGAAGTTGCAAAGCTATTTCTTTCAAGGAAGCAAGAAGTTTTCAAAGTGCCTGCAGGTTTTTCAGGGTCTGTGACAGCACTTGAAGCAGTGACGTTTAAAATCCATAGCCAGTTTCAACCAATAGGATCTAGTTTAGAAAAACCAGTACTACTGACTATTGGAGCGGGTGAGATCGATTTTTCAGCTCAGATTGACAATAGAATTTATGAACGAGTCATGTTGTCTTCCAGAAATAAGATGTAAGACTATTTTCTTCGGAACTATTGAATAATGCCTAAGCAGGACGATTGCACGTGATAGAGGCGGCTATTTGATAGTTCCGATTCGATTTTTATCCAAGAGTCTGTTACAGGCCGGAATTCGCAAAGTTGAGCTTGCGCGATAAAAAAATTCGTTAAGGCCCTTGATCTGAGTGCAAATGTTTTTTTTAAAAATTCAAGACATGCCGTTCAACGAAAATCTGTTGTGAAACTGGGGATGACTCTCAATCAATTCCATGATCTTTGAATCGGATTCACTAGAGTATTGCGGGATCTTAGCATCGCTTCGACGCCATTTCTCAAGCCAATCTCGATCAACCAAATGCGTGGGCCTAAGTTGCTTCACAGCTGATTGAGTATAAGCGATCGTCGTTTCTGCTTTCGGTCCGGTGCCAATGCCTTTACCAACATACAAACCTGATGCGAGCATCGCTGCGCGGGCCGCGGTCGAATAGGTATAGGTCAACAAAACGGCAGGGCTTAGATCAATATGTTTCGTAATTTCAGTGAATGTTGAGTGTCCCCAAAGTAGCGAGTCAGTTTTGTAGGAGAAAGGATCATAGAAAACGATGTTAGGTTTTGGAGCTTTTGCAAAATGTTGCAAAAAATCACCTTCAATCAGTATCCATTCGATGGAACCGCAGGAACTAGACCACTTACCATTCTTGATTAATGCATGGGGAGCAGGATGCCTCACATGAGGAAACCGCGACGGAAATTTCAACGTTAGCTTCAATGAATCTAAATCATTTTCAAAACTTACCATAACCAGTTTTCTTGAGCGATTTTCCACGGGTAACTCTTCCACGGCCCGAACCGCGGCCATGGCGTTGGAGGCAGAACCGAGTCCTACATCCCAGAGGACGATTTCACTTAAACTTGATCCACTCGAGTCTTCGATATTCATACGTCCAGAGATGAGATCAACTAAATTCGATTGCTTAACATAAAGCTCCTGTGACTCAACTTGTGGATCACAAACAGAGTGCATGACTTCTCCGGAAATGGTGTCTTTGATTCTAGACGTCTCCGAACTAGTCACAATTTCATAGCGACCTAACGAAAGGCGATTTTTTTCACGTTCTACTTTTGCAAAACGCGTGGATTTGGGTCCGTAGGAATCCCGAGCGTCTAAGATATGCTTTTGTTCGTTGTAAAACGGCAGCCAAGTATCTTCCAAGATATGATTACGCATCGTACGCATGAGGTTCATATAAAAATGAACATTGTGAATGCCAATCAACTGCCAGGCCTGGCTCTCATGAACTCGGTTAATGTGATACAGATAGGCTAGAGAGTAGGTTTTACAAGTATAGCAATGGCACGTAGGGTCTAAGGGCTCATCCATATCCTTGTAAATTCCACGTCTGAGATCCCGCCTTCCCAAACTTGTAAATGCTTTGCCTTGCTGAGCCATACTGGTAGGAAGGATGCAATCAAACATATCGACGCCGCGATGCACGGCTTCTAAAAGATCAAGTGTTGTTCCTACTCCCATAAGATACCGTGGACGATCGACAGGCAAATGTTCCGTCACAATGGATGTGCAATCTTGTCGTTCGTTCATGGACTCACCAACGGCAAGCCCACCAATCGCATAGCCATCAAAAGGCATGTCGGTAATGACTTTAGCACTTTCGATTCTTAAATCGGTATAGCATGCTCCCTGCACGATTCCAAAAAGGCTTTGAGGAGAGTCGCCTCGTGCTGCGAGGCTTCGCAAAGCCCATCGATGTGTTAATTCCATGGCATCTTTTGCGATCGAACGATCTACAGTTGATGGCACACATTGATCAAGCACCATCATAATGTCGCTGCCGATAAATTTTTGTGTTTCGATGCTCTTCTCTGGACTCAAGCAGATAGTCGAGTTGTCGACGTAGCTTTTAAAGAATGCTCCTTCTTCTTTCATGACACGGCTATTGGGTAAACAAAAAATTTGAAAGCCGCCGCTATCTGTTAAGACGGAGCGCGGCCAATTCATAAAACCATGAATGCCCTTGAACTTTTGAAAGATTTCAACTCCTGGCCGCAGTAGTAGATGATAGGTATTTGCTAGGAGTACCTGCGCTCCGGCTTCTAATAGATCTTCTCGACGTTGGCCACGAACAGCTGCGTGGGTTCCAACCGGCATGAACGTTGGCGTCAGGACCTCATTATGAAGTGTCTTGAATGTTGTTGCACGGGCAGCAGAGCCAGTGGCAGTCTTATGCAATTTAAAGTTAAGTCGACTCATAGACAGTGGTTAGTAGATGAATCCCGATCACTTGTCATCTCAAATCAGGTCCTAAGCGACACTCTTTTTGTGGGCCAACGGGATCCAGTACTCTTGATTCTCCTTTGCATAAACATTTATGGTTTTGATGATCGGTCATTCGCAGTTTGATGATTCTAGGAATTGGTACCGGGAGGATCTTTAAACATCCAAAATTATTAGTGTTTCTAGCGATTATAGCCCACCTACGTCAAGTAATCTCGATTCGCTGTTAGTTTCAAGTCTTCCTCGTATAGTCGGTTTGTGTTGTCGGAACTCTGAAGTGATCGGGCAAGACTTGGATTACGAAATTTTCTTCTGGAAAAGCTTTTGACATAGAAACGTCATGCGCATAATATGTACATATTGTGCGCATAAGGAGTTATTTTATGGTGCGAAAGAATCTGATTTTAGACGAGTTGCTTTTAAGAGAAGTAAAAAAGGGACTAGATGCCAATACCGAGTCGGAAGCTGTCAATCGAGCTTTGGCGGAGGTGTTACGATTGCTAAAAATTAGAGAACTTGGCAGTCAGTTTGGCAGTGGAGCTTGGACAGGTAGTTTAGATCAAATGCGTGATGATAAATCACCACCAAAAAAGACGAAGAAAAGAGCTTGATGTATGATCTTGGTAGATACCTCAATTTGGATTGATCTTTTTAGTAAACGGCCAAAATATAAGGTCTCAGTTGATCAGTTGACACTCTTTGTCACTTGCCTGCCGGTGATACAAGAAGTCATTCAGGGGTTAAAACCAGGCAATTCGTCAGAAAAAATTAGAGACGGTATGCTAGCTCTCCCGCGCGTCTGTGATCCACTTGGAATCGATATCTACCTTCATGCAGCAGATATTTATAAGCAAGGTCGAAGTCGTGGATTAACAATTCGATCATCTTCGGATTGTCTCATTGCCGCAATTGCAATCGAATCCAAATTGGCGATTTGGCATTCTGATAGGGACTTTGCACAGATATCGCGCTTCACAAATTTGCAGTCAATTGCGAACTTGTTTTAGGTTATTTTTCCCTTTGGCAGTTTTTAGCTGTTCGTTTCAATTCCGGTTTTGTGATGATTCAAAAATTAAATCCCCAACACGCTTCATATGGTATTCACTAAAATTCCGACATCGCAATTGATCTCTTTTTTCATACATTTTTTCTTGATAATTTTCGCAATTTTCAACTTCAACTGACCAATATTCCTGTCTAAGGATTAAACCCGAATCAGTTAAACGATATACCTCTACTGACGTCGAAGCTTTGTTTGCAAAACACATTTTTAAGCCGTTATATCCGCGCCATTCTTTGTTAGCATAATGTTTTGCAGCTGTGATCCAACCACTTGGTTTTTTGCAATCTTCTTCTGAGCTGCAAAAAGCCTCCGAAAGTGCATCCAATAACTTTCCACCGTCTGGGGCATGCTCGAATTGTTTACCTGCTCTATATTTTCTAAAGAGCTTTTCGGGCAATCTTTGTTCCCCAATAGAAGTGTTGCAATCGACATCGCTTCGTCTCGATTCGAAAATATTGTAAATCCCATCTATAGTTGACGGCTCGCCACCTACTGGAGCTAGTTGATTGCTATTTGGTTCGGCAGCTTTTGCCGGCCCGTCATCGTCTTTGCCGCAAGAAAAAATACCCATAAACAGTACAGTTTGTACGAAAAGTTTTTTAAGCATGATTTTCTTTCCAATTCCTAAAAGTTTTCAGGATTCTAGCACTATGGCTTTCGTTACTTCAACAAATTTCACTTTGGCTTGAAGTGTGCTCCACGGGTAAAAGATTGGAAGCTTCCTTTTCTTAAAGTAAATTTCAATCTGCAAATCGCGTCTTCGATTAAATGAAAAAGAAAAGGTTTCTGGAACTAATGAGGCAATAGATTGAAATCACATGATTCTCCAAATGTTGACTGAATTGGTCAATAAGTATTTAAAATAATTGGTTTTTTTTGATTTACTGACCTTGACTTAGTCGGTTTTCGATCTCACTATTGGGATGAGCCGGCAGAGAACGTCATGTCATGGCACCGGTTTCGTGGATTACTCAATTTATAGGAGTTTGTATGATTTATGAGGTCAGTGGAGATATTTTGTTATCTGGTGCGCAGGCAATTGCTCATGGCGTTGCTCCTAATGATCATTTTGATTCTGGCCTTGCGTTGTCACTTCGAGAGAAATGGCCGGCATTGGCTAAAGATTTTCGTCATTATGCCCATCAAGTGCATCCTAAATCAGGTGAACTATGGATGTGGGGAGCCGTTGGTGGTGTAAGGATATTTAATTTGATGACTCAAGAAGGTGAACACGCTCATGGAGCAAAGCCTGGTAAAGCAACATTTTCAAATGTAAATCATGCTTTAAGACGATTGCGTCATGAACTTGAGAAGGAAAAAATATCGAGTTTAGCACTTCCTGCCCTTGCTACTGGAGTGGGCGGCATTTCCTGGAAAGATGTTAAGCCTTTGATTCAAGAAAACTTGGGCGATTTGAATATCCCTATTTATGTTTACTCGACTTATCAAAAAAATGTGAAGGCAACTGAGAAAAACTAAACCATTTTTAATCGAGACAGAGAGCGGCTGAATCAAGGCAGATTCAGTCGTTTTTTGTTACGTAAATGATCTTGAGATGCTAATTGATAGATGCAATTTCTATTATTTCGATTGGAGGTGGCCGCTATGACTTATTATTTATCTCAATGGATTGTGTCTAGCTTGTCAGTAATGATTATGGCGCAAATAGTTCCTGGAATCTCTGTTCAAAATTTTGTATCAGCGTTGATTGCGGCACTTGTCATTGGGTTTATTAATATGATTGTCTATCCTGTGATGGTGATATTGACGATTCCTTTGACGATAGTGACGTTTGGCCTTTTCCTGTTTGTAGTCAATGGACTTGCTCTAAAAATAAGTGCTGCAATGACACCTGGCTTTACGATTCAAGGATTTATGCCTGCAGTTTGGGGTTCTATCATCTTGTCCATCATTGGATGGCTTATACGATTCGTTTTTTCCACGCCGCAAGTTACAGTTTGAAAATTGGTGCCGTACGACTGACACCGATTAAAGGTGTCAGTCGTACGGCACTTGTTTATAAATTGATCATTTTATCACTAAGGTATAAACCGACTGCTGTTTTTCATCCAAAGTCGGACCTTCCAAACTTATCGACATCTTCGAGGTTTGAAAACTGACTTTATAAGCAATCCCATCTGATGGGCGACCTTCATCGTCCCTCAATACCACGCCGCTTTCGGCGTCAAACGTTGCGAAAACCAATTTCTTGCCGTCTTCAGATTCAATAAAAAGGTCTTTGTTAATTTTATCGTATTGGGGTTTAACTTTTAACTGAATAGTACTGGTCACATACTCACCTATGAAGAAGTGAGGAATCCGAAGTCCACATAGACCGAGAGGAAAACCGTCAATTTCCGCTTCCATAATATCGGAACAGATAAAATAGATGTCAGATAGAGACGCAGATTCTCGTAGATTATCAACGGAACGGATGGACAGCTTCCTATCGCTTTTGACTTCTGAATTTGTGCCTTTAACAGTTGTCTTGCAACTTACAATTGTCATACCAATAAAAAAGCATTGACCAAGAGTTCGCATAAATTTCATACGGTCACCTTTTATTGTTTTTTCAAAACGATATGGTTAAATGTACCATCGAATGACTTTGCCGGAACATTGTCAACTACTGCAGATTCAAATCCAGGTGACGAAACAGTAATCTTGTGATTTCCCGATAGAGTTGGTCGAAATCCAAACGCGCCGCTAAAAGACAAACTACGGCTTGAAGATTGGATTCCAAAGGTGAAATTCTCAATCTTACTGCCATCTTCACTTACAGCCTCAACAGCAATTCCTTGAATGCTTTGCTCCATGAATTTAAGCATGGATTCCTTATTTTCTTCCCATGCAACTGGGATTTGAGCTGCTGTAGGCCATTTTGTATAGGATAGCTCTACTGTAGCATGCATGGATTTGCGGTAATAAATGGACCAGTCTTGCATTCCGCCATTGACTTCATACCACTCATAGCCATAAGTCAGTCCACGATCAAAGGAATTGTTGGCGACCATAGTTGGGTTGGAATCTGAATAGCCTCTGCCCATCTTATTCAGGACTTGGTCGTCACCGAAACGCTCTTCTTGTCTTTGATTTGCCTTTGTATCCCATGGCAAGTTAAAGCAAACTTCTCCTCCATGGAAATTGATCGCGGATGTAAAATGGTGTTTACTATGCAAGTCCATGATAGCGGCAGTTTCAATGGGACGGCCTGCGGTGGAGTCAGTCGGATCTGAAGTGAAATCAGGGAAACTTCGATTTAAGTCTTTGTTTTTTGCATTGTATCGTTGTTTGAGTTCAAATCCGTCAGGATTCATTGTCGGAATAATAAATAAATCTGAATTGTTAACAAGGTCCGTAATTCGTTGGTCAGATCCAAAGGTCTCCAATAGTCTTCTTAGGTGATTTAAACTCAGTTCACGGCCAATGACTTCATCCCCGTGCATATTGGCTATGTAAATCAATTTGGGCTTATAGATGTTCTGATCAAAAGAAGTCGATACTTTCATCATCCAAAGCTCGCGCCCTTGGATTGATTTTCCTACACTTTCTAAACGTGAAATATCAGGGAAAGTATTTGCTAAACGTTTCATCTCATCCGTTAATGCGACATAATTTGTATAGCCAGCTCGGATATCAGATGGAAGTTCAAAACTCTTCTGTGATTCAAGTGTAAACGGATTTAGTTGGCCGGTAGCTACTTCAAATTCATCAAGGGTTGTAATTTGCTTTAACTCACTTTGTGGAAGGGAGTCAAATATTCCTACAGGCAGCCAACCGATTGCATATTGGTTGTCTTTTGCATGATCTCTATTAAACTGATTTGTACTGACCCATTCTTGAGTGAGTAGGGACTTTGGGACTCTTACATAAACTTGATCCGCTTGAGTAAATGCTGAACTGAGACGGCTCTTTTTTAAATTCTGACCACAACTAACTAGAGAAATCCCACCTATAATCGCAATGACTCGCAGAAACATAAATACCTCCCTGGTGTTTAAGTTGCGCACGGATAAGTCTATTTATCTTTCAGTTCAAAGGAGGTGCTGTCACTTTGAGTGATAGATGTAGACCCGAAGTCTCGTCATACTAGACAAAAATAAAGTTGCTAGAGTGGCGAGCGCTTTTGAAACAAATTTTAAGATTCAATAAGATCTACCTTCAGATTAGCCGACGCCCATAAGACTAGCAATTGAATTTATTCAAATGAGGTATCCCCCTCAAAAATTTGTGGGGCAATTGCCTTTCTCGAAGCTGATGTTGTTGGTCCTACGCTTCCGATGATCGAGTACCAAACGTACACTGCGCTTCGGTTCTCGGCCCTCCTAGTCAGCTTCGAGAAATTTCTATTGCATGCAGTTCGCCGACTTGGCTGAGGCAAAACCAAAGGACCAACCTGTTCGACATCTCTGTGGCGCTCTAGTTGGTTTAGGATAATCTACTATTGGCGCGCGCCAAGCCAATTATGGCCGAACTGGCTATGTCGTCAGCGGTTGCTCCTCGAGAAAGATCACTAAACGACTCGCTTAGGCCCTGCAGAATTGGTCCATAGGCTCTAAAGCCGCCAAGTCTCTCCGCAATTTTATAGGCAATATTTCCGGCATTCAGGTCTGGAAATATCAATACATTTGCCTGCCCCGCCACCAGGCTTTTTGGTGCTTTTCTCTTTCCGACGTCTAGAACTGTCGCTGCGTCAAACTGAAGTTCTCCGTCACAAGCAATTTCAGGATATAGATTTTGAAATCGGTTTGCAGCCGCAGCTGTCTTTTCTGACATAGGATGAACAGCCGAACCTTTAGTAGAGAATGAAAGAAATGCTACTTTTGGAGTTTGGTTGGCGATCTGGAAAAATGTATCGGCCGAGGATTTTGCGATATCGACTAATTGATCGATGCTTGGGTCAATAACAACTCCACAATCGCCAAAACAAAAAACGTCCAAACGTCCTTCTTTAATTCGTTCTAATATGAAGGAGCCACTGACTGTTTTAAATCCCGTTCGAAGCCCTACGGTATGCAACGCTGCTCGGATGACTTGAGAGGTGGTTGAAGTGGCTCCGGCTAAAGCACAGGAGTATTTTTTTTGTTTTACTAATGCTCCGGCGATGTAAAGAGAATCTTTTGCCACATCCTTAAGGATACTTCGGTCCGGGACTCTGCCTTTTGCAATTAAGTTAGCTTCTAAGACTTCAATGCAAATAGACTGAAGTTTTTTATCCTGGGGATCAATAACATCTATTGAATTGGTTTCTAAATTGATTGCGCTTAAGTCGTTACGAATTTTCAAAGGTGGACCCATTAAAGTAATTTTTTGAAAGCAACCGGATTTTGAAAGTTGAATGGCAGCATTTTGAATTCGAGGATCTTCGCCTTCAGGAAGGATGATCGACCCGGGACAAGTTTTAAAATATGTAGTTAATTTCGTGATGACAGAGAGGGTCAAATTATGTCTCCTTGTGTTGGTGCAACCATTCAAGATGCTATCAATTTTTTCTGATTTATGTCTTTTGATTAATTCGAGATCATACCTATGAGAACCAAGTTTGTCAGCGGTTTGGGCAAACTTATGCCCGTATTTATCCACAATGATTGTGGAATCATGAATAATTTATGGATGTATAAAAATTATTCATCTTCGCTTGCTTATGAATTGCCAAGAAAGGCCGATGGATGCCTGTCAGGGAACAATTTTTAAGGATAGTGTTTGCGCATGATTTGCATCATTACAGGAAATAAAAAATTAGCGACTGAGCTTGCTCTGAGTTTAAACAACTCTGGTGTGCAATGTAGGATTGTCGATGTTAATTCCGAGGAGCTGCTAACCGTATTGTACGAGAGTACTATTTCTGGGGCCATCGTAGATTCTCTGATTCCAAATGTTCCTGCTAATGCTTGGTTAGATGTGCTCGGAGCACTCGGTCGACGTATTCCTGTTATCGTTTTGGAAAGTGACTTGGGTAGTTCTATCCAATTTGGCTCTTCATCTAGAAACTCAGAACTGCTGACTTCAATTCAAGACGTAAATGTTGCAGAGATAGTCGGGCTTTTACGCGCGACTGGAGTGGTTGAAACAAGGGCTGGTCAAGCGATGCTGGC
>JAPLFV010000285.1:0-425 GCA_026390495.1 Pseudomonadota bacterium | reverse complement strand
ATACCCAAGTAGCGCTCCACATGCTGAAGAGTAGTGGAGCCATTAGTATGTTAACAATTAATGCATCGGGATTTAGGCGAATTGCCATTGATTTCGGAGTTGAAGCTTATCAAAAACTTCAAGATACGTTTCAGAATATTATTGATTCAATGTGGGGCTCTCCGGGTTGTTTTAGAAAGACAGATACTGTTATGAGACGAAGCACACATAGCAATACCTATTACGTTTTTTTAGAACAAAGCCGTCAGTCAAAAACGGTTCCTGCACCGGGTGTTCTTGAAAAAATGGCAGATCGGATATCAGTTCGCCTGCAGCAAGAACTTTGGACTGAAATTTTTAAGCCTGCTGCTGAAAGACGACTTCCTGACTGTATCCAGTTAGTTCCAGAAGTCAGTATTGGACACGCCACAGCCTTGTACAATCCC
>JAPLFV010000209.1:14270-24920 GCA_026390495.1 Pseudomonadota bacterium | reverse complement strand
TCAGAGGTGTTAAATTCGAATGATCAACATTGGAGCCAAATTGTTTCCTGCAATGGAGGTGATGCCATTGTGGACGTGGATTTGGGTGAACGCCGAAATTTTCAATTAGTCTTAAAGAATAAGTTTGCATTCGCTGAATTTGATCAAACTGGCTGGACTCACGCTCAGATTAAAAATGATAATGAGCGAATCTATCGAGGTCGCGCAATTGATGGAAAAGGTGTTTTTAATGGACATGATTTCGTCGGGTTTTTTGCCAATGACGTTGGTGGAGGCAGTGGCACCACATTTGGTTGGAAAGTCAAACTCGAAGTGGGGACATCAGATCATTCCGCCCCATGGAAAAAACTGAAATTTACAGCGGTTGACCTTAAAAAATGCGGGGGCCAATTGAGAGGAAATGATTTTCCTAAAGAATGCTCTATCGGAGAGCATGAATGGAATACATGCGAAGTTAAGCAATAGTCATTTAACCTGCATCAGCGGATATTGACTCTAATTCAAAAATGATTCATGACAGAAAGATTCAAATATGAAAAATCTCGCCAAGGACTTCACTTCCTTGGCGAGACTTAGTTTGTATATTACTGACAACGTGCTACGGACTGCCAGGTATCAACGCCTTCACTTCTCAATTTATGGACACACTGAGCAAAACTTCGAGCATTTTGTTGGGCTCTAACACAGAGACTTTGTGTATCTGTCGACGAGAATCCTTGTTCGCGCATCATGATAATGCAAGAGCCAACATCAGCAGCAAACGGTCCACTTTGAAAGCAAATTGATCGAGAATCATCGTAATTGTAACCTTGACGCCTAACGGTATCATAACAAGTCGCGAACTCATTGGCGTTGACTCCAGACATAAGGCACAACTCTGCCGAGTCATTGCGGTCATATCCTTGTTGACGCATCACATTCAAACAACTTGTAAACTCGGTGCCGTTTGCACCTGCTCTTTGGCAATAGTTCAGTGACGAATTGTTGTCATAACCCATATCACGCACCCGCTCCATGCAAACGGCCAATTCGTTTGGAGAATTACCAGCCAATTCACGGCGCAATGATTCGGCGATCACTTTCAAGTTTTCGATGCGCTGGATCACTTGCGCAGGGGGAATATTTCCACCGATAACAAAATCTGCTTGCGTGCTGATGATCGAAGCTTCTGAAGTCAGTTGTCTGGACAAGGTTCTTATCTCCGCAACACCGGCGAATAGGTTTGATGAGAACATGGATATCGAACTAATAAGGGCAGCAAAATTAATGGCATTTTTAAACACATTCGATGTCATAAGAACTCTCCGTTTTATTAGAAAAGGTTGAACCGGTTTGTCAGTTTTTCATGGATTCTAAACAAACCATCTGAAATTCATAGAATCAAATGCAATCTCCGGGCTTAAAGGGTCCAAACCGACTTAGCCGAGAACGAGCCAAGAATATCGAGCCCTTAGACACCTGAGTTAACGATCTCTTCTGGCCCAACTGGTAGCAAAATGTTACTAAATAGGTCGAAATCTACAAAATTAAACCTGGGGGATCTATGTCTGACGCAAAAAATGGACTAACAAAGCCATTGGCAAAATATTCTCACTGCCGTCGAGTGGGAGATCTATTATTGATTGCGGGTCAGGGATGCCGCGATCCAAAAACCAATATTTGGGCTGGGGTGGAATTTGGATCCAAGAATGAAATTCTTAGTATTGATTTTGCGGCCCAGGTGAAAGGTGTCCTAAGAAACATTGAAGACGTTTTAAGAAGCCAAGGCCTAACAAGATCTCACTTGGTCGACGTCCAGGTTTTTCTAACTGACATGAAAGAGCAGTTTGATCAAATGAATCAGATATGGAATGAGTTTTTTGAGTCCGTGGAGAACCCTCCAACGAGGACCACTGTTGCCGTAAAAGGCCTACCGGGACACAATTTGATTGAGATGAAATCTTTCGCTTCTTTTAAAGTGTAAAGATTCCAAAGACTGCAAAAATAGAAAATATATTTTTAAACATTTAATCGATTCAAGGCCAAATCATACCTATGAAAAAGAAGCTATTTATTATCGACGCAATGGCGATGGCGTTTCGAAATTTTCATGCCTTTGGTCAACGCCCTCTACAAACGAAGTCAGGAATACCTACATCTGCTGTGTTTGGTTCCGCTCAATTCATGCTCAAGCTCTTGGAAGATGAAAAGCCAGACTTTCTTGTTGTGGCCACGGATTCAAAAGAAAAAACTTTTAGACATGACATCTATAGTGAATACAAGGCCAATCGAAAGGACATGCCAGAAGATCTCGCTGCCCAATTGCCTTACTTTTTTGAACTATTTGAAGCTATGAAAATCCCAGTCCTAAAACAACCCGGAATGGAAGCCGACGATCTGATCGGTTCTCTTGTGACAAGCCATGCTAGTGACGAACTTCAATGTTTTATTGTCTCGGGCGATAAAGATTTTATGCAACTTGTTAACCCCAATGTTTTCCTCTATCAACCTAAGAAGAATGAGCCCGCGCAATTCATCTCATTCGACGGTGTCTTCGAAAAATTTGGATGCACACCTTCACAAGTCATCGACATGCTTGCCATCATTGGAGACACGTCTGATAACGTACCAGGCGTTCACGGAATCGGCGATAAAGGGGCGGCCAAACTCATTAAGGAATTCGGATCCCTTCAGAATATTTATGACAATTTAGATAAAATTTCGAATCCAAGACTGAAGAATGCCTTGGAATCAAGTCGAGACAAAGCATTTTTAGCTCAAAAACTTGTGACCATTAAAACTGACATTCCCATTTCAACCCCTCTGGAAAGCATGGCTACAGATATCAAACAAGCCCAAGCCAATCAGCACCTTTTGGACCTATTCTCGCGTATGGAGTTTCGTAGCCTTGCATCCAAGACTGCCATAGCCCTTGGGAAACCGCTCAATTCGTTCCCTGAAAATATGCAATCTGCAAACACGAATGTAGCTGGAACATTGAACAGCAAACACAGTGAAGTGTCAGATGCCCAAAAAGCACTTGGCAGCGCAATAAATCAAGAGCTACAACAATCAACAGCAGCTACTACTAAGGAAACTCCTAGCCAAGAAAAATTTGGCGTTACCTATAGATTGTGTGACAGCCCTGAGCTCCTCATGAGTTGTGCTCAAGAACTTCATAGCGCACAACTTTTTAGTTTTGACACGGAAACGACAGGATTGGATCGCATCGTTGATACAATGATCGGCATTAGCGTGAGCACTAAAGAGGGAACCGGGTGGTATATTCCTTTGATCGAAAAGCATTTGAAAGGTTGGCTCACGTCCGACTTGATCAAAGAAACTCTAGAGCCTATTTTTATGGATTCTTCAAAAACAAAAGTTGCTCACAATTTAAAGTTTGATTTGCAAATGTTTTCGAATTCCAATTGGAAGATCACCGGACCATTTGGCGATACCATGATGCAAAGCTATCTTTTGAGCCCTCAAGGCCGAGACCATAGCCTCGACACCTGTAGCTTCGAGGTTTTTCAATTTAAAAAAATCCCTACGTCAGCTTTGATGGGAGAGAAATATTCCATCAAAATGGAAGACGTCGATTTAAACCTTCTAGCAACCTATTCGTGCGAGGATGCTGATTTTGTCTATCGACTAAATAAGGAGTACACCAGTCGCTTAGACAATGAGAAATTAACTCATGTATATCAAAATATTGAAGTTCCACTCATTCCAATACTATGTCGCATGGAGCGTGCCGGAATATACATCGACACGGATTCTTTGGGAATAATTTCAAACAAGCTCGATCAAAGAGCCAAAGAACTTGAAGAAATCATTTATCGAGAAGCTGGAGAATCTTTTAACATCAATAGTCCCAAACAATTGCAAGTCATTCTTTTCGAAAAATTAGCGATTCACGAAAAGCTCGGAATAAAACGACTTAAAAAAACTAAATCTGGATTTTCAACCGATGTCACTGTTTTAGAAAGTATGGAAGATCATCCACTTCCAAGGGCAATCTTGGAGTATCGCATGGTCTCCAAATTAAAGAGCACCTATGTTGATGCCCTGCCTCAATTGGTTCACCCAAGAACCAATCGTATTCATACAAGCTTTCATCAAACAGGCACCACAACGGGGAGATTGTCCAGTTCCGACCCCAATTTGCAGAATATTCCTATTCGAAGGCCAGAAGGACGAGAGATTCGCAGAGCATTTTGCGCGTCATCTCATGATCGTGTCATTGTATCTGCAGATTATTCACAGGTGGAATTACGACTGTTGGCCCATATTTCTGGTGACGAAGGATTGGCAGAGGCATTTAGTACAGGTCAAGATATTCATACAGCTACGGCCATGAAGATTTTTGGAGTAACAAAGGATCAAGTCACAGCTGATCTGCGATCAAATGCTAAAGCCATTAATTTTGGAATCATCTATGGCATGGGACCTCAAAGGCTGGCGCGAGACACAGGTGTGAGTATGGCAGAAGCCAAATCCTTCATTGATAAATACTTTTTAGGTTTCCCAAAAATAAAATCCTATATTGAACAGGCAAAAAGGTCGGCACACCAATTGGGATACAGTATGACAATCACTGGACGAAAAAGGCCAATTCCTGAACTTCAGTCTAAAGAAAGGGCTGTGATCGTCAATGGGGAGAATATGGCTGTCAATAGCCCTATTCAAGGAAGCGCGGCAGATTTAGTAAAGTTTGCAATGCTTGCAGTACAGAAAAGACTCGACGAATCCTCCTTAGACGCTAAGATGTTACTTCAGGTTCATGACGAATTAGTTTTTGAATGCTTAGGAACCGATGCTGAAAAATTGAAGGCTTTGGTCAAAGAGTCGATGGAGACTGCGATGATATTGTCCGTTCCTCTTAAGGTTGAAGTTGGGTCTGGGTATAGCTGGGTCGATGCCCATTAAAAGATTTTTGAAACCATTTTAGAAACAATTTGAGACCAAAATGACTGATAAAAGCGACCAATCACAAGTAACAAGCCATGAAGATCCTCAGCATCAAGTTATGAGTCTTTGGGGCCATCTTGATGAATTGCGTTCTAGAATCGTGAGAGCAGGCGTCACAATCATGATTTGCTTTGTTGTCGCTCTTGCCTATTCATCCAAGATTGTAAACTTTCTCAAGGAACCTCTTGTCGAAGTGTTACCAAAAGGGGCATCAGCACTCCATTTTACAGGACCAATGGACGTGTTTATGGTGAATCTGAAAGTCGCTTTTCTAGTTTCGGTGGTTTTTGGCGCACCAGCATGGCTCTATCAATTTTGGAAATTTATTGAACCTGCCCTCTACCCCAAAGAACGCAAGTATGTCTTCCCATTTATTGTTGCGTCAATATCCTGCTTTTTGCTGGGTGTCGCATTTTGCTATTATCTCATGTTACCCATGGCACTCAAATATTTGATTGGAATTGGACTAGACGTGGGAACCCCGATCATCACCATTACCGATTATATTTCGCTATTGACGGTGATGATCTTAGGCTTTGGCTTGGTCTTTGAAACTCCCGTAATACTGGTGCTCCTTGCCATGCTCAATATTGTTTCTGCCGAAATGTTAGCGGGTCAGCGAAGACTAATCTTTATCGGAATCTTGATAGTCGCTGCAGTCATTACTCCTCCAGACCCAATTTCTATGCTCGGCATGGCTATACCCTGTTATTTAATGTTTGAGATCGCAATCCTAATCATTCGGTTTATTAAACGGAAACGAGATTAATGAGTCGCAAAATTATTTGTCCAATCTCCATGAATTCTCGAAGAAGCCGCTTTAAAAGTCTTCTTATGAACTATTTTCTTTTAATAGTCTTCATACCTTTCAGTGACATTATTTGCGCCCAATCATCGAACAATGATCTAAATAATGACCAACGCAGTTCCGCACCTTTGCCGGCCGGTGCCGAGTCGTCTATTAAAAACGAAGCAAACTACATCGTCGGTGGACCGCCGACAAAGTACGTCTGGAATTTTTCAATGGACTTTCTCTATCTGAAATTAATCGGTAACAACGACAACAATTTGATTGGTCCAGGTGCGCGAGCCTCTGGCGGTTACAGTTACTTTCTAGATGATAGTTTTTTGGCACAAGGAACTATCAATTTGATCAGTGGTCCTTGGGGCAAGCTGAAAAACAACTGCTTTGATGGAGACTTTTCCGGAGTTGGATTCAGCGCACAATTTATAAAATCTTTCAGCCAAGTAGGTCTAAGATCAGGTAATAATGACCTATCATTAGGGTTATCACTGGCTTATGCAGATTTAACTGGGAAATCTGTGGGCGTGAATTTAAAGTCGACTGGAAATCCCAATAGTCGTGAAGAACTTCTTTTAGAGTCTAAGTATTCCATCGGAGTCCAAACGACCTCCATTGAAATTTTTGGCTTATGGCACAAAATTCAAAAGCCAAGACCCTCTGGGAATACGACCGAGCTTTTAACCACTCGCGTTGAAGGGTTGGCACTTAAGTTCGGTATTGGTCGACCAATATTGGCGAAGTATCGAGCCATCTCCACAAGGCGAGAAGACATCTCTACAAGTAGCGCCGGGGACCCCAAAGAGTTTATTGAAAAATCCAATATGCAAGGCTTTTACGGCATTTTGGGAGCAGAAATATGGCTTGGCTCTTAAATGAGTCTACCCAAAAAACAAAATTAGATTTGTTTTACCTCGTCGATTGCCAAATCAATCTAAAATAGGCTGGTATTCCTGTTTCCGTTCACTTGCCGATAATGATGCGAAATGATAGACTGTCGGCTCGAAATGCATTCCATCTCAAACGATTATGCGCCGTTTATTTTGCGTCAATTTAAAGTTAGGCAATCTCATTTCTAGATCTGGTTGATATCAAAACAGCAATTAGGAGTTTTTCAATGACACAATATGTTTACAATATGGTTAACCTTAGGAAAATTTATCCTCCAAACAAGGAAGTTCTTAAAGGCATTTACCTTTCGTTTCTACCAGGCGCTAAGATTGGCGTACTTGGTCTGAACGGCTCTGGTAAATCGACACTTCTAAAAATCATGGCAGGTGTAGAGAAAAACTTTCAAGGCGAAGCCTTTCCTGCACCAGGACTAAAAGTTGGATATTTAGCGCAAGAGCCAGAGTTAGATACAACTAAGAATGTTCTTGGAAACGTTGAGATGGCGGTTGCTGATCAAAAAGCACTACTGGCCAAGTTTGAGGCTCTATCCATGAAGATGTGTGAACCATTGAGCGATGATGAAATGAATAAGGTCATCGACGAACAAGGGCGCGTTCAAAACGAGATTGATGCCAAGAATTTATGGGAACTAGATCGCCACCTAGAGATTGCAATGGATGCATTGAGGCTTCCCCCTGGAGAGGCAGATGTGACCGTTCTTTCTGGCGGAGAGAAACGCCGAGTTGCTTTATGTCGGCTTCTCCTTGAAAAGCCAGACATGCTCATCCTAGATGAGCCTACGAACCACTTGGATGCCGAAAGTGTTGCTTGGTTAGAACGCTACCTACACGACTATCCAGGCACCGTCGTAGCGGTAACGCATGATCGCTATTTTCTAGATAATGTTGCAGGGTGGATCCTAGAGCTTGATCGCGGTTCCGGAATTCCGTGGGAAGGAAATTACAGCTCCTGGCTAGATCAAAAACAAAAACGACTGGCAGTTGAAGAGAAGCAAGAGAGCGCTCGCAGAAAAGCACTTGCAAAGGAACTCGAGTGGGTTCGTCAATCTGCCAAAGCTCGGCAGGCGAAAAGCAAAGCTAGGTTGCAAGCCTACGAACAAATGGCAGCTCAGGAAGCCGAGTCCTATGACTCAATCAACGAGATAAAAATGCCACCTGCGCCACGTTTAGGTGACCTTGTTGTGGAAGCAAAAAATATTTCAAAAGCATTTGGAGACAAGCTTCTTTTTGAAAATCTCAATTTCAACTTCCCTAAAGGTGCGATCGTCGGAATTATCGGTCCAAACGGAGCTGGTAAATCTACTCTGTTTAAAATGATAGGCGGACTCGAGAAGCCTGACGGCGGTGAGCTTCGCCTGGGTGAGACTGTGAAAATATCCTATGTCGACCAAAATAGGGAATCCCTTGATGGAGACAAATCCGTTTATGACGAGCTTTCAGAAGGCGAAGAAATATTTGAGTGGGGAAAACAAAAAATTCAAAGTCGCGCCTATGTTGCTAGTTTCGGCTTTAAAAGCACCGATCAACAAAAGAAAGTTGGTTGGCTTTCTGGTGGAGAACGTAATCGATTAAACTTGGCAAAAAGCATCAAGCGCGGTGGAAATTTGCTATTGCTTGATGAACCAACGAATGACCTAGACGTCGATACCTTGCGCGCTCTGGAAGATGCTATTTTGAATTTTTCAGGATGTGTTTGTGTTATCTCCCATGATAGGTGGTTTTTGGATCGTATCGCGACTCACATTCTTGCTTTTGAAGGCGATTCGCAAGTTGTTTGGTTTGAAGGTAACTATCAAGATTATGAAGTCGACAGGAAACGTCGATTGGGAATCGCGGCAGATCAGCCTCACAGGATTAAGTATAAGCCACTGACAAGGTCATAGAAGCTTTTTAGCCGATAGATATGAAAATTCTGTAATTGATCAAAAGATAAAAAGATCTCATTCATGAAGATGAATGAGATCTTTTTCGTTACTCTAAAGTTTCTCTAAAATTTAACTAAAACAAATCTAAAACTTAATTCGCAATGGAGGTTTCATCACAAGAAACATCTTTTTCTGGCATTTCATTGACCAAACATTGAGTGTAACGACTTACAACCTCTGCTCGATCTTTACCGCAGAAAACATAAGGCTTTGAACTCGAGATTTTATTGTATCCTGTGGAATTTGCCGAAATTGCAATCGACTGTTTAGCAGATACATTGGCATCAATTTTTGAAACCGCACTTTCTGCTGTTCCTGAGCCTCTGACTTTAATCGTCTTTTTCTCAGATTTGTCATTCGAAAGTTCAACAATTGCACCTACCGCGCAGTATAGATCTACGGAGCTTGCCATTTTTGGAGTAACATCCACTTTTCCGCTCACCATATTTGTTTTATCGTCCAATGCTAAATCCAAAAGCATTGCCGAAACTTTTCCGGGCTTCACGATCTGAGGATCAATGTTAGTATCAGCATCTGCTGGAGTTACAATGGATTCTGCATCCCAATATGGTTTGCCATCAGCTGTTACGTACAATCGAACTGAGACCGTTGGTTTTGCTTTTTCAAGCTCTTCTTTCGTCAAAACGGAAGGATCTTTATCATCCCAGCTTGAAAGATACGGCGTCTTAATCATCTTTCCATCTTCAGATTTTGCGCCAATCTTCATGGACACTAAATAATTGCAGCCTTTGACAATCTTGATTTCTGCGAAATCTTTTTTATCAATAGCGACGACTCCAGAATTAAACATAGTAGGAGTTACACCCGTAGCACAGTCATCCTTACCATCTTTTTTCTGAGCATTGATAACAATTTGATAAACAAGGGAGCTAAAAACTTTATCTTTTTCATCCTGCTTTAAAGAATCTTTCATTTCTTTCTTCAAATCAGGTTGATTGATTGTAACAGTTTTTAAATTTGAGCCAGAGCTATTACCTGTTTTTGTAACTTGTTTAGGAGTACAAGAAGCAACACAAACCATTCCCACAAAAAAGATATGCGACGACATAGATTTCATACAATTCTCCTCTAAAAGTTGTTCTGTCCCGTTGTGATACCTGTATCGGTATTTTGGCGTGAAACCTTGAGAGAATCGCAAAAGAATGGTGAATTAACAATTATTACAACTGGTTGTCGAAAGGCTATTTTGCGAATTAAAATATAATTTTCGAATCAAAGAGATTTTTTCCGGGTTGCTTTGAGTTAAAAGGCACACTCTCCTAGATATAGCGCGGCGACTTGGCTTGATGAAAGCTGGCCGACCTCGTAATCAAGCAAAAGTCATCATTTAAATTGGAAAAATTAGAGTGTTAGCAGGTTTGTTAAACTAATTTTGATGCAAACCGATCATTATTTAGATTCGTCAATTGTCTGTTTGTAGCTGAATTTAGAATTCCAAAGATTAGCCAGGGGGTACCTATGCGCCGTTTTTTAAACCAGTTAAATCCGAGTTCACTTAGCTATCACACATCCAAAAAGGTGACGATCTCACTATTTTTGATGCTTACTTCATGTTCTGAAAGTGATTTTAGCGGAAAGGCAGCGCAAGGTAAAAAACCATCTTCCTCAAATATTGAATCTAAGGATCCACCCGCCGAGACACCGATTTCGACTCCTACAGATGCGCCAACCAAAAAATTGGATTCAGATGGAAATGACCTGGAACGCTATCCCGAACTCAACGCGCCTTTTTCAACGAGTGACGGGTCAAAGGTGATTATTGAAGGCAAAGAATACATTGCAACTAACGCCATAGCAGTTGTATTTGAAGACTCCCCCTCCCGAGGGCACACAGCTTGGAACTCGAGAGATATAAAGGTTTGCGTAAAAGGGCAATTTGCTTTCGACGCAACATCCAGAATTATCCGATCAATCTCCAAAAAGGGAATAGAAATAGATGTTGAAGCTTACCGCAAGCCTGCTTCGTCTTTACGTCACAAATTCCTTCTGGAGATTCATGATCAAGGTCAGAAAATTCGAGAAGAAGGATTCGATACAGAAA
>JAPLFV010000209.1:0-14259 GCA_026390495.1 Pseudomonadota bacterium | reverse complement strand
CAGAAACTAACAACAATTTCAATCGATCAAAAATTCAACTCAAATATGGAGAAGAACTTGTCTTAGCCTTTGACCTAAATCCTCTCATTGCTGGTGTTGATCGAGACAATCACAAAAGAGCAATAGACAATCCAAAGCCAGCACCATTGATTTCAGTTAATTCCTGCACTCCACCAAAATGGTAGTCGACACTAGAATATTTAAAGGCAGTGTCATTGTAGTCAGGGAAATGATACCAGGTGACTTGACTTAAAGGCCCAGCTTCACATTTAGGAGCTAAACTTGGTGAGATTCTCTCATTCCCAATTCGATAGAACATCACAAACAATTGATGATTTTGCAAAGACGTCGACACTTTTCGGATAAAGTACAAAACGTCGATCTACTTAGAATCACTAAATTCCAATGTCACTTTCCTAGATTGTGTGCAATACCCAATCCACTCAAAAGACATTTAGGTTCGCTTTCCTGCCATTCTCAAATATTCCATGACATTATAAAGCTCTTGCCGGAATCTTTTCCCAGACGCAACCAGGTGCATTTCGATTTGCACAGCAATTTTTAATAAACTTGACTGCCTTTTCAAGCCTAGGTTTATCCTCGCCAGACCATTCTTTGTATCTCCAATGATCTTCAGTCTGGGGCATCCAAGCTACATTGCGATTATTTTCGGAAATAAACTGGGTGGACGTAGCTCCGGTGGCTAAATCAGTAAAAGTAGAACAGGTAGCTCCGGATCCGATGCGATGACACTCAGTGCAAGGCTGTGCCTCCGCGGAAACTAGGTGAGATAGCTTGGCCCATTCTTTCTGAGTTGTCACAGTTCCTTCACTTCGATGAAAAAACCAATCCCCGACAAGCCGATACGGTCCCATAGGATCATCAGGAAGGACTCGGCTCCCATCCTTGAATTTTACATTATGATTGTAGGGAACATGTATAAACGGATCGTTATCGTGACATTCCGTACAAGCCTGAACACCAAGGAAATTGGCAGTGACCTTCATTTCATCTGGAGATCGCCAAAAAGACTTTCCTTCCGGCGAACCGATCTGCGGTATCTGCCTTCCATCGTATCCCCATTCACCAGTAATGCCAGGTCCCTTCCGATTGATATGATTTACAAAAAAACAAGTGGCACCCGTTTCCTTGTTATGAGCAATGACATTGGCATCATCAAAAACAACTTTATCGCTAAACTGAACCTTTGAATCGGACGCAGTGAATCGAGACTCGTTGCGATTAAAATATTTCCTACAAATAAACACAATTTGAACCTTATCTTCAAACCCTGGAGCAGGTTTAAGACGCCCCATGCGAGTACCAGGAACACAGTGATTTGCTCCAATCGTATTGGCAGCTAGATCAGACCTTATATGAGTTGGCGCATCGCAAGTTTGGGCGCGACCTTTATGATTCTCGAAAGTGACAAGTCCACCGGACTCATAAATAGGAACTTCAACACCTTCAAAGCAAGAATACTTTGGGATTTCGCCTAATTCTCGTTTGCAGGCCTCAGTATACTGCTCGTAGGAATATGGCGCGTTACTATCGTCTACTGACTTTAGACCATCATTTCCCGAAGACCGCCCGCGTGCTTTGCAAGATTGATTTAATACTGCTCCACCTACGACAATGACTGGCAGAGAAATTAAAAGAAATAGATATCGTTTCTTAAAAGCAGCCATAGCAAATCCCCAATTTTAAAGTTCTTTACCTGGATGCGAAGAATGAACCGATTTATTACATTACCGGCAGACTTGATTCGATTAAAGTTATTAACTTAGTTCCGTTGCATCGATAACGGTCGCAGCAACCAAATCACCAGTCACGTTTAAAACTGTTCGGCACATATCAAGAAACCGATCAACACCTAGCACCAATCCAATTCCTTCAGCAGGTATACCTACAGACTGCAATACAATAACAATGAGAGGCAAGCTGCCGCCCGGTACTCCAGCAGTCCCAACTCCTGCAATAACTGACATGGCCATCACTGTAATCTGTTGATTCATAGTCAGGTCTATGCCAAACACTTGCGCCAAAAACAAAACGGTAACACCTTCAAAAAGAGCCGTCCCATTTTGGTTTGCGGTTGCTCCTACAGTCAAAACAAAACCACTTACTTTTTTTGATAGACCTAAATTTTGTTCTGCGACTCTGAGGCTAACCGGAAGGGTTACGTTGCTAGACGCAGTTGAAAATGCTGTGACGATCACTTCTTTAATATCAAACAAAAATCTCCAAATACTTCGCCTAGCAAATATAGCTAGTAACAATCCGTATACAACTATTTGCTGAATCGCCAAACCTAAAACCACGACTCCCACATACTTAGATAGACTCCACAATAGATTCCAACCAAATTTTGCACAAAGAGAAAAGGTCAAAGCAAAAATACCAAGCGGAGCAATCATCATCGCAAAGTCGACCATCTTCATGGCTACGTCGCGAATCCCCTCTATCACTCGAACCAGGGGATCACCTGTTCTTCCACCTTTGACGATTAACAATGCTGCGCCAAAAATAAGAGCAAATATCATCAACGACAGCATTTCGCCGTCTAATGCACGGACAGCGCTATCCAAAGGATTCTTAGGAATCAATTCGACGATTGCTTGCATGGCACTTTTTGCCTGACTCGCTTGCTTAACGATGGTCTCAGCTTGAGCTGATCCGCTTCGTGCTGAAGCCACAAGTTCTGGATCAAAATTGGCTCCAGGTTTAAACCAAGTGACTAGACCAATTCCAATCAGAACAGACAAACCGCTTGCCACTAAGGTATAAACTCCCGCTTTTACAGCAACACGTCTTAAGGACCTTAAGTCACTCATTTCAAAAACGCCAATAACCAATGAGCAAAATACGAGGGGCACCACTGCCGCAAAGATCATGCGCAAAAAAATCTGACCAAATGGTTGAATATACCCCGTAACAAATGGCTCAAGCCAAGTCGTTTCTCTAAAACTGGACCATGCAACCAAACCTAATGCGGCCCCAAGGACAAACCCCAACAACAATCTAAAAGGTCGTGACAACTAAACCTCCCAATATTTATTAGAAAACAAAACATAGTATCAATTTTATATAGGTTAGCGGATTGTCAAGTTACCAGCCAGTCAAAATCGCTTTGAGTTTTGGAATCTAGGAACTGACGATAGGATCAGCAAGATCCTAAGGGTAGTCGAAGATACTGTGCTAATATATAGCTATGATTTATTGCATTTGACCTTTGAAAATCTAATTTTCGGATCTGGAGTCACAAATGAAGTATGGTTTGAAATTTATTGTGCTGTGCGCTTTGGGGATGGTGTTCGTGAACTCTCTTTCTTGTAAACCTCGGAACAATTCTTCCACCGCAAAAGCCAATTCAACCGCTAGTCAATATGTCAGCAAAATTGAGCCTATTTTGGAACAAAAATGCGTCGCATGCCATAGTTGCTCACAGTCACCCTGCCAATTTAATTTGACCAGCTATGAAGGAATGATGCGCGGAGCCATCAATCTTGATTTATATGCTAAAAGGTTCACTCGAGAGGTTCCAAAACGAATGTTCATTGATGGTCAATCCGAATCTGATTGGCGAACGCATAAATTTTGGTCGGTTACAGCTCCTTTTAAGGATTCGTCCACATTATTGGAGCAGATGCTTGATTTAAAAACTAGAAATCCTCAAGCAAAAATTACGAGCCTTCCAGAGATCGTCACTAAAGAATCGGATATGTGTCCTCACCCGGAGTCAAAAGCCGAATTTGTAAAACACTATGAGGGGAAAAGTCTCATATTGAGAAATTCCAAAGCAGCTTACGGAATGCCCTACGGCCTTCCTGGGCTTTCGTCAGATGAGCAAAAAGCATTTACAGAATGGATTGCAGCGAAAACCCCGGGACCATCAGATGAAGAGCTGAAGCTTAGAAAGGAACCTGTCGATCCCGCTGTCGTAGCGCAAATTTCTGAGTGGGAAGACCTTCTGAATGAAAAAGACATCAAAAAGCAACTGACAGCAAGGTATATCTATGAACATCTATTTTTAGCAAACATATATTTCACAGATGCCACTGACTCAACTGAAGGTCGCATATATACCCCAGGTGAGTACTTCAGACTTGTACGAGCGTTTAATCAAGATGGTTCCATTGAAGCAGTATCCACTGCTGTTCGGCCTTTTGATCCGGCATCGGATTCAAATCGGCAATTCTATTATAGATTTATGAAGGTCAAAGAAACAATCATGTCAAAGAATCATATTCCTTATGCCTTATCGAAAAACAAAATGACGCGATTGAAGGAATTGTTTTATGACTCAGACTGGACTGCAACCAAATTACCACCATATGGTGCGGAAGGGTCCAACCCGTTTCGCACATTTGCCGAGATACCTGCATGGGCAAGGTATCAATTTCTATTGGATGATGCGTTATTCTTTACTCAAAACGATATCAAAGGACCCGTTTGCAATGGAGATCTAGCAACCAATGTGATTCAAGATCAAGGTTGGCGAATATATTTGAAACCTGAGCTCGATCCTACGGTCACGGATGCAAATTTCTTTAAAAACAAAGAATCAAATGGCCAGCAGGTTATGGATTTACTTCGCATGCCTGCTGAAACAAAGGACTCTAGTGTTGACGCTGCCAAACAAACATTGCAAAGAGAATTTCTATCCCTCAACAAGAGCTATACAATTGCAAAGGACAAGTCTTACGGCGTTTCTAAACCCAGAATCGGAATTTCCGATATTTGGAGAGGCAACGGAAACTCTCACCACAATTTAAAACATGGTGCAGAGAAATATCCCGGTGCAGCTCAAACAATTTTTAGACACTACGACAGTGCCACCGTATTAACTGGGCTTTTTGGAGACCCTCCTAAGAACGTAGAGCTTTTTGATTTTCCACTAATGGAGAGAACCTATTACAACCTGGTCGCTGGATTTAACGTTTACGGTTCAATCATCGATGGCTACATAACCAGGGCTTACAAAGACTCACTTCGGATTGAAGCGGAGGACAATTTCTTAAAATTGTATCCACGTCAATTTAGATCTCCAATTAGAAAATATTGGTATTCTTCTATTACAAACACCGGGCACGCAGCAATGCACGCATGGATTGACCTTTGGAATCCGTTACTCCCAAATCCAAATGATGCCAATCGCGATACCCTTGACACGTACACAGGTTTGCAAAACGATACAAAGCCTGAAGATGTTTCAACAAGAATTATGCGCAAACTAGCGAGTACTTTCAGAAATGAAGCTATCGGTCAGCAAGACCTTCTTAACTGTGCAGGGTGCGGCCCACTCAACCCAAACTTTGAAAACTCGAAGTCGGACATTGACAGAGCTGTCAGTGCGGCCGCAATGTCGGGAGGATTTGTCCAATATCTGCCAGAATTGATGTACCTACGAATCAACGACGGACAAACAAGCTCTCACAGCTACACAATCACTGCTAATCGCGATCGTAAGAATATCAAATTCCTGATTGCTGAAGAATTGACATTAACTCCCGAGAAAGACACCCTTTCGATTATCAAAGGTGTAATCGGTGCCTACCCAAATCTATTCTTTGAAATTCAAAAAGGCGACTTACAAAACTTTCTTAAAAAAATGCAGAGTATTTCCTCTAAGGCAGCCTACGAAGAATTTAGAAGTCAGCACGCCATTCCTCGCGATAGTCCAAAAATTTGGGAGATGAATGATTGGCTCTTTCAACAAGCGCAGGCAGCCAATCCTGTGGATGCCGGTCGAATGGATCTAAGTCGATACGAGATATTCTATCGAAACTAAAAACCTGACGTAAACTGGACAACTGACTCAGAGTCGACCTTAATGAGAGCAAACTATTGCTCTGCCGACTCTGTGTTAGCTTTTAAATCGACAAGAAGACAATACAAAGACTATTTTAAAGGGGAAATCTTTCCTGGCAAGGATAGATCTCCAGAAGCGACCTTAAAAACATTCTCTATGCAAAGTAACGGAGAATGGACGCTTTCGTTCACACGCAGACCAGCTGTGACTCCATCAAACTTACCTTCAGATGCAATTGATATATTATCAAGAGGAACTCGTACCTCGATTGAAGACTTACTCAAAATCGGCGAGTATCCAGGACTATCAATAAAAATAGGCAATCCAGGCCAAGTCTTTGGCATTTTAGGCTTCGTTCCCGGTGCAATATCTTTTACCTTCATACCCCTGCACTGCCAGAGAATATTGAAATCAAGGCAAAATATCCAATCGATTTCAAACTAGTCGTTTCCGCCGAGAAGAAGGACAATGAGTCTGTTTGTTCCAGTTTCATTGGTTCCCGTGAAGTCGATGATGTCTCGAATAAGACTTATCCAACCCTTTCAAAACTTCTAAAGAAATATCCAAATGCAGAAATCAAACTTTCAACGAATTCACTTTCTGCTCACAAGCAAATGGTTTTAGACGGGCTAGGAGTGTCCATACTCCCTGACTTCATGGTTCGAGACGACATAAGATCAGGCAAACTAAAATGCTTGTTAGCCGATGAACGCTTTGTTTTTCACTTAAAACTGTTAAGTCGTGTTTGCGAAAAATCATCGGCACAAATGAAGGCATTTATAGAAATCTTTGCGCCTGCAATTGCGGCTTTCTTGTACTGCAGCAGTGCTTGTACTTCAAAGGGAGAAAAACAGGTACAAAACGCAAAGAAATCGGATCCTGAGTCTTGCAGTGGCCGTTGGCCCACTACACTGTACTATCACGTCGGCGAATGCACACATTAGTTGTCCAAACTATTCTACAGGTTCAACTCTCCTCCAAGGCCGGTGGTAACACGGTTATGGGGATCCAGTCATGGTTGAGATGTCGAAATCGTTGGCAAAATAGCTTAGGAGGACAAAGCTTTAGGGGTTAAGTTGATTTGTTCAACCTAACCCCCATATTCTTCATTTGCTTGTGACCACTAAATATGCGAAAAATTAATGGTCACTGGAGTAAATTACTCAATTATAAAAAGCAACATTTCAGAAGTAACACTACTACTATCTTTAGTAACAGTATCATCAACTTCAGGAATAGTTTTTATCTGACTTTTTGTTGGAACTGTCTTGCATGAAAAAACTATTGGCAACAAGCAAAGATAAGATAAAAATGAGAGTATTTTATATTTAAAAATCATCGTTGTTATTCCTCAATTAGAAAATTATATTCGGAAAACTAGCGACGTTTGATCCCGCACATTGTTGTTTGATTGTTTTTTTTCTCGTTATTGATTTCCATGGGTCCATTTTCAGGGCTTGTCAATGCAGTCGTGACTAGCCAAACGCTCTGATCCATTAAGGATAAGGTTGCAAATTTCAAACATGTCTCGTAGTGCACTGTGCCTGCATTATCTTTGCGATTCAGTTCAAATCTATGAAAGGCTCCTGTAGCGTCCTTGCAAGAAATAATGTGCACGGAATCAATCACTGCACCAGGGGACACCGCTGAGACTTTGCATTCACCCCAGGCCCCGTCTGCGTAAACACGGCCATTGGTAAAAGTCAAAGAAATCAAGGCCCACAAAATTAAAATTTTCCTCATATCTTACCTCCATAATTGTAAAAAAATATCGCTATACCTCCTGATAGAATAGCGGAAGTGTCACAAGGTTACAAGGTTGCTGCAATATTTCATTGGCAGATATTAGAATTGTGTCATCATTTCTGCACTTGTTATTTTGATCGTATACTTACGGTCGCATTTCACAAAAAGACTTATACAATGGGGGGGGGGTTATGAGAGGGACATTCAGTAATTGCTGAGGTTAAATCCGCACGAACCCTATTTCCATCTAAACGAACTCGCACTAACTGGCCTAGTTATGAGCCAAATCCCTAAAAGCCTTCAATGGTCAAAGATACGACGGATACTCAAGCTATGTAGAGAGTATTCAAAGTCAGCAATTTGAGACCTGTGTTAAGAACTAAAACGTCGATCCTCATTGAAATTGATTGGAGATGTCATTACGCCTTGCTTGAAAGGAAGGATCTCGGCTGTAGATGGCGACAGTAGCCCCAATTGCTTTTTAATGCTCTTGGATTTACTCAGAGATTGTTTCAGAAAAATGAATTTTGGTGTGTTCTCCCACCTTAATTGCAGCATCAGGCAATTGCACAGTAGCAAAGTCCGCTGGACGTGGCACCGTCTGTAGCTCAGTCGTTAGCTGCCGATGTATTGGTCAAGCGGAAACATGACTTTTCAAAATTTTATTTTTGGAATAATCTTTTGTGGATAACCTTTAGCATTGCTACCGCGCGGTAGAAAGTTCAACTTTCTATTTTTCATCTGGGCCGCTTGTCACCTTTTGATACGCAAATTTATCTCATTAGTATTTTACTGCATCTGGGTGCATATCAAAAGTCCTGTACAAAATATTATAAAAAAAAGAAGGTAATTTTCAGCGAAAACTATCGATGACATTCTCAATGCTGAGGAAAGAGAGTTTCAGAAAGGAATTTTGAACATCAATCAAATGCAAGAGCGCATGTCAAAAACTTTTGTCTGAAGCAAAGAAAGATGCAGACTGTCTAAAAACTCTCAATAACTTGCGCCTATTCAAAGACGCGTGGATAGTATGTAGGCCAGCTCACGAAGATATTAAGAAAAAATTCACGTAAAATTTCTGTCGCCTTTTATGTGTAACAATTACGGGTCGTCAAATCGGTATAGCAAGTGTTTATAATATAACTATATATTATTATTATATTTTAATCATAAGCGGCTAAAGATATTTCAACATCGGCCGATGAATGTGCTATACTAGAAACGAAGGAGGAGAGATGAGTTCGAAGTCTGAACAAAAGGTTATTAGGGATTACCTTGCCTCTATTGGGAAGCGAGGTGGAAAAAAAAGTAAAAGAAATCTGAGCCCAGCTGCTGCACGACAGATGGTGCTTGTTCGCGAAGCCAGAAAAGCGTTTAAAAAATATTATTTTGAGTGCTTTTGGTCGTTTGAACCAGACCTCATTGTTACGAAGCACGATGTGATATGGGTTGCAGAACAGCTGATGAAACATGGCTCCAGGGCTTGTTGGAAGGTAGGTCGCAGTTTATGCCAGTAACAATGTTCCAAGCAAAGATCGCAAAGATTATTTCAGTTAATCGCAGCAGCGATAGTTATTTGGCAGGTGGAGCGGCCTTACATTTTGAGCCGAATTCAATCCGTTACAGTCAGGATCTTGATTATTTCCATGACAGCGAGATTCGGGTTGCCCAGGCATATGAGGCTGATCACAAATTGCTGACAGAAGCTGGAATCGATATCTCAATTGAAATGCATCAGCCGGGATATATTCGAGTCATTGCTCGACAAGGTCAAGAGGCAACAAAAGTCGAATGGGCGCATGATTCCGCTTGGCGATTTATGCCAACCTACTTTATTGAAGATCGAGGATTTTGCCTACACCCGATCGATTTGGCTATCAATAAGGTCCTAGCATTAGCGGGTCGAGATGAATCGCGAGATTTCTTGGATGTTTTGCACGCTCATCATAGTATTTTAGGTTTGCCAGGATTGATTTGGGCCGCTTGTGGTAAAGACCCAGGTTTTAGCCCAAACTCGCTTCTCGAATTGTTGCAGCGAAAAGGTAAATATCAACCCTCCGACTTTAAGCGATTAAAACTCAATATTGAAATTGATCTTAAGAAATTGAAGCATGACTGGTTTGATGCCCTCGAGTTATCTCGAAATGTTACCAAATATCTACCTGCATCAGACGTTGGATGTCTTTTTTACAATGTGTTCACTAAAGCATTTGTCGTTCCATCAGAAAAAAATTCCGAACAAATTGTTTCACATTTTGCTTCGGACGGTGGAATTTTGCCAAAAATTCTGCAAATCTAGTAATTTATTTATAGATTGTGATTGTCGCGTGAAGTCTGAGGCTCAAGTTTGGATTTGTCTCCTGCTGTGACCTCTGTCGCTCAAGGGTCGAAAAAAGATTGTGAGTAGCTTCCAATTGATTGGCCTTCGACTCTAGAATCAAGGAATCGATTCCGAACCTCCTTGCGAGGGAGCCTCCTAAGTTTAGGGCCAAGGGATTGGACTTTGGCGGGGTACTACCATATAAAGCTTTAGTCGGATGGCCCAACCAGATCAAGCTTTCTGATGTAAACTCCGTCCATCCCGTAGGCCACATCCGACGCCAGTTGAAACCTCACTGAAAGCTTACTACGTAGTGGCAACTTCAGATGTTGCAAAGAAATTTTCACGGACTTAAACTCGGAGCCAGAGTTTCCTGTAAACGAGTCAAGTCGAACCCAATTTAGTCCATCATCAATAGATGCCTCTACGTTTAAATAATCATAACCCTCTTCAAGATCGTACTTAAGATCTAACATGAGGTTTAGGTCTTCGCTGACCACATCAACATCATAAACATATAGAGATGGTTCAATTTGATCTTGGTAGACTGAGTGAGGACTATCACTAAACACTTTATCACCTGATGCGAGATCCTCTACTCCCCACGGATGATCTATATCAATTCCATCCGTGTCATATGCACTCTTACTTAGAAGAGTCTTTATGCTCTTGGTTCTAAATGACATAAGGGATGAGAACAAGCTAGCGTTTCCTACATTATCAAAGCTTTTAACCACAACAAATCCCGCAACGTTAAATCTCTGGAAATCGTATTTGAATTCACACAAACCACCGATGCAATCGAAGTCTCCGTCTAGTATCGATGCATTTTCAAAATCTTCATCTGTAATAATTGGATAATCACTATGCCTCACTTGGTATGAGCTACTTTGTCCATCATCGCCATCGTCACCACTCTCACTCCATTGAAGGGAAATGCCCGTCGTTGAGACGCTCGCAACTTTAAAGTTAGTGACATGCGAAGGAGGAATTGAGTCAACCTCCAGAGACCTCTTAGCATTAACCCGCCCTTTCGATTGGGAATACGTCGCAAGCGAGGAGACTTTGTCGGAGCTAAAGATCAGTCGCTTTTTTATTTGTAGCGGGGTTAAGTCAGGAAATTTGTTTAGCATCAATGCAACCACTCCGGAAACATGAGGAGTTGCCATCGAAGTTCCAGATTTTTTGCCATATTTGTTATTTGGAATGGTCGACAAAATATCGACCCCTGGAGCCACCACATGAACTGTCGACAAACCATAATTCGAGAAAGGGCCCTTTTTATCCTGATGATTCGATGCTCCAACAGATATGACATTATCGACCTTGTAATTTGCTGGGTAGACTGGTCGATAATCATTATTGCTGGAGTTATTGCCGGCCGCAGCAATAAAGGCAATGTTTTTGGCATTCGCTTCTTGAAGAGCAGCTAACATGGATACATTATAGGCTCCGCCACCCCAGCTGTTACTTGTAAAATTGACACCTAGCGATGTTGCATATTCGACAGCCCGAATAGCATTTTCGATCGTTCCTGAAACATTGCCAGAAATAAATTTCAGACCGACTAAATTAATATCCCAATTCACTCCAGAAATTCCAACTCCATCATTTCCTTTTGCACCAACAACACCTGCACAGTGAGTTCCATGCCCACCATCGTCAAATGGGTCATTATCATTATTTGCAAAATCCCAGCCTCTGAAATCGTCGACGTAGCCATTACCATCATCGTCTATTCCATTTGACCTCTTATCTCTACCTTCAGCATCCAGTCCTGACTCTCCTGGGTTAGTCCAATAATTCGGAGCAATGTCGGGATGATTATAATCAACACCTGTGTCGATGATTCCCACCAAGATCTTCTTGGAACCAGTGCCTTCCAACCAGGCTTTCGTCGCCGAAATATCTGCGCCGATGACTCCACCTCCCGCGCCCATATTAAGTAATCCATATTGGACCTGGAATTCAGGATCATTTGGAATGATCTCAAATGGCTTCACAATGGAATTAAGTTCAATATACTCAAACCTCTGAGTCGCATAGAGATCTTTCACAATAGAGCGCATGGATTGCTTAGATTGCCTACTTGATAGTTTGATGACCGAAGCGCCTGACGCTCTAAATGTTGATTTTATCTTTGCTTGAACCGATTCCAAAATCGCACTTCTAACCTTAAGAGAATCGTCCTTGAACTTTACAATCAATTCATCGTCTACAAAATCACCATCATAGCTGAGTTGATTGAGATCGTTTGCAAAAATGGCCGCAATATCGAAAACCGAATATAATCCGAATGCCAAACAAAGTTTTGTGAAAGAGAAACTTCTTTTTTTGTTCATACTTCCAAACCCCTTTCGATTTTGACGCCAGTAAAAATTCTCATTTTTAAATAAACAGGTTTGACTCTACATTTGCGATTCATTAAAAACTTTTGCCACCACCAACGGCCAAAGTGAATATTGACATGGAGTACTCCCCTGGACCTTTGTAACCACTAGGAACCTTTCTTGACCCAGTTTGATAGTTAAATCCACCTACGAGGTATGACTCCGAAAATCTGTGCCGATAAGATCCTGCTAAAATTCGTCTGTCCAACGCATCAAAGTCTCCAAACTCAACGCCAGAGACCAGATCCCCATCATTACTATTGCCCGATGCGTCGATTCCAGATCCAAAGCCAACATTGGATGGATAAAAACCCAGCGAACCAGATGCATAATTCCCATTCTTGAATTTATAACGCCCACCCAAAATAATAATGTTTGTATCCTTGTATGCCTTTGACTCAGCACCACCTGGAGTTCCGGATTTAGTGACCGAAGCACCAGCACCCCATCCTTCACGGCGATACTCCCCAAAAATTTGCCCAAAATTCATCATTCGCTCCGCCCCCAATGCGAACACTGAAGGTGCATAACCTTGCTTGGTTGCAGGTTCTGGCGTTCCACCCGCAAGCGAAACCTCACCGGTATAGTTTTTTACAACGGAGGTCTTGAAACTAACTCCCAAAGTTGTCAAAGGATTCACAGCGAACCTTCCTCCGATTAGAAATTGGAAGAAGCTTCCCTTGGAGCTCATTTGAATCAACGGAGTACCACCATCTTCATCTGATGGAATCGCAGAAAACCCACCATCTTCTGCTGTTTCAATGATTGAAAGCCCCAACGAAAAGCTTTTGTTCGGCTTAAAAGCAAAGCCAACTGCTGTAATAACTGAGCTGGATTGCTGGACTGCATTCACAGTTGTGGGTTCACTTCCTTGCTGTTCATAAGGCAATTTAGAAACTTCCTGGCCTTTACTTGATGGCCGAGGCACAAAAAATATTCCAAGCGCAAACTTATCCTGAGGGCGCCAAGCAACACCCATGGAAACAGGCGGAGCGGTTACATTGATTGTTGTGGGGTCAAAACCGCTTCTTTTGTACGTATAGGAAACGGATAGGAGAGAGAAATCACCATACCCTTCTATTCCTAGACTTCGCGATTTCGATGCCTTTTTTACTCTTGATTTATCTTTCGAGGTGCTACTTTGATTCTTACCTTCTGCAGTTTGAGTGAAAATCAAATTTGCCGGATTCCAGAGAATAGCCGACGATGCTCGAGTGTTTGTTTGACTAAGACCCGCTTCAGTCGAAGGTTGAATGCCTGGAAAAATGAATGACTGCCCAATTGATTTCTTAGGCTGAAATAAAAGAAGTAGAATCCCCATGTAAAACATGAAACGAATAAATCTATTTGCGATTGTGCTGAAAATATTCGCGATAAAAGATTTCCCTACATTTGACAATCTAAACGAGGCGTTGCATTAACAACCTCTATCTAAATTATAAGCGTTAAAAGGAAATCCCTGTAAAATTAAAGGCCGGCAAAACTTGCCGGCCTGTTCCATGCTTCGAATGTTTTAAGAAAGTTCTAAAGGCTCATTAACCGGCGATCCTACGTCGCGCCTGTTCATATTTCAAGATATCTTCAGCGTCTATTTCAGCAGCTTCAAAGTCCCTATCTTTGCCGTTGAAACCGACTTTTTTTGGACTTTTTCTATTTTTATGATCTTTAATTTTTTCCTTTTGGCGACGCAACTGGACCTCAAGCTTGTCAACCATGTGATCAATGGATCCATACATATCTGTGCAAGTATGTTCGACTTGAAACATGAATCCATCGCCGCCATTGAATGAACAGTGGGCCGTATGCTTATGTTTATCGACTGAAAACGTTAGATGACAATCGACGGGCTTATTCACGAATTTTTGAATCTCTGCTTTCAGCTTTTCCTTTGCATAACCTGTAACTGCATCTGAACTTTCCATGTGCTTGAATGAGAATTGAAACTGCATAATGCGCTCCTACTAGAGTGTTTGATTCACAAGCATTTCATT
>JAPLFV010000307.1 GCA_026390495.1 Pseudomonadota bacterium | reverse complement strand
TAGTCTAGCCCCCATTTGGTCGGTATAGTTTCGAGGCCCTGAATTTTTATGTTCCCTTTCATCAAATCATTGCTTTTTAGGAGTCGATTATGAGGAATCTTTTGAGTTTCAGCGCTCTGGTTTTATCTATGATTACTTTTTCCACAATTGATAGAGCAATGGCCGCTGAAAACCAAATAAGACTCGATGGATCCAGTACCGTATTTCCAATCTCTGAGGCTATCGCAGAGGAATTTGGTGCCGCTAATCCAAAGATACGTGTAACCGTTGGGACCTCGGGAACAGGTGGTGGCTTCAAAAAATTTATTGCAGGTGAGATCGATATTGCGAATGCATCCCGTCAAATTCAGGAATCAGAGGCCAAAGACGCTGCCGCGAAAAAGGTCGATTATATTGAACTTCCCGTCGCAACGGATGGACTTGCGGTTGTCGTTCATCCTTCAAATAAATTTGTAAATCAACTAACCCGCGACCAACTGAAGAAAATTTGGGAACCTGGAAGTAAAGTTCAACTATGGAGCGACTTAGATCCAAGTTTTCCAAAGGAAAAAATCGCCCTTTTTGGTCCTGGACCTGATAGCGGTACCTTTGATTACTTTACAGAAGCCGTCATGGGTAAAGCTCGACAATCAAGATCTGATTATACGGCAAGCGAAGATGACAACGTCTTAATCAAGGGAATCGCAGGCTCCAAGTTTGCCATCGGCTACTTTGGACACGGCTACTATATGGCAAATAAATCTCGAGTAAAGGCAGTCAATATTGATTGGGGCAAAGGCGCATTTGAGCCTACCGATGAAAATATTGCCAATGGAAAATATGGCTTATCAAGGCCCTTATTCATTTATGTCAGTGTCGCTAGTACTAAACGAGTAGAAGTAGAAAGCTTCGTAAACTTTTACCTAAAAAACGTCAGTTCCATGGCCCATCAAACCGGTTATCTACCTTTAACTGCCGACGCCATGAAAGCTGCAGTCGATCGTTTTTCAAAAAAGACGACAGGAAAGTCCCAGGCCACCAAATCCTGAAAGGCTAAATAAAGGTGTCAAACCTTCGCACCGCAAATATTGAAGCTAAAGATGCCCGAATAAAAGTTCGATGGATTGAGTTCACCATTGTTCGTTCTCTTATGATTTGTGCATTGATATCTGTTGTCACAACACTTGCCATCGTCGTGATACTCGCTAAAGAGTCATCTGGATTTTTCCAGGAAGTGAGTATCTATTCTTTTTTGGCTGGTCTTGAATGGAACCCGCTTATCGAACCAAGGCAATTTGGAGTAATCCCGCTCGTTTTAGGCACCTTATTGGTGTCCGTTGGAGCCTGCATTATTGCTATCCCCATTGGTCTGGGTACCGCTATTTACCTATCTGAATATGCCTCGCAGAAAACGAGGCAATGGCTGAAACCGACGATTGAGTTACTTGCAGGGGTTCCATCCGTCGTGTTTGGCTATTTTGCTGTGACTTCGATTACTCCGCTTCTGCAAAGTGTTTTTCCATCAACTGAAATTTTTAATGCAGCAAGTGCCGCGATTGTATTGTCCTTTATGGTTCTTCCAACAATTACGTCCCTTTCTGATGATGCCTTAAGTGCTGTTCCAAGATCACTGCGTGAAGGCGGCTACGCACTTGCTGCTACCAAGCGGGAGGTTTCTTTAGGAATTCTGCTTCCCGCGGCTACATCAGGAATATTAGCTGCGTGTATTCTTGGATTTTCACGTGCCATCGGAGAAACGATGGCCGTCGCTTTGGCCGCAGGTTCAACTCCCAATCTTTCATTGAATCCACTTCAAAGCGCTCAAACCATGACAGGCTATATTGTTCAAGTTTCTATGGGTGATACCCCGCATGGTTCAGTCGAATACCAATCGATCTTTGCCGTTGCCGCTTTATTGTTTTTAATGACGTTTAGTCTTAACGTTTTTAGTCAATCCATTTTAAAGAGGCTGCAGAAAAGTTATGATTGAACCGCGGAAGCCTCAGGTCAATTCAATAGGCACAGCAAGTTGTAATGATTCATCCTCTGTCTTTTCGATATTGATGCTAGGAATTGAAAGATGACACCAGAAGAGCTACAAAGGAAACTTCAGTCCTCATTCACTGATATGGATGAGATTCCTTTGTTTAAAGACAATCTTAATGCAAGGGCCAGAGGCGAATTCCTATTTAAATGGACGGTTCGATTTTCAGCTTTCACGGCAGTTTTTATTATGTCTCTTTTGCTTTACAGAGTGCTTCAGGATGGACTTCCTTGGCTCAGCTTCGATTTTTTGAACCGTTTTCCGTCTAGACTTCCTGAAAGAGCAGGAATTAAAAGTGCGCTTTACGGCTCCTGCTATATTATTGTTTTAACCACTATCTTTAGTGTTTCAATTGGAGTTGCTGCTGCCCTATATCTGGAGGAGATTGCCAAAAAAAATCGACTCTCTCAGTTTATTGAAGTGAACATTGCAAACCTTGCGGGGGTGCCATCGTTGGTTTACGGTATTTTAGGGTTAGCCGTGTTTGTAAGGTATCTTGATTTCGGACGAAGTGTCTTAGCCGCTGCTGCAACCCTAGCGCTCATGATTTTACCGGTGATCATTATTACCTCTAGAGAAGCCTTGAGAACTGTCCCTAACGGCATAAGAATGGCAGCGTTAGCATTGGGTGCAACTCCGTGGCAAACTATATGGAGCCATGTTCTGCCTGCGGCACTGCCAAATATCTTAACAGGTGTCATTTTAGCATTGAGTCGAGCCCTAGGCGAGGCGGCACCATTGATCATTGTTGGAGGCGTAACTTACATTGCGTTCATTCCTGAATCACTTTTCGACTCCTTTACGACGATGCCGATTCAGATTTTTAACTGGGCAGGTCGGCCACAAGTTGAATTTCAGGGTATCGCTGCCGCTGGAATCATTGTTATGCTTCTTTTAGTGTTAACTACAAATGCCTTTGCAATCATTTTAAGAAATAAATTCTCGCAAAAAAGTCGCTGGTAGCAAGGAATCAACCTATGTCAGATCTCAATCAAAATTCAAACGCAAATCAGTCAGTGCTCTCAGCACTTGACGTCTCACTGGCGTACGACCAACGCACAATCGTAAAAAATGTCACTTTGAATTTGGATCCAAACTCCATCACGTCTCTGATTGGCCCCTCCGGCTGCGGCAAGAGCACCCTCCTTAGAACCTTTAACCGCATGAATGATTTTATTCCGGCATTTCGAAAGACATCGGGATTTATTAAATACAGAAATCTAGACATATATGGAGATGATGTAGACCCAGTTTTTATCCGACGCCGAGTCGGAATGGTTTTCCAGAAACCAAATCCATTTCCGTCCAGTATCGCAAAAAACATAACTTGGGGACCTTCCATTAATGGATTTCAAGGTGATTTTGATGAACTCGTTGAAATTTCATTGAAAAGAGCTGCTCTTTGGGATGAAGTCAAAGACAAGCTACATAGCTCAGGGTTGGCTCTCTCCGGAGGGCAACAACAGAGGCTTTGCATAGCTAGGGCCATCGCCATGGACCCGGACGTGATTCTGATGGACGAACCTTGCTCAGCGCTGGATCCAGCCTCCACTGCAAAAATTGAAGAACTCATGAGTGAACTTAAAGAGCGATATAGTATACTGATTGTAACGCACAATATGCAGCAGGCGGCGAGAGCCTCTGATCACACTGCACTGATGTATCACGGCGAGCTCGTAGAGTTTGGGTCAACACGGCAGATTTTTAATAGTCCTAAAAATAAAGTTACAGAAGATTACATTATGGGACGATTTGGTTGAACAATGCAGATAAAAATTAAATCACTTGATCAAATTACTGCTTGGCTGATTGGTCTTGTCGTCGGAGGCATCCTATTTAGCATAGTTTGGTGGGTTGGAGGCGCAGCGTATAATCGGGAAGAAGAAGATAGAGTAAAAATTGCTGCGTCTGCCGAAGCCATTCTTGAACAGTCCCGAAAAAATCAAGTTTCAAAAGTCGATCACTATAAACTGGAATCAAAACACCCTGATGAGCCGGATGCCGCGAAACCAAAAGATAGTATCTTTGAAGGACATTTTGCCTACAGCGGCACAGAAGCTCCATGGCGCTGGAGTGATCTTCGCAAGACTTGGTCTATTTGTAAAACAGGAAAATTTCAGTCGCCCATAGATTTCACTGGATCTAAAGAAAATGAAAATCTCAAGACTTTGAAGTTTCATTATCAACACGATATTTCGTCTGTTTCACTATCAAATCAAACACTAGTTGCACAGATTCCAGTCGGATCTTGGGTAGAATATAAATCTGAGCGTTTTGATCTGCAACGAGCCTATCTTCGAACACCCTCTGAACACAGGGTTAACGGCTTGCCATACGAAATGGAAGTTCAGTTAGAGCATCAAGATCTCGCGGGAACAAAAATGTTTATCTCTATACTTTATACTGTTGGAAAAGAATCCTCAGCACTTTCCCAGCTTTCGCAAGCACTTCCTCGTTATGCAGGCGAAAGTAGCAAAATTGAACGATTTAACTGGAAGGATTTGCTACCAGAGAAAAAAACCTATTGGAACTACAAGGGTTCGTTAACGTTCCCACCTTGTTCTGAAGGGATCGATTGGGTTGTGTTTACCAAAACCAATTCCCTGTCATCAAAGACATTAAAAGCTTTTGAAAAGTTGCAGCAAAATAATGCTCGACCCACATGGCCTATCAATAAGCGAAGCATCGCTCGCAGCAATCGCTAAAGCATGAAAGATTCAACAAAAGGTTTTCTTCTTCTTTCATGTGCTGCCATCCTCTGGGGCGCAATCGGCCCCATTAGCAAGTATATCTTTACAACTGGCATCACACCCTTAGAGACAGCCTTCTGGCGAGGAACTATTGCTGGTGTGTGCTATCTGATCCACTTTGCAAGAGCTCGGTCCCAAAAAACAGTATCAGCAAGAGGCACAGCGACAGAGTTTGCAAATCAAATTCATCCTTATTCCATTTATAGACCGCACATTTTTGGAATCGTCGTCTTTGGAGTGTTTGGAGTGGCGTTGTTGGAAGGATCGTATGTATTTGCCGTCGAGGAAGGTGGCGCAGCGCTCGCATCCATACTATTATACAGCGCTCCGATTTGGGTCAATTTGTATTCAAGATTTGTCCTCAAAGAATCTGTAACGATGCGCCAATGGACGGCTTTAGGTTTCACGACCATCGGTATATTAGGAGTTTCGATCCTCGGTGGCATAAATGCTTTTTCTACCAAGGCCATTGCATTTGGACTTTGCTCAGGACTTAGTTACGCTGCATTTTATGTCGCAGGAAAAATATTTTTTACCCGATCAAATCCAGTTTCAGTGTACGTGTTAGCATTCCCGGTCGCTAGCCTGGCTCTACTTCCTGTCATTTACCTACACTCCAACCTCTCGCCTTTAGACGTTATTTTAAAACTTTCACATCTGGAGCTGCTCCCCCTGCTAGCCCTATTGTCGGTAGGAGTTTTCTCAACTTATATCCCTTACATTTGTCATGGAGCAGGGCTCAAAATTATTTCCGCAGGAAAGGCGTCCATTATAGCGTCTTTGGAACCAGTGATTGCTGTGTGTTTGGCACAATTTTTTTGGGCAGAGTCTTTCTCAACCATAGGGTATTTTTTTATTGGCCTCGTTTTGCTTGGTATTTCTATGTAACCAGACTCCACTGTCAAGAAACAGTCCTGGTGTCAGGAAATTGCAAAGTTCCTCAATTCAGTCTCCGTAGAAACCATCAAAATCCACTAAACGTCCTTGTCAAACGTACCAATAATCTATAAGGTCCGCACCTCTCAACGTCGGGACCTATCTACCTTTTATTTGGAGTTACAAATGTTTAAAAATATTTTAAATGTCGCTTTCATTGTGTTGATGGCTGCAAGTTTTAAGAATTCTGCAATTGCTAGTTGGATGTGCGAAGGCTCTTGCGACACGTCATGCTTCCGTGGAACTTTAAGTCGAAGCGGCGCAACTGAATGGCAGGCAAGGTCAGCTATGAAGGATGGCTGTATCGAGTCTGCAAATAACTATAACTGTTACGAGTCGCCAGCTCCGATCATCAATCGCTGTTATGAACAAGGCGGAGGTGTGCCCTCAACGCCTCGTCCGACAAGCTACAAACTAGTTTTAAAAAACAACTGCAGCAAGCATGGTAAGATTTGGTCGGCAATTCATTTCCGCGATCTAGCAGGAAACTGGCAGACTAAAGGCTACTGGGGACTTGAATTTGGACAAACGGCCTATGTTGGCGATACCACCAATAGAGTCTTTTTCACTCATGGACATAATGACGCCAATATCACTTGGGGAGATGGATACGCGAAGCTTGTGGTGCGCGGTGAAGAGAAAAGTTTCGGCAAACGTGAGATCGAAGCCAATACAAAATTTGGACCTTATACAGCTGCGTTCACTTGCAATTGAAATCTAGATGAGGCCATTAAAAAATTGATTCATCAACTAAAGTCAAAATTCAAGGAACGAGTCGATTTCTTGCATTTAGCCCAAACCCTGAAATGGGTTTTTTTACAAATCAAAGATATCTAAAGCAAGCAATTTAGTGTTAACGAAATTCTAGAAGGAGTCACAATGATTGAAGGTGGATGTCACTGTCGAGCTGTTCGATATCAAATTAATGGCAATCCTATAACACATGCTCTGTGCCATTGTACCGATTGCCGACGTCACGCAGGTGCTCCCATGGTTGCATGGACGATGTACTCAGCGGACGACGTCAAAGTGACAAAAGGTTCTTTGAAGGTTTACCAATCTTCAGAGCATGGACGTCGACATTTTTGCGAGTCCTGTGGCACAGGCATCTTTTATTTAAATCAAACCGTTCTTCCGGGAATCATTGATGTTCAAAGTGCCACATACGACGATCCAAACCTGGTACCCGCTCAAGCTCATATTCAGGTTGCAGAGCGCATAGGGTGGATGAAAACGGCGCACGCTCTACCAGAGTTTGATAGATATCCGCCCATGGGCTGAGCGTATTTCTTGGCTTAGAAATCTGACAGACAAGCAAATAGGTAGGCATGCGATTGATTGGGTGGAGATTGAATGGGGATTGAAGGGTTTGCATGACAAATTTTACAAAGATGGTCATCGCCCTTTTGATGTTCAGTCAAAGTGGCTTTGCATATGATGAAAGGCAAGACGGTAGACCCTTTACCAGCATTGCCATACCAGTGACAAATAAAACGGAGACACCAACTTTTAAAGTTTCGGACGCACATGGTCTCTATATGGATTCATTTGATCACGTCGGATTTGAATCCACCTTAGCAATCATATATGATCAAAAAAAACCTCAAGGCTGGTATCCTCGATTTGGGCTGGGTCCAACTTTGGGCCTAAGCAAAACATCTAGGTACCTAGAAGCCGAGTTTCTAACAGAGGTCTATCACAACGCAATGGACTGGGTCGATATCAGGTTTAGATTCACCTATGGAATAGGAACCTTTCAAACCTTTCGAGGTGAAAATGGCCAGCAATCAACCATCTCGTTTTTCAGCTATTACGGAATACCATTGCCGGCAATCTATTATCGGCAGCGCATCGAATACGCAGAAGGTCGAATGAGATCTCACGAGTATGGAGTCATGATAAAGTTTAGTCTCATTGATGATGAAGTGGGATATTAAACTCGATCCAGAACAAACTTTGCTCTGTCCTCAATCGAACCCATGGGGACTTCGACTAAATTGTATTTTGAGTCTTTGTAAGCATCAACAATAAGCCGATAAAACGCCAATGACATTTCATATGAAAGCCTTCTCTCTGAATCATTGACAAAAATTTCTCTCCAAGGAGGCAGGACAAATACCGCGGAATTGTACCTATACATTTTCGCCGCATTTTCAAATTCACGTGATTCAACACAAAATCTAATGGCATAGGCCATCAAATCCGGAACTCCTCGATAAAAAAGATTGGGCCATCACACAACCGCGACTGCTCAAATAATTTAGTCGATTCCTGCTGCATCATTCGTATGAACAACTGCGGGTTCTTGGATGGCAAGCCTGGTCCATCCAATACCAATTGCTCTGACAAAATCTTTCTTGCCGGTTCATCATTTCCGCCATAACCAGCGGAACGCAGGTTATTGAGTAAACTTGATTTGCCGATACCTGGAGCGCCAGTAATGACAAAATAATTATTTTTTTGAATTACTGACATCAAGGAATCACCGTCACTACGTGAAATCAAAATAAAATCCTGGACATAGGATGCCTCTAACCTTCAATTGTCAAAACTGAGACAAGCATAGAATATACAATACACCTATCAACGACACTACTACCAACGTCAACAGTAGCTTCAAAACTAAGATTCTTACATTTTCTCGAAAGATGGCCGTTTGCTGACAATCCTACTTTAATGCTTTAAGAAAAACCAAATCGCAGTAGAATCTACTGGTATCAAACAAATTATTATGGCCCAGCAGATTCTCAAAACGAGGTTTGCTATATGATCGTAGATAGAATTAGTGAAAAGCCTGGGCTGCCTTGATTAAATATTGCAAAGCACGTATCCGAATCATTTCAGTCCGTCGAGCACGACCAGACGAGAAGTCAGTGAATGAGCACCAATAAACCAAAAATAAAATCGACCAAAACCGTTACTGCCAAACAACTTGATGCAAAGTTTGACAAAGGCGAGGACATAAGCGAACACGTTAACTGGGAAGATACGCAGAATTTGTGAATGTGCCGTTTTCCTGTATGGATGATCTCTGCACTTGATTCAGAAGCGACAAGGCTCGGAATAAATCGGCAAACATTAATCAAAGTGTGGGTTGCTGAGTGCAATGAACGGAGCAAAGCTAGACCTGCAGCAGGAAGTTAAAAACAGCAGTATAGGAGATTTGAGCGCCCATTCGCTAAAAGTATCCGTGTGATAAGAATTAAAAAATTCAATTCGAAACAATAATTTGAAGAATCTACATTTGGACTAAGATACTATATATTTTGCCCTGTTAGAACAAATGGAGGTCAATATAAAAGCCGCAATCAATCATTTTTTGCCTTTATCTAGTTTCAGAATCATTTTCATTCGGCTGTCAGCAATATTCTTTGTTTGGAACCTTTTTGACTTCCTGTCTTATTTTCCAGGTATTGATGGACTAAAGTGGACAGCCGCAATTCGTATTGGTGCGATATGTTTATTTTGCGCCTTCGGACTTTGGTTCGCTACATTAAAATTGGCTGCTCGGTATCGTATGTTAAAACTCCTTCTCTTGATTCCAAGTCTAATTTTTTTTCCGATGGTGTGTTATGCACTTCATCCTATTTTGCTTGGAGTTGCAATTTTATCTCTGGTTTTAGCTATTCATCATGTAATTATAGGAGGAAAATTTGATGATAGACCTTCTCAAACTGAGAAACGAAGCCAGAGTTGAAGGCTATCGCTTTTTCGATCAACACATTCGAAATCTGCCTAAAAATTCTGGTGGCTCATCCAATACATTTGACATCGGTTAACATAATGATGATGTAGACGCATTTCGTCATGCTTACGAAAGTGGTGTGTTTACTCAGGAGTTCAGTGAGCGTGCGACAGTGCTATTTCAAGATTCATTCTTCTGGGGCCCAAAATGCAATTGCATTTTCAAAAGGATCTAGAACCTTTGCCGTATATCCTCGCGCTCCGTTTTCAATCGCAATTTTTTCGATAACAGCTCCGCCAGCATTCCCAACTTTATCCAATGTATTCTGCATGAATTCTGCTCTAAAGAACAAAAGGGGGCCATTTTTAGAGGGCATAAACGTTTTCGTAGCACGTTCAAGAGAGCCAATCATAGCGTCGTTGGCGAAAATATAAGAAAAATTTAAATCTCGATCCTTAAACTTCCAACCCATGACAGCTTGATAAAAGACCTTTGCCTTTTCAAGATCTGTTGTTGGAATTGCAAAGAAGCCGAGTTCTAGTGCTTTCATAATGTCCTTCTTATTAATTTTGCCCGCTATAAGTCATCTAAAAGTGTTCCATAGAGGTAGTCCCACATCACTTAAGATACATTAAGAGTATCTTCAAACTTCGCGGGAAGTATCACTGCAAATTGGCAGGCGTCAATATTTTTACGTAAATTTGGCCCAAGCGACTACCTAGTTGAAGAAGTCGCTATTACTTGTAAACCAACTTAGAGGAATCAATGGTGCTCCCGGCCGGACTTGAACCGGCACACCTTGTGGGCGGGGGATTTTAAATCCCCTGTGTCTACCGATTCCACCACGGGAGCATAAAACTGTGATAGGATCACTCTATGAGTCATCAAATTCACAAAATCGGAGAGGATCAAGACCTTAGCACAGGTGTTTTCGATGGTAAAGCGCAGGCAAGCAGTGTTGCCATTTTCTTTGATAAAAACTGCATTCTCTGCCGCTCTCTTGCGCAATTTATAAGCAGATCGAGTGCTAGGGTAAACATCCATCTTGAGCCCTCCATAGAAGAGATGCCGAACAATCTCATGATCAGGATCACGAACCTGGGCGCTGATCCAGTCGATCTATATGGAGAAGCGGCCTGGCACTGGCTCCTACTTAATCATCCCACTCTACAAAGCCTTAACTGGCTCGCAGAAAAAATTGGACTTCAAAAAAAGACCTCTAGAGTGCTGTATAAGACCACCGACTTTTTGAGGCATACCTGCCGCAATTGCCCGAAAGAACCCCTTCGATAACTGTAAAATCACATTCAAAAGAATATTCATCACAACTCACTTAGCCATTCATTTTCGGCTGAGTACAGTCAAAATTCTGACTTTTGCTCAAATATTTTATTGCAAGATGGTTTGGAGATTTGGAATGTTGTACCCCATAATATAAATACGCTCATGTGTTATTAACATTTGTTCCTGTCATTCTATTTGAATCTATCAGCACCCTTTGGAGGCCTCGTTTGAAGCTAGCAATCTTAAGCCAAGACGTGAAACTGTATTCAACTCGACGTCTCAAAGAAGCCGCAGAGGAAAGAGGACACAATGTCAAAGTCATCGACTATATGCGTTGCTACATCAATGTCGCCACGAACTCACCTTGCGTCATGTACAGCGGAAAGCGCCTAGAAGACTATGATGCAGTCATACCTAGAATTGGTGCTTCCAATACCTTTTACGGCACCGCTGTTGTAAGACAGTTTGAACTCATGGGGGTTGTTCCCGCTAACTCAAGTCAAGCCATCTCTAGATCCCGAGATAAGTTACGGTGCATGCAGATCCTTGCAAAAGAAAATATCGGTTTACCTATCACTGGTTTCGCCCACAGCACTCAAGACACTGATGGGCTCATTAATATGGTGGGTGGCCCTCCTGTGGTCATTAAGCTCATTGAAGGAACTCAAGGCATCGGCGTCGTTCTTGCAGAAACCTATCAGTCTGCCAAGTCAATGATTGAAGCCTTTCGTGGACTATCAGCACATATTTTAGTTCAGGAATTTGTTGCAGAAGCCAAAGGTGAAGATATCAGAGCCTTCGTCGTCGGTGAACGCGTCATCGCTGCCATGAGGCGAAAGGCTGCCCCGGGAGAATTCAGAGCGAACATTCATCGCGGTGGAAAAAGTGAAAAAATCGAGTTAACAGATGAAGAAACTGAAACTGCCGTCAGAGCTGCAAAAGCGGTAGGACTTAGTGTTGCTGGGGTTGACTTGCTGCGCAGCAAGAGTGGACCTAAAATTTTGGAAATTAACAGCTCACCTGGTTTACAAGGTATTGAAGGCGCAACAAATATCGACGTTGCAGGACTCATCATTGAGTTTCTTGATTCAAGTTTAGCAACAGGTGTCAAAGCAAAATTTAATGGATGATATAAATATAGGTGCCTAGGTGTTCAAACTAGGTCCACCGATATACGGAATTTTCGCTGATTCAAGACCGGCTTTCAAAGCAATCGGCAAGTCGTATCCCACGTCTTTAACATGATCAAGCTTTGCCCATACAGAAATAGTCAGTCGAATTCCAGCATCTGCAAATTCTCGAAAAAATATGCTCGCCTCAGGTGTCGGCAAAACTCCTGGCGTCTTTTGAGCAGCATCAATCAAAACCTTGCGCGCCAAAGCCATATCTGCCGCATAGGTTAAGCTGATAAAAACATCCACCTTCCTCGTAGGATATCTAGTTAAATTAGAAATTTCGGATTTCATCAAATTTTCATTTGGTAAACGCACCATAATGTTCTCGGGCGTTTTCAGGATTGTACTCAGCAAGCCCATAGACGAAACAGTACCCGTTGTGGCGCCAACCTTAATCGTATCACCAACCATAAATGGTTTTTCAACGACCATGAATAAACCACTAATCAAATTCGACATGGAGGTTTGAGAGGCAAAGCCAATTGCCACCGATGCCACACCTGCAGCGCCAATGACCACACTCAGATTGATTCCAGCCTCATTGAGCCCTGTTATAACACTCAACGCGATAATGAGATACCGACTGAGTCGTTTGATGAGCATAGTTTGGTGAGTGTCAAACTTCTTGGATGCGGCCTGAGCCAACCAACGGCTTACGACTCGAGCAATAATCCAGCCCAATAAAATGATCATTGTTACAATGATCGCCTTGGTTATTGTTTGATTCTTTAATGATTCTAGCTGAGCCATATCCATCTTATCTATTGTCCCCTTCACCAAAAATGACAATCCAAAAGAGTCTTGCCCAAAATCGATCTCTGCGATGAGCTTGAGGCATAAAAAAGCCTTTCAGAAATTTAAAAAAATCACAAAAAGCAAAACATAGACCCAAAAAAATTGAGCCTTGCAGTTATGCTCCGCTGAAATGCAAAATCATCACATATTGCTCCTAAAACTCCACAATGATATCATATATGTATGAAAAAAAAATTCCCTAAGATAAAACTTTTAATTCCCAAGATGATTCTAGTCTTGGTTCCTGTTTTTTGGACGCCTCAACTTTTGGCACAATCATCTAATCCGGGCAATTCAAGTCAAAATTGCAACGCCAAGAAGAATGGCTCAAATGATTGTACACCCATTGTTAAAAAATCAAATGGCAGAAGAAATGACTACGGAGCACCAAGTAGAAAGCCTCCAAAGCCACCACAGCAGATTTCGCCTGTAAAAGACGAACTACCTGATCGCAGAGAAGATGACTTTTAGGCGTTCGAAAATTGATAGGCAAATTGATATCTCAAATTTACAACCTGTATTGGGAATTGTCATTTTTCTCAAATGAATCATTGCAGTGCTCTTCGCTATCGCCTTCTAGCACCAAAAAGCTTCATAAAATTTTGATATCCTAAACATAGATTGGAAACGATACTTTTGATTCTTTCTTTCGACTTAAACACAAAAATGCATAACAGAGATTTAATGTCTATCTACCCAAATTTTAAATGGTTCATTTGTGTCTTATTACTTGCAAACAATGCAAGTGAGATGATCGCTAGTGCTAAATATTTCCGAATGTCTAAAGATAGACGTTAAAGGTCCCCATGAAACAACCCACGCCAAAAATTCTAAAAGTATTGGGGTATATCCTTTTCGGCTTCGTTTCATTGATTTTAGTGAAATATTTATGGACTACCTCACGCGATATTAATCCGACACTTACGTGGTCCAACAAACCTTTCAGCTTGCAAACAAAAATTTCTGTGACTGGTTCTGTTATCGAGCTGGTCGGTATAACAACCGCTCCGGAAAATTCCGTTTTTCAAGTGTTTGCAAATAGGGAGCTAATTGCAACAGAAAGTCGTGTGATAAAAATTTCGATGCTTCCTCCGGTGGGAGATTGTATTTACGAAACACCAATAAATTTCAATCGTGATAAAGAACGAGGCTCCGAAGATCCGCAAAACTTTTATGGACTCGTAAAAAATGGGGCTATTAGGGTTAAATTGGCGATGTACCATCCATTTATTCAGGCCGCGGGTCAAACTCTGGATTCAGCCGAGTACCGATTTGATAAATTCGATTTGGTAACGTTTAAAATTAAAATCCTGAAAAGCAAACAGCATCCACCTGAACAGGTCGAGGACTCTACCTCCGAAAACTGGGTCGACTTTAAAAATGTTAAGTCCATACCCATAAGAATTTATCCAATTCGACCAAGTGATGCAGAACTGGAGTTGATTCAAAGACACCATGACAATTGGTGCCCTGGCCTAGATCCCGTTTTAGACGAAGATGGTCAATGCAGGCCTATAAAAAGAAAGGAATAAGGTCTGGCTCATATGATTGGACTCCCAATGTTAAAAAATCAAATGACAGAACACATGACTGCAGAGTAACAGGCTGAAAGTCGCCAAAACCACCAACCCGGATTTCACCTGTAAAAGATGAACTCCCGAGTAGCAGAGAGGACGACTCTTAGCCGATGGTTTTTATATCACAATAAAAACAGAAATGTTGCACGCGAGAGTGCAAAAGAATCACTGAATCCATTTATAGATGTAACCAGTCTTTTCGGATCGAATTGACAATCGACCCGGATTAACCTGAAAAACATCGAATTCTAGGGACTCACCCGTTTCATCAAAAACAAACCAAACTTTAAGCTCAGTGCCGGTTGAAGCATAGAAATAGTACTTTCCTCCAGGAGATCCCGCTAACGGATCTTCAATGGTCAATCTGCGATCTGGCCCAAACTTCAAAGTAATATTGTAATCTAACTCTTCGATTGCATAGATGGTACCCATCTAGAGTGACCCTATGAATTTTATCAATCGATAGCGCTCGCATCTTGCATTGAGGTAAATGCGAGGCCCCTCTCGCGCTGTTAAATCAACAATTTATTTCATTTTAAGTTGGAAATTTAATGCATTGAAAATGGTAACTATGCCTTAAACATGAATCATCATTTGGAACACTTTCACCTATTGTAGTGCTGGTAATCTGATATCTAGAAGCCATTTTGTGATATAATTTTCTATCTTTAATTTTTCTTGGAGGCAGTCATGATGAAGGGCATTTTGATTTTGGGGCTCGCATTCTCGATGATTGGTTGTCGATCTGTAAGCGCAAATCAGCAAGTCTCGGATTTAGAAAGCAGGTCGAAGCCGTCTTCCAAGCTGGAATCTGTTTATACAAAAAATGGTCAATCATTTGTCTGCACTCCCAGATCTCTAACTGCCAGATGTCCAAGGATTGCTGTAAAGCCGGATTTGGAGTTTCAAGATCAATGTACGAAGGCCGGTGGAGTATTGAAAGCTTGTGGAGCCTGTGGCTTTGAACTTGGATGTACCGTGCCAACTGTTCAAACCGAGACGGAGTATCTTAATGAAAAAGGTGAAATTGTTGAATGTCCTTCCAGGTCACTCACCGCACGTTGCACTAGAGAGGTCACACGTCCTGCAGATGAGTTAGTCACCTCCTGCCAGATTACATTCGGAGGAAACATAGTTTCATGTGGTGCTTGCGGAAAATCATATGCTTGCAAAGTTGTGAAGTCGGTCGGCGAAGGGACAGTCATTGATGCCAAAGGGAAAGAAATCACGTGTCCACCTCGTGATCCTGATTCAAACTGTCCGACTGTTATGGTCGCAGCCGGCATTGACTTAATTAATATGTGCGCCGAAAAGGATGGTGAAGTGATAAGTTGCGGGTCTTGTGGATTAACTTTTGGATGTAAGATCAAAAAATAATTTGGAAGATTGTCACATATATTTTAAATTTTAGAAATTTCCTTCCAAGTCTCAATGAACCCCACATTCCCTGTGGGGTTTTCTTTTTTTATGCTCTATCTTGCATGAATATCTCTGCACCAAGGATTTTTAACTGGCCGGCCAAGGCTTACATTTAATTAAGTATTACTATAGAACCACGACAATAATTCACCTCTGGAATGGTTTCGGCGGCGATAAATCGAAAAAATAAGGGTCAATCACATGAAATTCACTCACTTAGTTCTAGCGTCTATAGCTTTTATTAGCCAAATCTCATCTGCAAAGACAATTGCAAAACTTCAGTTTGGTGCTCAGGAAGGATACGGAAGGCTTTCAATGTTCGACGTAACCTTGGATCACGAAGGCACTTTGAAAGTTATTGCAACCCTAGATGCACCTTTTCCTTCGCGGAACGATTCTCAAGGCACAACAGTAACCAGCGAAAAACATTTATCACCGGTTGCATTCCGAGAAATTGAAAGGTCCATAATTCAATTAACGCGTGCCGAAATCAAAACGACTAAGTCAAATATGGTTTGCAAAACCTTCGCCGCAGTATTGCCTACTGGATTGCAAAAACTAGAGGTGATCTCTGGGTATGACTATGAAAACAACTCGTTTAACGGACGATTGCGAACAGTTAAGACTGCTGAAGGCTGTCACTTATACGTTCATACGAGTCCAGCTTACTCAAATGATGACCGAGCAGTTTATGAAGTTAAAGCTGCACTGGCAGTACTGATTTTAGACGCCATTGCCGGGAATTAATTATCAGGTTTATGATCTCATTAGGGTCTTGGTCATTGCTGCGTTGGAGTTAAGCACGATGCTATCACGCTTCAGTCCATTGCCTCACCGACCAAAGCCCATAATATTTTCATTCAATTTTACTAAAATGGCCACTTTAAATGGCGCTATAGCTTTATTGGAAAATCACCTCTTGCTCAATCGCCGACTTCGAGATTTAACCTTTGAGCAATCAAAGCCTCTATCTCTTTGGCAGCTTTATAAGTCCGAACATTTCCCACAAGAACAATCGATTTTCCACTGCTATCCATTGCCTCAATATCGAGACGAATCGTTTTTACGGGTGTATTATCGCTTCCTATAGATCCTTCTCGCGAAACAACCTTAACGGACTCAATATCACCTGACTTAAGCTTTTCTCGTCCAAAGGGCGGGAATGGCTCCGACCAGCGACTGATATTGTCTCCTTCAATCAGCAAAATTGAACGATTGAAAATAAAGCACAGAGTCGTGTAGAGAAGTCCTAAGGCACAACCGCCAGAAATTACAATTTCCGCAATTCTACGACCAGTAACATTTTCTAGTGTCAAGACACTCCTTGTGGCAAGCCCTAAAAAAATAAGCCCAATGACACCCGAAGCAAACACCATAAATCCAAACCAAGAATGCACAATCCGCAATTCTTTACTTGATTCTACAACATACAGTCCACGACCGAGGTATCGCCTTTGATTCATCTTCAAATGACCTAAAATTTAATTGTTAACGATACCTGATTTGACTTTACGAGGACTCCAAGTCTTGCTTAACACAACGGCAGTAAGGAGATTAAATTGGAATTGTCATCGACAGCCATATTGCGGAGAAAATTCTCAATAAATAAATGCGGCAGTTTATGCCGCTAGCCATTAATTGTTAAGACAGGCTTTAGATTGATTGTAATTGAATTTTATTTGAGAAATATCAGATTTCGAGCCCCCTTTGAGTTTTGCCAATGCAGCTGAGAGCACCAAGTTAATATCGCATGATTCAAATGACGAATCTATTGAAGAATGATTCATGTAAACTGGTTTAGGGCCGAAAAAAGCGATTTTTGTGATTCGCGCTTTTTCAGATATTTTTGGCAAAGCTGCTTCAAGCAGTTTATTGACATCGCTAAATGCCGCGCCTGAAGCGGTCATCGTTACTTTAAATGACTGCGATGCGTTAGAATCTACAAATGTCAGGGACGAATGGCATGGCCTAGATTCATTAAATTTAAAATTAATTCCAGAAATTGCCGCTTTGGAGCCACCATTAGGCTTCGCTAACACGGCTGAGAAGATCGAATTGATGTTACACGACTCAAATGTCGAATTTGTTGAAGAATGATTCATGTAGACAGGTTCTAGACCAACATAAGCGATACTGGTTATCCGTGCACTTTCAGATATTTTTGGTAGAGCTGCTGCAAGCATTTTATTGATATCGCTAAACACCGTGCCTGACGACGGAATCGAGACGATAACTGGCTGCGGCGAATTAGCATCTACAAATTTCAAGGACGAACGGCAAGGCTTCGATTCATTGTATTTAAAATTAATTCCAGAAATTGCGGCCTTTGAACCACCATTTGGTTTCGCTAATGCGGCTGAGAAGATCGAGTTGATGTTGCATGATTCAAATATCGAATTTGTTGAAGAATAATTCATATAAACTGGTTCCGGACCAACATAAGCGATTCCAGAGATTCGGGCATTTTCCGGTATTTTTGGTAGAGCGGCTGCAATCAATTTATTGATGTCGCTAAACACCGCGCCAGTAGACCTGATTGAAACCTTAATTTGCTGTGATGAATTAGAATCCACAAATGTCAAAGAACCAGTTTTAATATCTGCGCCCAACATTTTGTCTTGTTGAGAAAGCTCTACTTCATCAGACGAAGTGGCATCGGTGTCTTCACTCGTTGAAGATGGAGAGTTGGTTTCTTTCTTGATTGTTTCTACACCAGAGCATGAGTAAAATCCCAGCGACACTGTAGACAGCAATAGTGATGAAAGTAATTTCATAATTTTCCTTCTGTTTGAAAGTACGTTGATAGATAGCAAGGTATCTCGAACCTTTTATCTCCTCGGAACTTGCCGAAAAAAATTGAAGAAAAAACAAGTTTCGCAATAAATTCCTGTACATCCTTAGGTTTATATTCGAGTCGAGTCATAAGAACTGGGCCCTGTTGCAATTTGTACCATCCATTGGCTGTAGATTTTCTTGAAGTTTTTGGCAGGATCTCGAGTCAAAGACTCAAATTAATAAGTGAAGCGCTCATTTCTGAAGTGATTTTAGGTATCTTGCGACAGCAGCTAATAGGAATTTTTTAGATCTATCGCATCAAACTTGCTTGCAATAAAACATCGTTATAGTTTTCGGGCTTCCTAAACTGATATTCCGAGTTTACCTGATTTGATTTTACGAGAAGTCCAAATTTTATTGCATCGTAAACATAGTCTGCACCTAGGTGCCAGTAAATCGATGAATAGCTTTCATTTAGTCCTGAAGGGAGTAGTGCTTGAAGGCGCTTCCATTCCCCTGCCACTTTCAAACCAAAACTACCTGAAACAATTTGGCGATGACTGGCACCAAAACCAAAATGCCACCTGTCTGCATCGCTATAATAGTAAGGTGAAACTGTTTGGTTTCGCTCAAATCCAAAAGGAACAAACAAGGACAAGCATCGACTTTTGGTGCATTCTATGCTGTGGTCCCATTTAATCAGGCCTTGATGAGTTTCCCCCATCAAAACATTCTGCTCCCTAAAGAGCGAGCCACTCCATGACACCATATCGTTCCAATCCACCGAGGCTAAAATCGAATCTCTCGAGACTCCAGCATCGATCTTAGCTAAAACGACAGAATCACTCAGCGCTGATCGATCCATTCCTGCATTCAATATTAAACCAGAACCCTTCAGGTCAAACTGAAACTCAAAATGCGCTAAACCCATCTGTGTCTTATCCGATAGATAGACTCCTGCAGAGCCATCCAAAGACAACTCAGGACTCAATTTCCACAATCTTTGGCCTTGGAACTGAAAGGTTTCATAGGGTTTCTCACCAAAGTTTAAGTTTTCTATCTTGTTCATGGCAAACAGTGGATTAACGCCCAAATGTGTTGTTGCAATTTCAAACCTATTAACTTGAGATAAGGAACGAATTTTTCTATCTAGGAAAGAGGCATTTACAATGGATTCGTCTTTATCTGATAAAACGTCTTTTTTTGCGTCAGGTTCATTTTCTGATTTATTCACAATTGGCGCTGTAACAGCAGCTTCCGGTTTAACCACGGTAGGCTTTACCTCGGTTACCATTGCTACTGATGGACTGGGAGCACTGGCTTTTGGCGCCAATTCAGGCCAAAGTCCATAGCAAAGATCGAGTCCTCGTAAGATGGACTCTCGCAATTCACCCGTCGGATTTTGATCAAGCGCAGTTTGAAATCCCTTAACAGCCTCGTTCCCTGTCTTTGCCCAGACAGCTAAATAAAGGTATTCAATTCTTGCTGCTTGATCATTCGGTTTCTGCGCCACATATGTAAACATCTCACGGCGGGCTTTTTCGAAATCTTGCGCGCGAGCTAGAGCACGTCCTAATGTCAGATTCGCGTCCAAACGTTTTTTATATTGAGGATGAAAATTTTGTAATCTTTCTTGAAGTTTCTGATATGACCCAGCCTCTGCCATTTCAAGAGTTCGTTTTACGCCACTACCTTTGGGCTTTGGCATTAATAAGCGGTCGATATTTTTTGAGCGATCATTTTGCCCATGAATAGCCAAAGCAAATGAAGTCCATTGTAGAATCTCCGCTCGATCCTTCAAACATTTGACAAGGAGAACCTCTCCAATTTGAGGTGCTTCAATTGTATTGAGTTGCACATCTCTTTTGAAAGCAGAAATGACACTTTGATTGCATTGAGGCGACTCTTTAAGCGTTTTGGCCAACAACGGCGAGTTACAAAAAAATTGGACAGAACTAAAAATCAAACCCGCAAATTGGAATCTCAAAAAGTATCTGTACCAAAAATATTGTGTATCTCTACCTACCAAAGATCACCTTCTTGCTCAGTACCATTCGAATCAGACTTTGGATCAGCCTTCGGATTTGCTGCTGGAGTACCGGTTGTGGAACCTGGTCTTTCAGAATTTCCTGCACCCGAAGGAGATCCGTCATTCATTTTTTCCTTTTCCGCTCCGTTAGGTAGCTGCTGAGGAGGACGACCAGAATCTTCTCCCTTAATGATCAGCCCCTCTTCATCCAATATTTCATCTTTGTCTGCATCTTTAATATCGGATGCTTTAGCACCTGGAAGAAGTTCTGCATTCGCAGTTCCTTCGGCATCAGGCACAATCGTAGGGCTTCCGACTGAATCAACTCTGACAGCAGGTGCAACCTGAGAGTCTTTCAACTCTGGTTTAAAATTAAACGGGCTAAAGAATCTACCAATACCGCCTTTGCCATCGCTTGGAGCGCGAACAACAGCCTTTACTGTGCTTCCTACGGCAAACTCATTAAAGTATGACTCACCTGTTTTCGCGATGTTTGTCGTTTCAAAAACTTCATTGTCTCCATCTGAAGCATTTAAGACCACACCGCGTGCCAAATCCGCTCCAAGTGGAATTGACAATTTCTCATCATACTTCATGGGCCACTCGCCCTTTTTGACAACGTTGATGTCAAGCTCATCCAAGTACTCTTTGTATTTCATGACATCCATCATGCCTTTTGCGTACTCGATCCAAGTCGGCAATGCTCCTAGTCCACCCGTTACTTTTATTCCACCTCGACGCATCATCTTATTCAAGTCGTATCCTACATAGGACGCAATCGTGTAAAAGTTATGAAAGTCGAGTGGCTGACCTTTTTGGGTGGGAACTGGGAAAAATCCAGCAAAATAGGCGTTAGTATAATCATTTGTTGTTCCTGTTTTTCCAAATGCCTGAACTCTAACTCTTTGTTTTTCAAGCTCCTTCAATTTTACAGGATCTTTGCCTGCACCTTCCACGTCTCCCAATTGCAAATAAAGCTCGCCTCTCGCAGGTCGCCCTGTTCCGTGTGTCACAACGCGTTTCAATATTTCATGCATCTGTGGAGAAAACTCAGGAAGCGCCACCATGGCTTCTTTGCGTTTTGGTTCAAACACAATAGACCCATGTCGATCTTCAATGCGGCGAATAAAATTAATCTGATTTGCGGGTCCTTTTTCGTAAAACCGATAAATTTTGCCTTCTACAAATGTTTGATAGATTTTTGCCACTTCTGCTGCTGTTACATCGTTGGTACCAAGAGGAAAGGAAGGAACGGGCTCTACTTTACTAGTAACGCCCATGGCTTTGACCATCTCGACTAAGTACTTCAAGCCGAGTGAAATCCTAAAGTCATGATGCTCGTAATATCGATTAAGGTCATAAGGCACTGCACTTGACAAAATTGTCTGATAGCGTTCATCAACAGCTTTATCCAACTGTTGAAACGTGCTTAAAGGTACTGTACCGTTAAGCCTCAAATCACCTTTTGGAACCGCTCCCTCGCCCCATATAGCCTCCACATCAAGTGTGTTCAAAGGCCTTCCTTGGACGGTGGCCAAGCGATCGATGTATTGATAGTGCTCTCCTGCACCGCTAGGCATCTCACCATCCAAGGTCGATATAAATCCTAGAGCTGGCCTATTACCTTGCGTTGGCAATACTTTAAAGTTCTTCCAAATTCCGGCAAGGGCCGGATCTCTTAGCGCGGCATCGGCACCTTTTTCGCTAACCTTTTGCTCAATCATGGCCCAGTCGGATTCAGCATTCGCCGCTAAAGTCTTCAATCGCACATAATTATTTTTAACTAAGTTTACGCGCATAGCGTTTTCTAAAGGAGGCATATCTGACGCTGACCTAGAAAATAAACGAGAAAGCTCTCCGATGTAACCTTTGCCCCACCACATTTTCTCTAAACTGCGCATCGCATCGGATTGACCTTTGAATACTAAGTCTGGTGAGATATCGGCAACAGCCCGATTCAATTGATATTCGCGAACTCCATCGTTATCAAGTTGAACTCCAGTTGCTTTAGCAACCCTAAAATGAAAATCGGGGGCGCTCTCACCACTTTTCGGAGTCAGATCCATAGATGCCATCAACAATTTAAACTGTTCGAAATTTAGTTTATCCAAGATTCGATTTGCCAATGAAACTGAAGCTAAGTTTTCTGACATTGTCCCGGACCAAACCATAGAGGTATTTCGGTAAGGACTAACATGGTCTGGGCGGGGAAAATAGAACCGACTCTGATAAGGAAAAATCTGTCTTTCGTTATCCAAAATATCTAAAAGGTTCCAACCTAGTTGCATCGCTGCGTAATAAACAACAGATTTAAATACGGAACCAGGTTGTCTTCGCGCAAATATAGCGCGATTGAAGCCCATGGTGTCAAAACCAGATACTGCGACTCTGACTTCACCTTTATCGAGAGACACCAATCCACCGTTAATCTTTGGACTTTTATGCAATTCCAAAGTTCCAAAGTGTCTTTCTTTGTCGTAATCTCGAACTTCCACAAACACAATGTCGCCATTTTTAACAGTTTGTAAAAGTTTCTTTAACTGGACTTCCCAGCCTTGCATCAACGGGAGGTCTAACAACTTCGAGTAGCGTACAAGTGCTTCGTGAGGAATTGTTCCGCTACTTAAACCAAATGAGACTTCAATTTCTGCATTTTTCTCATTGCCTTTTACGCCTTCCACTTTGCCGTAATAAAATTGATTCAACTCCAAATCACGAAGTCTTCTGAAGTTCTCTGATTTTTCAGGTTGAAAACCGCCTAATATTGTTTCTAGGCGAGAAAGATTTCGACGCATAGCAAGCTGCGCTCTTTCTTGTTGCTTACAGTCAATGGTCGTAAAGATTTTAAGACCCGCATTATTTAACTCATTTGAATCTTCCATTTGAATTGCATCTAACACTTCTCGCTGAGTGACTTGATTGCGAATCAGACTGACCATCGCAACTTCACTTGATCTAAATGACCCTCGATTAAATGGAACTGGCTTCTCAAAGGCTTCTTTGTACTCAGCGGCCGTCACCCAACCCTTTTCTTTCATGCGGTCCAAAACATAATTTTTGCGATGAAAAGCATTCCGAACGGCGATCTCTCGGCGTTCTTTCGTGTACTTCAGGAATGGATCGTATTTTGAGGGACCTTTTACAGAACCAGCAATAAACGCAGACTCGACAAGGTCTAAATCCTTCACATCTTTGTTGAAGTAATATTTTGCCGCAATTCCAATACCTGAGCCGTTGCCACTAACATGAAACTGATTCAAATAGAATTCTAAAATTTGCTCTTTAGAATATAGTTTTTCGATTTGGAGTGCCGCGATTGCTTCATTTATTTTTCGCCTGATCGAATACTCCCAACGATCCATAATATTTTTTACAGTTTGTTGGGTTAAAGTAGACCCTCCTCTAAACTTGCCAGTTTGAAGACCCTCCACGACGGCCTTTAAAATTGCAGAGGGATCGACTCCTTTATGTTGAAAAAAGTTTTTATCTTCTGCCGCAACCAACGCATTAATCATATTTTTAGGAATCTGATCGACAGTTGTATATTGGCGATGTTCGCTATTGAAAAAACTACCAATGGGTGTCTGCTCATCGAGGCAATAGATCGTTGTCTCTTCATTGATTCGCGCCATAATGGTCGTTTTCTTTAAATGGCTATCGTCACCAAACCAGGCATTTGCAAGAATGACAGAAATCAGACCAAGCATTCCACCTAGTGAGCCAAAAACTCCAATCGCTGCTGCCCAGGTCAATCCATTGAGGTACTTATTTTGAAAAAATCTCATAAATCCAATCCGCCCTTTATCCATCAGGTTTCAAACACTGCAAAATCCATCACGGCGTGGACCAATCACCCATTAGTCCATCAACATGATCTCTTTAATATGGTCCCTTAAGTTTACCACAAAACTGATTTGAACTATCCAATTTCATCTAGGAATTTCAGTACCTTTCGATCCCACCAAGAAGTTGGATTCGTCCTTTACGGGAAGCAAACAATCTGCTATATCGCCTCCATGAACTTTCCTCATGTAAAAAATTCCGACGATAACTATATGGATCAAGTGCAGCTAAAAGGTATGCTGCTAAGCTGCGTCATTGGAATCCATCCAAATGAACGTAACCGGAAGCAACCAGTGACTGTGGACCTTTGTCTCTACCTAGATACAAGGCACTCTGCAGCGTCGTGTAGCATCCAGGACACTGTCGACTATTCTTTTGCTGTTAAGGAGGTGTCTTTCATCCTTGAACAGTGCGAATTTCTATTAATTGAAACCGCTGTAGAGACTGTCTGCAAATACTTCCTAAGCGCATATCAAACTGAAAATCATTTGCCGCAAGTAGAAGCCACTGCCATACGTATAAGCAAGCCATCGGCCCTGACTCACGGAATCATACCCACCGTACAAATCCTCAGACAAAGGCCATCCAAGCCAAAAGGCCAAATAAACATGATTCCATCAAGGTCTTTAATCTATTCCGATCAAAAAATTTGCTTAGTTATGAATGAATTAGCGGCTCACCAATACTTTGAGTTAGCATTCGGCCCCGATTCGGTGCGTTCCATATTGCCGACGGGAAAGTTTGTTGATCAAAATCAGCAAACAGTGCCTTCTTATGAATCTATTCATGATTCATCTAAGATTTGTCGTCTCACAAACAACTTAAACCACAGCCAGTATTTTTTGAGCTTTGAAGCAAAGTCTTAAAGGGTTCTCCCTTTGGAATTTTCTGCCTACCATTAAATCTCTCAATATAGATTACAATTAGATCAGCTGATCCTTTAGCGGTCAGGGTCCTTTAATAGGGTAGAAGTTTATGAAAAAAAAGCACACATTTTTCTCATTCAGTATTTTTGCCGTCGCAATTCTTGTCTCTACGTCCATCAATGCAAGAGTATTGATGTCTGTTGCCGATATTGCTGAGCAAGGAATGCAAGGTGTCGTGAATATTCGCACGACCCAATACATTCCTAACAAAGACCCCCAGCTTGACCTTTATCAGTTCTTTATGTCCGGTCGAATTCCTCAGAACCAGACAACTCATGCCGTCGGAAGCGGCGTATTAATTGATAAGCGGGGACATATTTTAACAAATAATCATGTCATTGAAGGAGCAAGCTCCATTGAGATCTTGCTATCAAAAGGAAAACAAAAATATCATGCAAAGGTGGTCGGCTCAGATCCAAAGACTGACCTTGCGTTGCTAAAAATCGAAGCTAATACGTCCCTGAGTCCGCTCGAATTTGGCAACAGTGATGCCATCCGAATCGGTGATGTCGTTGTGGCCGTTGGAAATCCATTTGGGTACTCCCACACGGTAACCTCAGGGATTATATCTGCCAAGGGCAGAGTGCTAGGTAGCGGACCGTATGATAATTATTTACAAACCGATGCTTCCATTCACCCTGGCAATTCGGGAGGGCCTCTCCTGGATGCTAGAGGTCGCCTTGTGGGAATCAATACAGCTGTATCCAGCGAAGGTGCGGGAATTGGTTTTGCGATTCCCATCAATCTGGCTAAAACAGTCATGAAAGACCTCATGGCATTTGGCAAGGCAAAGCGACCATGGCTAGGTATCATTGGAAAAAATATACTTTCTCAAGACGACATTGAAGCTGGCGGAAGTGTGCTCAGCGGAGTTTCCGGAATCATTGTCTCAAATTTAATTATCGACTCACCAGCTCAAATTGCTGGATTAAAAATTGGAGACGTTATTGTACAAGCTGATCAATCTAAAGTGATTGACTTAAATCAATTTCAGCGGCATCTCATCGGCAAAAACGCCGGATCACGTATCAAATTAAAGCTCTACAGACGGGGGAAGGGATACCTGACGACGACCATTGTACTTGAAGAAACTCCGAAAGCAGAAGACTTACCGCAAGAAAAAGATTTATTTTAATGAAACGCCAGATTTATAATTTTATAGTTCTGCAAATTGACTTTTAAATTCAAGATTGAAGGAATCATTTATGAAAAGTCGTCTTATAACCGGCATGTCAGCATTAATTTTTTTCACCACAGCAAGCTGCAATTCGACGTCTAGCAAAAAGGCCGAGATTTTAGAATCTGGTTCATCAAGTCAAAAAAATTGCGTTATAAATTTTCAATCCACTGAGGGCGATATTATTAGGTTGGAATATAACCCAAACTTCTTCGCCGGCGGTACTTTTGAAGTAGAATCCCTTAAAATTACTGCTGCCAACCGATATGGAATTGATCAAAAAGTTAAAGTCGCCATCGACGGCGTGCGAGGTACTCTTCGCGACGCACCAAATTCAGAAGACATTTTTCAACCTGCAATAAATATTGATCTCATGTCAACAGGGAAAAATTTGCGAGCAGAGTTACTGCATTTCCAAGTTCCGAAAACAAGAACTGGTAACGTTTTTGGTCACTCGAGATTAGTCTTTGAGATCGAAAATATCAGGCAAGCCATAGATCCCATTAATGGAACAAAATTTTTTAGATTTGACTTAACAGAGTGCCATTGAGTCGTCGACGCCGAAGGCTCCTGATTGTCAGCTATATCCCTTGGTAGCCTTCAACCAATGCTTTTTTCGACCAGGAGTTGGGATTCGCTCTACTGCCCAGCCGCCAAGCATCAAGGCATCACGCACAACTCTTGCAACGCTATAAGTCATGAGTACCGCACCTGGGCTTGCTAAACCGTTCAGGCGATCAAACCACTCTTTTGACCACATGGATGGATTTAATTCTGCGGTAAAAGGGTCTTGCCACACAAATTGAAATTTCCTTGCCCCTTCTGACCACAATTGTGATGCGCCATCCACGATCCAAACATTCCATTTTGCTTCTATTTCTGTTTTTGGATGCTTAAGTAGTGCCTGATAGAAATTATCTTCAATTTCTTTCAAGGCAAGAGGACCTGCAAGCCAATCTTGATCCCATTTCTCCTGCCACGGTGCCTTTGCCGTGGCAACGCTCTCGACCAAAAATGGTTCGATTTCAATACTGACAAGCTCCAGGGTAGCTTTACCGGACGACTGCAGCCAGGCGGCAATTGAGGCACAAGCGTTGTATCCAAGCCCCATGCCAACATCCAATACGACAACATTCTCCTGAGTGTCAAGCGCCTGCTTAAATCCACTGGCATCAACGTATAGGGCATTAGCCTCAAACTTAGCACCTTCGCTGGAATGATAGTCTTGCTTATGATCCGGATGCCTTAAAGTTAAAGACCCGTCCATTGTGGGGATGATCTCGCCAAAGCGCTTGTGATCTGACATAAAATACTCCTTGGTTTCGATTCGGCTTTCAGACTATAACATTCACATTCGCAATGAGCGAACAATCAAATATTTAGACATTTTCAAATAAGAAACCTGAACCCTCTGTCGCGGTTCAAAAAATCACTTGGTAGTCAAAATGCTGCGTAACTCCCTAACCCAACTTGACGAAATTATAAAGTCCCTTCCTCTCCTCACGCCGACTTGTAGCACATGGAGCGGGATAGCTTTGAATAGCCTCGATGAGTTCATCGCTGATCATGCATCATGTGAGAGGAAAGCCCATGCATCAGCAATGATGATGGTCAATCGATACCCCGATTATCCGGAACTGCAAAGGCGAATGATATCTCTTGCACTTGAGGAGTTGATTCATTTTCAGCAACTGTTTGAAATTCTCACCGCGAGAAATATACGCCTGCCAAGCGATCAACCTGACCCCTATGTTAAGTCACTCATGTCCGTTGCCCGCGATCCAAAGGACTTTCATCTTCTCGATAGGTTAATGATTGCAGCCGTTATCGAAGCTCGCAGCGCTGAGCGTTTTTGTCTTTTTGCTGCTAAGTTACCTGAAGGTGACTTAAAAGATTTTTATGTCAAGTTCGCCGTAGAAGAAGCAAGGCACTTTCCGTATTTTATTGAGACTGCACACCTATTATTTCCATCTTCAGACATAAATCTAGCTTTAGATCGTGTCTTAAAGCAAGACGCATTGGCTGTGCAATCTCTTCCGATCCTTCCCACGGTACATTGAAAATTTAAATCAATTCAGCCTATCCAACAACTTTGCATTGTGCATTTAAATTTACATCGTCTCGAATAATTTTTTGAAGGGTGGCATCAAAACCATTCTCATCTTTGGCGTCATAGAAACTCTCAGCTTTATTCCTAAGTGACCCAATCTCTATATGGTATCCTTCACCGATGACGATTTGCTTTTTTATCTCAGCGATGTTTTGTTTGATGTAACGTCCCCTAAACTCCTGAGTAATTTCCATATCAATGGCTGCACATTCGCCCCATGAAGAGGAATATTGGGCAGAAGATAGTAGACGATTTAGACTTACACCTGGATCTACAGAAGCTGTTGATGTTTCCGTGGTTGAACCTGCAGAAGAACTTGCGACACCATGCTTCTTGGTATTTGCACCCCAGGTATTACCTTTAACTTCATATTTGCGAAACCACCCACCTTTATAGACCATTTGGGCACATCTATATGCATCAGCATATGCGCCCGAACTACAGGCAACGATGATAGTCAAATAACAGGCGTTTAAAATTTTCACATTTAACCTCGTTTCATGAATCATAATGCTAAACACACTATTAATATGAGACAATACAGCAAAATAATTGTCAAACTTTGAGACTCTAGTAGAAGGTTTACTTCGGCGATTCAATTTATGAAAACGATAAAAATCTGCAATAAATTATTAATTCTCGATCTATTGACACTCAGCTTCTTTTGCAGCACCTACTGTGATAAATCACACTCATCTGAAATCAGTCCGGATTTTGAAATTGTTCAGTATTCATCTGAGTCAGAATGGCTTAACCTTCTCTACTACCAACCTACAGGTACGGGACGTTTTAGTAGTCTAGTCACTCATAAAAGCTTCTTTTTGAGCCCAAACGGACAAGTCGATCCTTATAGTGAGCTTCAAGAGACAATAAGAATTTTTCAAACCTCAGACCATGGAATGGCTGTTCACCCTCAATGTGCGCTGCCTGCGCGCTACGAAATTTTAAGTCGTCGTTTTAGATTGCTGCCGCCGGTAAAATGTCAGGAACTGGAGACTTGGATTTCATCCTACGAACCAAGAGGCATTGATCTTGTATTCACGTCGCAATTTGTTTCCAATCCTGCATCTGTGTTTGGACATGCGTTCCTCCTGATTCCAAGCAAAGCCAAAGCCGAGGCGCTGTGGTACACGTTTAACTTCGCAGCTGCTATTCCCAGCGACGTTGATCCCTTTTCATATATCTTTGGAGGCCTAACGGGATGGTATCAAGGTGACTATTCACTTCTTCCCTATTATCAAAGGCTTTACCAGTATGGGTCGATCGAGAATCGAGACCTTTGGAGATATCCACTGAATGTTTCAGAATCAGAAATGATTTTAATCATCAAACATTTTTGGGAATTGATACATTTAGGGAAATTCAGTTACTACTTCTTGGATCAGAACTGCGCAGGATTTATTCTGCTTTCACTGGCCGCAACCTTACCTGACCTCGCAGCACTCTCGCAGCTCGACACATATGTGCATCCTGTCGATGTCATAAAGACCCTTCGATTGAAGGGTCGGCTCAAAAATCCTCAAATGGTTCCATCATCATTTGAAATCCTGAAACGTCGATATGACTCCCTTTCTCAAAAAGATCGAAAAGAATTTAACCTGGCCATAAGTAAAAACATTGTGTCTATGGATCAAATCAGTTTTGAAGTTCTGGAGTGCTTGACTGACTATATTGCTATGCAGCGCTTAAAAAACAACGAGTTGTTGCCCCATGACCTTGAAGATTTGGAGAGACGTATTTTTCTGGCAAGGGCAAAACGCCCTCCACGAATCCAATCTGATGAAGTTAATCTTAATCCACCAGATCAATCTCATAACAGCCACCTGGGCACTCTAGGATTCATGCGCCGCGATTTAGATTCCTTCCTGAGCATTGGATATCGCCCTACACTTCATTCGCTTCTAGATTATGATGCTGGATATCTCGAAAATTCATCAGTGGAAGTTCTCTCCACCAAAATAAATGTGAAGGCAAATCAGACCGATTTGAAATTTAGCCTCAAAGATCTGACAATCTTGAATTTAGAAACGTATTCTGACTTTTATAATTTCGATCCAAAAG
>JAPLFV010000116.1 GCA_026390495.1 Pseudomonadota bacterium | reverse complement strand
GACCGGACATCGAGACAAGACTGCCTAATTGGGGTCCTGTGGAAGAACCCCCAAAAGTGTTAGTTCTGGATTAAGTCTATGAAACTGATGCTATGTTTGCTCCAATAGGAACATTACGAAACCTTAAGTATAAATATAAGGTGGTTTTAGAAATCCCTAACTGTTCTGCTATTTTTTTCACCGGAATGCTCCCATCCTTGTAAAGAGCTTCTGCAATAGCGGCTTTTTCTATCGCTGATTGGGATATTCCTTTTGGTCTACCACCCTTACGGCCTCGAGCACGTGCCGATTTTAGACCTGCTTGTGTACGTTCACGTATTAATTCTCGTAGTGATGCAAAAATTCCAAAAATTAATCTCCCCTGAGCGGAAGTTGTATCAATGGGGTCATTCAGACTGATTAATCCGACATTTTTTTCAATGAGATTGTCTGTGAGCTGAATTAAATGTGCCAAATTTCTTCCCAAGCGGTCCAGCTTCCATATTACTAATGTATCCTCTCCCCTAAGGTTTCTAATAATTTCGTCAAGAACAGGCCGGGCGGTTTTTGCACCGCCGGCGATTTCTTGATGAATCTGAATGCAGTCAGCCTGCTTCAAAGCGTCAATCTGCATTGATAGGGATTGATCTTTTGTTGAAACTCTTGCATAACCTATCTTCATACCTTCGTAGTCCATTTTAGTAGCGTAAAAACAATTTTTTGAACGAAGATTAACTGAACCGCTTTATCTTACTATAAAGGGAGGGATGATTGCCCTCCCCATAACTGAATCGGTTGGTTCAGCTAAACCCTCGTTTTTTTGAACCGAACATGACAAATTTAAAGCGACTCTCTTTACTCTCTGAACCAGAAATTGCAAATCTTTACGCCCGTCCAGATTTTAACTCTGATGAACGAGAACTCTATTTTGCAATGAATCAAGTAGAACTTGATGTTCTGAGTCACTACTCAACGACAAAAACACGGGTTTCCTTTATTCTACAGCTTGCCTACTTCAAAGCTAAACATCAATTTTTTAATTTTAATTTTGAGGGTGTTCAAGCAGACGTTGAGTATATTCTTTCCAATCTTTTCAAAATCACCGATCTCGTGTTGAGGGGGAGTATTACTCGCCAGTGCTTGAGCATGCAAAAACAAGATATTCTCAATTTGTTTGATTATCAAGATTGTTCGGCCAAACAAACTAACTTAATCGCAAAACATTTGTGCGAATTATTACGATATTATCCAAAAGGCCATGATACATTTCGTCAATTATTGGCTCCTCCAAAAAAGACGCTTACATTAAAACTGAATGCGAATGCGCCTATTCCGGAACAGCTACAGGAAAAGCTCAAGCAAATAAAAGAGACTTACCTGGCACCTGTCCCGCAAAAGAAGCCTGTGCCTCCTAAAAAGAAAAAGGTGACCCATCCTCCCGTTAAAGAAGTCCCTTTAACTAAAGCTGAAAAAAAGCAAAAGAAAAAAGAGGAAGATAAATTAGCACGAGAAGCTGCAAAAAAATCTATAGCCCTTCGTCATGAATAAGAACAAAA
>JAPLFV010000199.1:7908-15074 GCA_026390495.1 Pseudomonadota bacterium | reverse complement strand
GTAAGTTGCACAGATCTCTTTCAACCGATAGAATCAAACTCAGCACTTTTTTTTATCAACATAATTTGCCAAACCGGTCAAAAAACAACTTATTGCTAGGTTAGGAGATGAATCCAATGACAGACCATAACTCTACAAGCGAGATTTCGAATCAATCTGACTCTAAAATAAAACTCTGGTGGTCGGCGTTTGTTTTAGCACTGATTGGATTGGCGCTTTCAGCTTATAGCGTCAAACACCATATGGACCTTAGAGCCAATGCCAATACAGACGCCGTTTGCAATATAAATGCATCTGTAAATTGCGACGCCGTAGCTAGCAGTAAATATGCTGAAGTATTTGGCTATCCTGTAGGGGTCTTCGGGATTGGATACTTTTTGGCGATGGGGTTTTTTGCATGGACCATTGCAACTAATGGAAAAACATCGCGAGAAAATCGCGTCACTTGGTTTGCACTTGCTGCAATTGGACTAATGACTTCGATTATATTGGGTAGTATTTCATTGGGTGTGATTCAGGTTGTGTGCGTTGTTTGTATTGCAACATATGTCGTCACGATTGGGCAAGCATTCGTTGCTTATATGCTATACCGAGACTCCGGAATACCAGAATTCAATCCCAAACTTCTTGGAAACGGAGCAACGAGTGCTATTGTTGCGGTTGCATTGTCTTTAGTTGGGTACTCTTATATGAAGCCTGCTGCCCAACTACCAGCCCACCTTCAAGATTTACCAGGGAAATTTGATAAACCAGAATCTGCCAGTCTACTACCCATTCAAAAAGACATTCCGATTAACCGAACAGCATACAGTGGCGTTGGCGAAGATTATCGACTTGGAAACGATGACGCAAAGGCCGTCATCGTCGAGTTTGCAGATTATCAATGCCCTGCTTGTGCTGAAGCTAAAGAGGTCCTCGACAACCTCTATAAGGAAATGGGAAATAAGATACTAATTGTTTTCAAAAACTACCCCCTTTCCAATAAATGCAACTCGACTGTTCAATCTGATATGCACCCATTTTCCTGCGATATTTCGCGTTTAGCACGATGTGCAGGTCAGTATGGAAAATTTTGGGAGTATCACCGCATGGCTTTTGAGAATCAACGCTCTGCTTCCCTTGAGAAAGCCAAAGAATGGGGACGGAATGTAGGTATGACCGAAGCCCAAATGACATCATGTCTCAATTCCCCAGATATTCTTGCAAAGATTCAAGATGACGTTGGTCTTGGCAACAAGTCAGGCGTAGACGGCACACCAACGATTTTTATCAATGGTAAAAAATACGTCGGCCAGAGAACTGTTGCTGATTTACGAGCTACAATAGAAAGTTTAAAGTGAATCACCACGCGAGACGGTGCCAATTATGAAACTAAGCTTTGAGCATGAGTTCCAGCAAAAAATTATGACGCAATGCTTTCAAGAGCCAGTGGAAATCAAAACCGTTGGTGATGTCAACAAATGGCGTATGGCTTGGATGCAAGAATTAAAAAGTTGGCATTCGCCCTATAAACTCATCATTGATGCAAGACAACTGACGATCGCGCCCGAACCAGAGGTACATGAAGCTTTAACGCGAATGTTTAAGTTTTTTGAAGGCCTTTTTTTAAAGTCTGCCATCGCCTTTACTGACAGTGAAAGCCAATTGGTAGGCCTGCCATGCGAAGTTGTCAAAACCTTTGAAGACGCTCAACTAAAGGCCGGTGTGCGAGGATTAAGAAACCCAAATGCACCCGTTGATTTTCGCGCCTCAATTCAGATTCAAAATCACTTTCCGCAGCATGTCATTGAGGTCTCATTTTCTGAAGATGTTGACATTAAAACCAAAGAACAGGTCTTGATACTAAAGAGCAAGCTCACCAATAATCTCATGCAATGGCATTCTAAATGGAGCCTTTTGATTGATTGTTCAAGGTTCACGATTGCCAAAGACTTGGATTCCGAATGGCAATCTATGACAAAGTTTCTCTCCGGCTTTTTTATGAAAGCGTGTGTTGGATATTCACCTAAAGTCGAGCAAACAGACTATCCGTTCAAATGTTTTCGCGCGAGACACAAGGCTGTAGCTGGACTAGAAGCTGAAGGGATGTTTATGGGCAACGATGCGCACTGCCGGACAGCAAAACCAAAATAGCCTCTTCAAATTCTCCTTATGCTATTTTTTTAGGCCAAAAGAGATAAATCGCAGAATTTGCAAGATAAGATCAAGGTCATTTTGAGATCCTATTTTGGGAATGTTGAAAAAACCATGAAATCTCAGGCCTTTTGTTGATCATTCTATTGCTCTTCTGACTATTTTTAAGCTACATTTCAGACCAGAGATCGCTAAATTATAGACTCATCAGGACTATCAAATCATTTAATGAGGGATTCATGAGCAACAAAGTCGAAATACACCCAATTCAAGACGCAGTCGTACTACGCAGAACTGGAAGCGAGTTACTCATTCTTGCAAACCACGTCAAAGAATTGAAAAGCAGAAAAACTGCAAAAGAATTTTCTGATTACTTTTTAAATGAAGCACTCGTAAATCGTCCTGCTCGAAAATTGTTTGAAAACTGGTTACGAAAAGATGCAGGCCTTTGGAAAGGAATCTACACCACAGTCCAAACTATGGAACAATCTGCAGAGTCGTCCGAGACTCAGTCCTCGGAAGTTGAAAAAGCTCCCGCAGCCAAAGTAGCATCGTCTAAAAAGGAATCTGCAAAAGAGGACGTCAAAGCAAAAACAACGACTACCTCGTCAACTAAAGCGGCTGCCAGCAAATCGGACGATAAATCAGAAAAATCCGAAAAGACCGCTGCAAAGAAATCCACCCCCGTAAAAGCAGAAACAAAAAAAGCAGCGCCAAAACTTGAAAAGAAGCCAGCTGCCGTCAAGAAAACAGTGGCACCTAAAAAAGCTGCTCCGGCAAAGAAAGCTGGCCCCATCAGAGCATCTAAGAAAGGCTGATTGTGATTCGGAAGTATATTATTTTCGGCAAACAAGTCTTTTTGAGCTCTGCACCGCGTGAGATTCAGACCGGCGAAGATGTTCCACAGCCAATTGAGTTAAAGCTACCTTTGGAAGTCTTGTGGCAAGCGGAAGAAGTAATTCGCAGTGCAGAGTATATGCTTTCTAGCAGTGAGGATCAGAGCCGGATCAAAGATACCTACAAAAAACTGCTTCAGATATTAACCCCCTATGCAGTTTCCGAAAAAGATCGGACCTGGCTATTCGAACAGGGCAATTCCTGAAACCATTGAAACAAATCTATGCGCAAAGTCATTTTTCTCGATCGTGATGGAGTTCTAAATTTAGATTTAGGATATACCTATAAAGCGAAAGACTTGAAGATTATTGAGGGAGTCCCAAAGGCACTTGAGGTCCTCGCTCAAATGGGATTCGACTTCGTCATCGTTACCAACCAATCTGGGGTTGCCCGCGGCCTGTACTCCTTAGCAGATGTAGATGCCTTCAATGAAGCTCTTCTATCAGAGATACAAAAATCCTTTTCTAAATTTCAAGTTCTCGAAATTGCTGTCTGTCCGCATATGCCAGACGGAAAAATTGCGGAATACTCTATTGATTGCGAATGCCGAAAGCCGGGAACAAAAATGGTTTTAGATGCTATTAAGAAATATGAAATCAATCCTAATGAATCTTGGATGATCGGCGATAAATCCAGCGACATTGACTGCGGCAAATCCGCTGGCTTAAAAAGCATTCAACTCACACAAGGTGGGAAGCAGTATCCTCATCATTCATCGCCCTTTGCAAAATGCAATCGACTGATAGATGCTGTCAAAGTCATTCAAGCCATTTAAATTATCGGGTTATATGTTAATTCAAATCATGCTGGCTGCGCTTCAAAACATCGCTGCACAGGTTTGAATAATCGTATTTTCTTCTTCTTCTGTTAACTCAAGTGACTCAAGTTCTGTTAGCTTCGCATTGCGAGTTCTCAATTTTGAGACGACTTCCTTAGCAATACAAGAACAACCTTTTTCCAAATTTCCAGGTTGCTCTAAGGCCATGCAATTGTTTTTGTAGTTCAACTCATAAGCGATCCATTCTTTAGCTGTCGCCTCACTTTCAGGCTGACTTGTATCTGAGTTTCCCGAACTCGACCCAGGAGAGGTACTGGTACCTGCATCTTCTGTTTTCTGGGGATTTTTATTGCCATTTTCATTCTCTTGTCCTTGATCAGAGCCACTAGCAATTTCTGTTTCCACCGGCGTCCCTGATGGGGTGTCCTCAGAGTTGGATTTTTTTCCACAGGACAGGATGCTCAAAACAACTAAATTCAGAGCAATTGCAAATTTGAGCCTCATAAAGTTGTTGTTTGAAACCTTCAAGTTCAACATAACCCCTCCGCATGCTTTAGCCTTTGGTTGACTTCCTATTGGTGTAGCGTTTGGTACCATTTTGGACTTAAATTCCGCACCATTCACCGCACTTAAATGTTCTTTGCAGAATTTGTACCAAAATTGCAAAAGACAGGAAGATGCCTCTGCAAGAGGCCTTTCCTCATTAAAATAAGAATAAACTACGACTTTTTGACTGAAAAAGTTACTTAAGTTGACCACGTTGTGATCATCAAAAAACTATTTTGTTTGAGACATCTTCTCTAAAAGCATTTTAATCCGGGGACCACATCTTTGCCCCTGGCACCCCCCAGTACCGCAACCTGTCGCTCGGTTGACTTCGGCAACGGTAGAACAGCCTTCCATCCCTTTTAAAACCTTTCCAAGGTTAATACCCTTGCAAATGCAAACAACTCGCGCCATCTGTTTGATGCGCTCTTCATTCTTAATTTTTTCTTCTTCATCAGAACTCATCTGGATAAAGTCCTTTTCACTGAGTTACCTGTTTTTTCCAGTCTAAACTTTGATTATGGGTAACAATCCAGTCCTAATGGAAATTTCATTATTCACCATACAATTACAAATAAAAAACTGACAATTTGTCCAGCCAATCGGGCGAGAGCCACGAAAAGATCAATACCGTGCAGTTTCCAGCACAATGAAACACAATTGCAGGCCAGAGACTTCCTGACTTATCAACCAACCAGCCGCATACCAATCCTAACAGAAAGGGACCAATTGGTAACCCAATTTCCATTCGAACCAAATGAGCAAATGTTGGCATAGTATGAACAAAGCTAAAGATAATGGCGCCAATGTAAATGCGCCAATGTGATTTCATTTGATTAGCAAGCAATTCAAACACAAGTCCTCGATATACGATTTCCTCAAAAATGGGGATAAGCGTAATGCTGAAAAGCGAAAAATATAACTCGTGCCTATCTCCGGAAACAGACGGGGACCGGAACATAATCGCCAAAAATAAGCTCCCAAACAGGACGATTAGCCCGGGAACATAATAGCGAAATCCCTTAGCGAATTTTTGAAACTGCTCGCGGATAGACCTAATAAACAAAAGGCTCAATATTCCAATCACCATATTGATGATCAAAACATTGAGCCACGGCTCGAACGAAGAATTCAATGCCGAAACGCTTGAATACAGTTCACCGATCAAGAAACTTGCAAAAATGACGCTCAAAACGACAGCCGCTATTGGATACACAACTCTTTGGTCTCGATTCACACAATACCTCGATCAATCAAGCTGCAAGACCCTTTAAAAAAGTTTCGATCTGACGGCGTTGTTGATCTGTAATCTTACCAAATGTTAAGCCAGCTTTTTTGCCGCCACCACCTAACCAAGCTACAGTTGCTCTAATCTTATATTCCTGAAATTTCAACGGTGTCGACTTTTGATTTGCAATAGCCTCCTGCTTTTCAACCTGAATCTCAGGAGTTTTTGATCCTTTTAATTTTGAGGTTGTGGCACCCTTCTTAGGAAGGGCGGCAGACTTTTTTGATTCTGTAATTTTGGCAATTTTTGCAGATTTTGACTCAGCTGCTCTGGATGCCGCTAAAGTTTCTTTGAGATTATCTATTGGGCCGGCGCCATCAATCTGTCCTTGTGGTACTGCAAGAGACAAAATCATTTCATCGCCGATTTTTAGTTTGGCAGGTTGCGCAAGATCAAATCCGGCACCTCCCAGGCTCAAGTTTGTAGTCTTGCCGTCAAATTTTGGCGCGCGTTTCCCTCGTCCAGCACCTTTTCCTACAAGAAGCGACATAAACTCAACATCAAATCGGCGTCCAAGGCGATAGCGATTAATCAAAAACTGTTCAATTTTTTTATCCAATTGATCTGATTTAACTGGCTTTGAAATCCACTGGCAGGAATCGTTATAATGAAAGAGTTCCTCAGATACAGCGTGTTTCACAACATCGGAAGGGAATGCTGTTAAAAAAACAGGACCCTTGTAGGACTTGCGAAGCTCGCGGACTAAGGAAACTCCGTCTGCGTCAGGAAGATCGAAGTCCACAACGATCAGATCAGGAGCTTCCGCTCCTTGTTTTGTTGCGATATATGTTAAAGCATCCTTCGCATTGCCAGAAAAACTCACCAAAGATCCAGGAATTTTATCCTTAAAGATCTCACTGGTCATGACTAAACTTGCTTTACTAGAATCAATTATATGAATATTAGTGCTCATAGATCCTCCTCTAGTTTAGATTATATGCTGCCAATCTTCGATTGGTCAGCGGGCAAAAAATTCCCGTCCTCAAACCAAAATGAAATCTCGATAAAATGCCAAACGACCTATCAATCAGTAAAGATTCAGTAATCCACTCCCTCTAAATTCCCTCGGAGCCATTCACCGGCATCTTGAGGGAATTGCCCGAATGTTCATTATTCATTGTCGTTTCAGCCTCTTAAAGCTTTTTAAACCGACAAATTTATGCATTTAAAAAAATCAATCGTCTCAAAAGTCGAGTGAATCGGCGCATTGCAAATTCATGTCCAGCGAAAATCTTCCGACAAAGATTTGAAGGAAAAGACAAATCAATAGGACTGGAAAAAGATGGTTAAAGTTCTCTTGGAAAAAATTACTCCAAACCGATTCATCAGAGATGGAATCTACGGGTTTATTTTATTAGTCGGTTTCTCAAATGATTCTTTTGCGGCCACACAAAAGTCTTTGACGCAGATGAATCCAAAAAAGGAAAACTACAGCCGAAAGAATATTCACTACTTCATGTCAATTGAGCCATATCAATCAAAGCTTTCTTTAAATGTTTCTGCAATCAAAAGAACTATTACAAT
>JAPLFV010000199.1:3153-7871 GCA_026390495.1 Pseudomonadota bacterium | reverse complement strand
AAACGATTCAACGAGTACAAGTCAGATCAAAGAATTGAGCCGATCCAACTCACACTAGCTCAAAACGACGACCAAGTTTTAAAAATCGCAGAAAGACTGGCACAGTCAGGAAAAAAATTAAGCCTTGCCCACAACCTTCAGCAACTAATTCCAGGTGGTGAAAAGCTCCCTGGTACAGATCTCTTTACAGTCAATCTCACCAAAGAGTCCCTTGATCTGATTAATCGTCAAAGTTTAGATGAGTTTTTTGCAAGGGATCATACTGAGCTTGTCATCAATGCTTCCTCATTGAAACAAGATCCTAAGAAGCTTACTGAGCTCGTCAAAGAGCTTCAACCTTATTTAACGACCACAGATCTTCAGACTCTAAAAAGCAAAGTGTCCATGAACGAAAATATTGCCGTTGACGAGTTTCTTCTGCCTTCATTTGCAAAGCGTATGGTGACAAAGCATACCATTTTCAAAGGACCGAATTGTTTCCACGCCGCACTTTCGTTTCAAAATCAAAACTACCCTACAAGTGCGCAAGTAAATGTCAGAGAAGAAGCAGGCTATCATCGTTCTATGATCAACTACGATGAACTTTGGAGAGTCGTCCAATCTGAGTTTTATGAAATCGATGTTTCAAAAGTGCCCCTACAGTACGGCGATATGATTTTATTCTTCGATGTTCCCAAAGAGGCACATACGGCCGTGGATTTTAAAACATTGCGACACGCTGCGTCCTACTTGTTTAACGGATACATCTTTCAAAAGGGCAGCAAGTCAGCAAATAGCCCTTATGTTGTAAGAACGCTATCCGACGAATGGGCAACCTGGACAAATTACACAAAAAATCTCGGTACTAAAGTCTTTAGACGAAGTTCTCCCAACTACCGCAAAGCCAGCCTTTGGCAGTCCAGTGATTGGCTCTATTAGAAAAACTCTCGAAAAATTTCAAAAAAAGATTTTGATTTTGGGGCTATCGGCGCTGTTGATGGTATAAACGTTACACTCTCTGGCGCGGTGGCTACTAAATTCAATGCAAAATAGCTTGAATAGAATTTCCCCTCACAGGTTCGATCATCTGCAAAAATATGATACAATATAATGCAAAAGTGAATCTATGAAAATTGAATTCCGTTCTTAATCGAAATCCTAACTTTTGAGGAATAATGACTATGATTAAATGCCAAGCTCTACTATGGACCATAACTTCGTTCCTATTTATTGGATGTAAGACCTCTGCTACGAGTGAGTTGATGAAATCGAGTAGTGGCAAAAACGCCGAGGCATCAGCAGTTTCGGCTGAAGACAAATTGCTCCATCAAGAAGTCCTCTTTGCCCAAGGATTATTTCGGTACTCTACAAAGTGCCGTGTGCAAATTTCTGCAAGCGATGTAGAGGTGAATGAAAGTACAACCTACTCTGTCGTCTTTTCAGGAAAGGAATCTTGCGTCAATAGCCAGTACCCCAAACTTTCAAAACTCTACAGCTGCAGACCTCGTGGATTCGGCAATGGCGACGAAGTCAAATGTGTCGGATTAAAGGATCAAGACGGCAACAAGGTAGAAATTCAAAGCGAGCGAGGATTGGGTAATTCTCATTTAGACATCGAAGCACCATCCACAATCAGATTTTCAATTCACCGCATTGAAGGTGAAGCAAACTCAACGGAAGCAGAACAAAGTTTGTTTTCAGCATTGAGATTTAGGCAAGGGGCCTACCAGTTTTCTCAAAACGGGATCCAATGCGACTTCACTTTTGGGGTTAACAATGAAAACGCGGCCGTTTCAACAAGCTTTACGGCGACATTTTCTGGTAAAGACGCAAAATGCAAAAAATTGAGTTATAAACCACTTGCCAAGCCTCGTGACTGTAGCCAATCAAGCAGAGAAGTTGTGCAGCCAAATTGCATCGAGTTAACTCAATCGGATAATAAAGAAAAAGTAAAACTACTGTTTCTGATAAGCAAAAGTTCCTCTCTGACTTTCTTGGTGGATTCGGCGTCATTCCAACTTCTTCGCAAATAGAAAATGTCACTGTAGTGTCTTTAAGGGAGGATTTACAATTCTCTTAAAGACACTGGGCGACTGTCACCTTCCTCGCCAACGGACCCTGATCCGCTGTCAGTTGTTAGAACTGTAGCAAGACGTTGAACTGAAGCCATTTCCTCGGAAGAATAGATCATACCCTAACCACTAAAATTCTAAGTCCTCTCAGGATAAGTCCAAGGACTCACAGTTTAGCTCTGTAGCTTGATGGGATTTAAAAGCCATGGGCGCAAGTGCCTGATAACACGTGGGTTAGACTTATAATTGTTTCCGGGATTGAGTCTTGGCAGCCCGTCACACAGGATTTTTATAGAGATCACGTTAAATTCTATTAAAAATACTTTACGATTTTATTAAAGACTGGTATCCAAGCGTACTTCGGTAACTATAAAGCGATCAGCCTACCATTCGGTCAATGCTGGATAGATACCTTCTTTGAAAATTTAAGAGCAAAACAGGCACTAGGAGATTGGCAGCCATGAATCGACGTCCAACGGATCAAAAGCGCACGTTTCCAAAATCGACAAAAGACAATCGTAACGCTCCCCCAAGCGGTCGAAGGCCTAACGTGCAACGTGATAATTTTCGCGACGTTGCTCCTGCTCTTAATCCCAACATCATGCGTCAGTCAAACTTTTCTGGAAGACTTCACAGAGGCCATGTCTCTGATGAGGCCGGTGGAATAGTATGTCATCAGAAACGCGAATGCGGCGGCTGCGTGTATGTCAATACTGACTATGCAACTAGTCTTCGAAGAAAGTTTGATGATGGTTTAAAACTCTTAAAAGACGTTGACGTTATTAGCGGCGCTAGGATCATTGATCCCGTGCCGTCTCCAAACACAACCGCATACAGATCCCTCTTTAAATTGGCCGTTAGGCCTGCCTCCAAAGAACAAATTAGAAAAGCTGAATGGGATGGATATTCTCGCAGGTTTGCAATTGGTCTATTTGAGCCCGGAACGCATAAAGTGGGCGTCTCAATGACCGGATGCCCTCTACACGTCGCGCCACTAACCAATCTGCTTAAGGACCTAGAATCCGAGATTGAGCTTACCTCTTTGAATCCATTCGATGAGATTGCTCGCACTGGAGATGTTCGCTACGTAGTAGCTCGATCATCACATATTACCGGTGAAGTTATGCTCGTGTGGGTCGTTGCTAATGCCGTCAAAAACGAACTTGTAAAAATTACGAACAAGCTTCGGAGAATGGGTCACAAAATCAATTCTGCCTTTATGAATATAAACACGTCGCCCGGAAACGCAATTTTTGGCGAAGAAATGGTCCACCTAGTTGGAGGTCTCGGACTGCGAGAAAATATATGTGAGCTAAACTTAGAGATTGGTCCCCATGCGTTCTTTCAAATTAATCCCTGGCAAGCCAACAATCTGTATCGCCGTGTTGAGCTACATGCCGGTCGTGCTAGGTCAGAGAACGTTGCCTGGGATCTATACACAGGAACTGGTCAATTGGGATTGATATTGGCGCGCTCTGGATACAAAACATTAGGTATTGAAGAGGTAGCCGAGGCCACTGAAGACGCTCGAAATAACGCTGCCCGCAATGGTCTCAGTGACAAAATTACCTTTATCGCTGCGAAAGTCGAAGAAAGTGAAAATATTCTTCCTGACTGGAGCCGAAAACCTAACGTCATCGTTGTTAACCCCTCACGCAGAGGACTTCACGACATGGCTAGAGGGCATTTAGCTCATGTTCTTCGCACAAACCCAGACTGCAAATTCATTTATGTCTCTTGTGAGGCAGCGACGATGGCACGCGATTTGGCAAAACTCATCGAAAGTGGTCACCGCGTCCGTCAAATCGAAGCTTTCGATATGTTTGCCCAAACAGACAAATTAGAGTGGATTGCGGTCCTAACAAAATAAATATTTCATGACTGCTTTATAACTGACGAGTTTTCACTCCTTTCTAAAAAATCTATCTGATACACTGCCCTCAGAGGTCTGTGTAACTTTTAATCTTTGCACGCACCAGACTTTATGAAATTCTATTGCGAGACTGATCTATTCCCTAAAACTGAATTTTTGATAGGTGAATCATGAATCCTCCTGGAAGCAATCCGACAAACCCAAATCGTTCCTACTTAGAAAACAACATCATCTCTCCCGACAGCTCCATGGTAACCTATGGATCGTATTTAAAAGTTCAAGATCTCTTGTCACTTCAAACTCGACTGTCTCAACCACCAGAACACGATGAAATGTTGTTTATTATTATTCATCAATCTTATGAGCTATGGTTTAAACAAATCTTACATGAGATGGATCTGGCCGATTTTGATCTTTGCCAAGACAACCCCTTTGGAGCGCTTAAAACTCTAAAGCGAATCACGACGATTATGCGCACCTTAACAGATCAAGTAAGCATCCTTGAAACAATGACACCTAATGACTTCAATAGATTTCGCGATCGCCTAAATCCTGCTTCTGGATTTCAATCGTGGCAGTTTCGCCTGGTAGAATATCGAATGGGACTCAAAGATGATGCCTTTTTGAAATTTTTTAGAACTCAGCCTCACGCTGTACAGGCCATGGAATCCGCAAAATCAAAACCATCATTTTATGATCAGGTGTTAAGATTTCTATCTCGGAAGGGTTTTGAAGTACCCAATGATGTGTTAAATAGAAATGTAGAAGAATTCTATGAATCAAACGAAGGTGTT
>JAPLFV010000199.1:0-3095 GCA_026390495.1 Pseudomonadota bacterium | reverse complement strand
TCAATATTCAGACGTGTATAATATGCTAGAGTCATTGGTTGATTTAGATCAGCAATTTACACTTTGGCGATATCGTCATGTGGCCATGGTCGAAAGAATGATCGGTAGCAGAATTGGGACTGGCGGTTCCAGTGGAGTCAAATATTTGTCTGCCACACTGGCAAAGAGATTTTTTCCGGAGCTTTGGAATTTGCGAAGTAAACTTGGAAGTGGGACCTATGGAGTTGGTTCCGATAAATAGCCTAAGGAGGGTGCATTTAATATGACCATTCAACTAGTAAATGACGTTACAGCACAGTTAAAACCATATCCCATGGAGGAATTATCAAGAATTCGCGGCGCTTTAGTGAAAGCAGGAAAGCCAGTCTTTGACTTCGGTACAGGAGACCCAAAAATCCCAACCTGGTCACCGATTCGCGACGCAATTATCAAGGCCATTCCTCAGATTAGTCAATATCCAAGCGTAAAAGGATCAGATGCGTTGCGCGATGCGCAGTGGAGCTATCTAACACGCCGCTTCGGAATTGCACGTACTAACGATATTGGGATCATTCCATCACAAGGATCAAAGGAAGCGATCTTCAATATTGCACTGTGTTTGGTCGGTCGATCAGGCGGCAAAAAACATCTTATCTATCCCGATCCTGGATATCCCGTTTATCGGTCTTCGGCCCAATTCGCAGGAGGAATTCCGTACCCAGTGCGTGTCTCGGAAGCAGACGGATATTTGCTGAAGCCCTGGACTTTGCCTGAAAACGTCCAAAAATCTGCCGCTGCAATTTGGGTTAATCATCCGCACAATCCTACTGGGGCAACTGCCAACTATCAATATTGGCAAGAGCTTATTGCTTGGTGCCACAAAACAGACACCGTTTTGCTAAGCGATGATTGCTACGTCGATATTTATGACACGAAACTCGATCAAAATATTAACGTTGATCCACAATTTGACTCCCGCCCTCTCACTCCTCTTATGTTTACCTCTGATAGAGTTTTGACGTTTATGAGCCTCTCAAAAAGAAGCGGTCTAACTGGGTATCGTAGTGGCATGATTGCAGGAGATCATAGAATAGTTTCATCACTACTTCAGGCGCGAGCAAACTTTGGCGTCGGATCTCCAGATTTTATTCAAGCGGGCTCAGTAGTTGCTTGGAGTGACGACGATCACGTTGCAGAACGTCGCAAAATTTTTTCTCATCGATTGAAACTAGCAACTCCGCATTTGCAAAATTTAGGACTGATTGACAATATTCCCGAAGCAACGTTTTATCTTTGGTGCCGAGTCCCAAAGTCATTTAAAAATGACGATGTTGGATTTATTCTGAAATTGGCGGAGTTAGGAATCATCACCAGCCCAAGCTCGTGGTTAAGTGAAGGAATTGGCGGTTACTTTAGACTTGCGCTTGTACCAGGGGATGACGATACTCTTCATGCCATGGATCTCATGACAAAATTCATTAAATCCGTGAACTGATTTCGCTTCAAACGTTGAGATTTCAATGAGAGGTGCTGCTTGACAATAAATATTCAAGATCTAAAAAAATCGATTATAGAGATTCAATCGCACTTAGATAGTGGTGATTCAAATTTTCTAACTCAAAACAAACAGACTGTTGAAAAAGTCATAGATTTGCTTGATGTCGGGGCCATTCGCGTGTGCGAAAAATCTGGCTCAGACTGGTTGACAAATGTCTGGATTAAGCAAGCCGTTCTTATGTATTTCAGAGTCATGGATACAGTCGATATGGAAGTTGGTCCCTTTGTTTATCGCGATAAAATTCCACTTAAGAAAAATTTTAAATCTTTAGGCGTGCGTGTGGTTCCGCCCGCTGTGGCTCGATATGGCACGTTCATGGAGAACGGTGTCATTATGATGCCAAGTTACGTAAATATTGGCGCCTGGATTGGAAGTGGCACCATGGTCGATACTTGGGCCACAGTAGGAAGCTGTGCCCAAATTGGTGCGAATGTGCATTTATCAGGTGGCGTCGGCATTGGAGGAGTTCTTGAGCCGGCTCAAGCAAGTCCAGTTATAGTAGAAGACGGAGCCTTTTTAGGATCGAGATCAATCGTAGTTGAAGGCGTCAGAATTGGTGAACAGGCAGTTTTGGGTGCAAACGTCACATTAACAAGTGGAACACCCATCGTTGATTTGAGATCAGATCAGCGAAACATAATTAAGGGCTTTGTGCCACCTCGCTGCGTTGTGGTGCCTGGTACTCTAGAAAAAGATGCTCCCGGCGGCGGCGGAAAAATCCACACTCAGTGCGCATACATTATTGGCGAAAGAAAGGCTTCAACAGACCTCAAAACGTCTCTTAATTCTGCACTTCGCGAATATGACGTTTCGGTTTGATTTATGACTATTGTAAAATTTTTGCCCGAAAATTTTGAGTTTGACGTTGAAGATAACAGCCGCATATTGACGGCAGCCCGAAGAAACAAAGTGAACATCAGGTTTGGTTGTTCTGCTTGTCGATGCGGTACCTGCGCCGTAAAAGTTTCGCCAAGTACTGCGTTTGCACCGATGAAGGACGCGGAGCTAGACTTACTGACTCGTATGAAACTACAGATCGATGGTTCTGTGCGCTTATCCTGTCAGGCAAGAATTACCGATACATGTGAAGTCGATATAAGCTTTCAAGACCAATATTCACCGGACGTAGGCGAAGAATAATCATTCAGACTATCACCGCGAACTCAGGGTGATGCGCCTCAGAAATAGCGAATCGGGACGTCGTTGAGAGTCAATTCAAAAAGTGCACTTAAACTCACCCTTTAAAGTGCCCGTAGGAGCTCCCGACATCGGAAACCTTTTGCGATCTGTCACTATCGTCTGGACCATTTTATTGCAATCAAAAGTCGCAGTAATGGTCGGGCTTGCTGCAGAAACGACAATTGAGCACGCACCACTATAGGTAAAGGCACCTGTATCAATCGTTTCCCGATACATATTATAGGAGTTGAGAGTCGTCGCACTCACTGAGGCCATGACAGTTCCTGAAATGGCACAAGATTCAAATTTCCCCCCAACACTAGTCTCCGACGTCCCATTGTCAGCTGATTGAAGACAAGTATAAGTTTTGGGAGTAGAG
>JAPLFV010000333.1:11761-21820 GCA_026390495.1 Pseudomonadota bacterium | reverse complement strand
TGAAATTTACGACACATCGACTTTAACAGACGCATATAGCAGTATCCCCAGCGATTTACGAAGGTCCCTACATCATAATATCCTCTAGCCCGAGGTCAGAATGAAAGGAATTGCGGAATACCTTGTCTTGGTGTTTATTGCTTCAATCACAAATTTACGGGCGCTGAGTATTAATGGGGAGTTGGAATTGAATCCGATTGTTATCTCGATCCAAGATATGGTCAATTGATTTGTTACTGCTTGCATGATGAACGTGTTCGTTTCAATGACTGTTTGATTCGGTTTTTGAATTCATTTTCTGCAATACATGTTCATTTCAATGTAAAAAACTCAAGTGGTGACAATGCAATCTAATTGGGACGCACTCAAGCTTTGGGGCAAAGATATACAAAGGATTGAAAAACTGACGGGAGGCACCGCAAACGATGTTTGGAGTGTTCGTATAGGTAACAAAATTGCTGTAGCTCGCTTTGGAAGACGAAGTGACGCAGATCTTGACTGGGAAACTAAACTTCTAAAATATCTTGCAAAAGCAGGCCTAAAGGTACCCATTCCTTTCCCAACACTTGACGGACGAATGTTTGCCTCTGGTCTAGTCGTCATGTCAAAGCTGGAAGGCGTACCACCGCAAACGTCGGAGGACTGGCGCCGAGTCGCGAAAACTTTAAAGCAACTACATTCGCTTACAACTCATTGGACTCAACGACCAGGTTGGGTGTCCTCCACTGATCTTTTAACGATTGAAAAGGGCACCAAAATTGACCTCAGCAAAATGCCCCCAGACGGGGTTGAACGGTGCCGCGGTGCGTGGGCCAAAATTCAATCAAAAACAAAAAGCGTCGTTCATGGTGATCCCAACCCAAGAAATATTTTTATGAACGAGCATCAAGTTGCATTGATAGATTGGGATGAGGCGCACCTGGATGCACCGGATCTAGATTTAGCTCTACCTCACAATGCCGCTGACTTAAATGTCCATGACTACGACAAAGCATTGCAAGCTTCAGCAGCATGGGAGGCTGCCGTTTGTTGGGGGGATGACTATGCTCTCAAAAGATTGAGCGAAGTTCGCACGATTGAAAGTCAGTTAATGTAAGGAATTACAATCCGGTGTCCTACGATTGAATCACGTGTCGTACGACTGATACCAATAAGTACATAATTGATAGGACGCCCACGGTGGTTCCCTACAAACCAGTCGTGTGTCCCTAATTAACTCTAATGACTCTAACCGAAGTCGCTGGAACCCAACCTTTTACGCCATCAGCGTTCAATAGATAAATCCAGGCACCCGTTGTTGGTCCAATTGAATAAATGGGTGACCCCATTTGGATTTTTGACACTGTTGCTGAGTTGTCATCAGGCTTTTCCTTAGCGGCAATATCAGTGTCTTCGACAACAGCCCCCCAATATCCTACACTTTGATCAAAGGCGTAAACGAATGACCAGAGTGCGCTTGTCACGATCAGCGACAAGGCCAAACCTACAACCGCAATACGACCAACAAGCACCCCTCTCAAAAAATATTGAAGGGTAGCAGCCGCAATCATGAGAACCGTAACGACTAGACAGGCAAATGCAATTCTCAAGAACGTCAATAGTCCGGCTTGCCCCTGCGACACAACCCATGATTGCCAAGGCCCATGGGCATCCAACACTAAACTCTGCTTGCTTAGGCCTACTTTAGTTAAGGCCGCTTCAAGTCCAACACCTATCTCAGCATCTCTTGGATCCAAGCTCATAGCTGCAAGCCAAACAGCAATGGCCTGAGAATTTTCCTCCAATTTAAATCGCGCCAGCGCCAAATTATGTAAAGCCGAAGTCGTCGGTCTTCCATCAGCAATTTGAGCCTCGTATGTCTTTACAACACTAAACCAATCTTCTTTTGTAAAATTGACTTTTTCCTGGTCTGCAAATCCAAATATTGAAGCCATTCCTGTCAGAAGTACTCCTAAAAAGAAAAGGATAGCTAATTGCAAAAAACCATTTCTGTTCCGCAATTTAAGGTTGACTAACATAGGAAACCACCTCTTTGGAAAGTCTTATGCAAGATTTCTTAAAATCCTGTAAATCCTCTGCCGTCGGAATATGATCACGATACAAACTTGCTTCAATTGCTTGTAGAGGTTTGATAACATCTTGAATCACGTTTGCTTCGACGCCCCATTCTTTAAGAATGCGTTCAACATCGCTAGAGGTCAAGCTATCCGGCGCAGACGACTTTGGTGCAAGAATCATCTTCAATTGAGATATTAATTTTTGGTAACCACCGTCAGACTCCTTTAAACCTTCATCTGCAAATCGCTCCAGTACTGCAAATGGCCGATCGGTCCGAGTAAATTTTTTAGCCAAACTACCACTCCAGAATCCATATCCAGCCAAGAACAAAATCATTCCTACGGAAATAACCGATGCCCAAACCAACCAGGTATCTTTTCGCCAAGAGTTACTTTTAAGAGCATTCTCACTCTTTAAATCTAACGTCTGTGAGTCAGGTTGCACCTTTGCTGAGGAGCTATCATTAGAATCAGCCGAGGTACTGGAATTTACCTCTGGCACTGACCCATTTAGCGTTGTTGGGCCTGAGTCAACACGCCCAACATTTGCTTGACTTGCATTGCCATTTGAGTCGACGACTTTGATCGTCCCAAGAGATTCTTTCACATGGTTCCATTTACTACTAATCGGATCAAAAATTCCCAACTCAATCACACCTAGCTCCAAGACTCCTGACTTTGAGGGGACAACTGCAAATTTAATTGTCCTTGTCGACGATAGACCAGTTTCATTCACAATTTCTTTCAGCTCTGGTTTGTCGTCATAGACTTTTGCCGATACATAGGGCGGCAGGCTCAACTTCGTCATACGATCTAGAGCTCCTTGTCCCGCAATCTTAACTGAAACTGTAGAGGTATCTCCAATCATCAACTCACGTTTGGAGACATCAATCTGCACGCTAAACTGACCGACCATGTCGGATACAACCGATGGCCTTCCTTCGCTAGGAATTGGTTTGATCTTTATTTTTAATTTTTGAGATGAAAGTTTTTTTGAAACCTCTCGACCAGAATCAAACATTCCCTGTTGTAGAAAGTCCCAAATAGTACCTGAGCGCTGCCTTCTTTTGCTGGCCTCGAGATAAGTCACATTTATTGAAAAAGATGGTAAATCGAGCTCTCCAGATTTCAGGGGAATCAAAACCTCCTTTAGCTCAGTAACTCTCCACATGCCTCCCCCACGCTCAACATCGTATGTTTTTTGACCTTCTGTACTAATAACCCGCCAATCAGGTGCAGACTGCCTATCTGGGACCAATTGCAAAATTCTCGTTCTTTGAAAAATCTTAACTGACGATAAAACTGCTTCACCTTCAAACAACTCGCTTTTCTTGAGAGTCCTTTCGACGAAAACTGGCGCATCCGAAGGTGGGCCATCTGCAGATGAATCAGAAGGGTCCGAACCAGCTGGACCTCCTGGAACATTTCCATTTCGACTTGGAAGTTGACGTCCACCGGAACTTGACTGGGTCACATTAAGTGTTAGCGGCAATGTTGCAGCTTCAACGCCATCAATTTTTACTTTGAAAGAAGGTATGGAAAAGCTTCCGATCTTTGTCGGGACAATTTGAAAGTTATATCCAATCTCTTTTGAAAATTTGCCATTAATTATCTGAACATTTGTAGAAGTGCCCGTCGAATGAATCTCCAGTCCGTCAATTTCAGGTACTGGCAAATCACCGTCAAGCGACCCACTAACGCTGACAATCAACCGGACTGAATCGCCCAATGGAATTTCATTTTGATCCAATTCTGCCGTGATTGAACCAGCAATTAACACAGGTGCTTGCACGCTGAAAATGGACATCATCGAAAGAAAGACAAATAAAAATTTATGGCTGAAAGTTTTACTGAGCCCATAAAACAGATCGGTCAAAATTAACACGGTTTTTGGCCAATCAGAGAGCATAAACTGACAATATTTTTTAACTGGAACATTCGATGTAGGACTATGCATTACCAATCTTCCTTTGGTTGTTCACGCTTATTCTTTTTATTTTGCACTTCCGAAGGCGGTCGATAAAACTTCCCTAAATCATCCGGAATCATGCGAAGAAGTCGCTCGGCCTCTTCCTTTGACATTTTCTTGACTTCGGGATTTTGATCTTTTCCTTGAGAAGCCTGCTTTTCATCTTTTGGTTTATCGTCAGAGCCTTGTGAAGACGATTTTTCTTTGTCCTCACCCTTTTTGGGATCCTTATTAGGTTGAGATGGGTCGGGACTTGGAGATGTTTTGCTTTCACTTCCTTGATCAGAAGTGCTATCTGATTTTTCATCTGGCTTTTTATCAGGACTACCTGATTTGTTCTCTTTTTGGTCTTTGTCGTTTTGGTCTTTGTCGTTTTGGTCTTTGTCGTTTTGGTCTTTGTCGTTTTGGTCTTTGCTGTTTTGGTCTTTGTTGTTTTGGTCTTTGTCGTTTTGGTCTTTGCTGTTTTGGTCTTTGTTGTTTTGGTCTTTGTTTTCTTTCTTTTCCGATTGTTTTGACAGCCAAGCAAGATTTTCACGCACCTGTTGATCTTGAGGATCCATGGATAGTGCTTCCGTCCAAGAGCCTTCTGCGCCCTTTAAGTCTCCTTGCTTGGCCTGAAGCAACCCAAGATTATACAACGATCGTCGTCGTATTTCGCCATCACTAGACTGGGTCAAATCTTGAAATAACGGCATCGCCTCTTTCTCTTGCCCTTTCTCAATTAAGTTTGCAGCATCGCTAAACTGTTTTCGAGCATCCTTAGCGGAAGCATCTGGAACTCGCACAAAAAACGCCGAAAAGGCAATAAAACCCAGTCCGGCTAAACGTCGAACGTCAGTAACCAAGAAATCAAGGACCAACAAAATCAGTGCAATCGTTGCAAAAATCTGAAAGCGTTCAAACCAAATTTTTTCGCGAGATGAACGAGTCTCTCGATCTGATCCCAGCCCGCGCATTTCAACCTCATATAGCTTTCGAGCGTCGAAATTCCTATCGGTAGCAACCCAATATCGCCCGCCTGTGATTGATGCGATGGACTTAAGGCTTGCTTCCTCTAATTTCGAGAGGACTAAATTGCCGTCTTGATCCTTTTTCAATCCGCCCTCTGCATTCGGAATTGGGCCTCCGCCAGTGGTACCCATTCCTACAGAAAAAGCCTTAATTCCTGCATCTTTTGCTTGCTCAATGGCCTCATTCAAATTTAAAGAATGGTCCTCGCCATCACTAATGACTAGCATGAAACGTCCCTCTTTTGATTCGGCATCGCCCTGCCCTGCAGTCACCAACGATTTCGTCGCCAATCTTACCGCACCCGAAATATCTGTACCTTGAATCGGTATCAACTCTGTTCCCAGCACATCCAAAAAAAGCCGCACAGCATCATAATCTGAGGTCAGAGGACACTGCACAAAAGACGTTCCTGCAAATGCAATCAGACCGATTCTGTCCCCATCAGTCACATATAACAAGTCCCTAATGATACGCCTGGCCCTATCTAGCCGGGATGGATCAATGTCCCTCACATCCATACTTCGGCTAACATCCACAGCTATCATGATATCAAACCCACGACTTTTAGACTCAACCCAGCGGAATCCCCACCGAGGCCCGGAGGCAGCTACAATTAGGAATGCAATCAAAAAAACCGCCAAAAAAGCTTTAAAATAGGTGATTTTCCGATTCACAAAATGATCTACAGATGCTTGGCGATACACCGTTTTAATGCGCGTCCATCTGCGTTTCTCTACAAAATAGATTCCAATGCAAACTACAGGAATCAACCATACCAAATGAATCAACTGCGGGATCAACCAGCTCATGATGGAATCACCCTCCAACGAGTTCCTCTCCAAAGAACTTCAAGCAATAGGCAAACAATCGCAGCCAAAAGGGGGAGATAAAAATAGTCACGTCCTCCCCGCTGATCCTTGAGCTCAACCTTCTTCTTCTCCAGACGATCAATCTCAGCATATATCGACTTTAGGTCCGATGTGTCGGTTGCTCTTCTATAAATTCCACCGGTGTCATCGGAAATTTGCTTTAGAAGTTTTTCGTCAATGTCAGCACGAATGTACACCACCTGACCTTGACTTATAATAGGGACGTCTCCTTCACTTCCAACGCCAATCGTATGCACTCTCATTTTTAAGGCTTTCGCGGCCTGCGATGCGGCTAAAGGATCCATGCGTCCTGCATTATTTGCACCATCTGTAAGAAGGACGATAACTTTACTATCTCCGGTTTGACTCCTAAGCCTAGCAACAGCAGTACCTAAACCATCGCCAATCGCCGTAGCCTCACCTGCGACCCCAATTTCAATTTGCTCTAAAAACTGTTTCAAAACTTGGTGATCCAATGTTAATGGCGCTTGAGTAAAAGCCTCGGACCCAAACACAACTAGACCAATACGATCATCGGGCCGTGCCTCTATAAACTCTAAAATAACCTGCTTGATCACTTCCAACCGATTCGGACGCTTGCCATCAATCTCAAAATCACGAGCCTTCATACTACCAGAGGTATCGATCACTAAAACAATATCTACGCCTTCAGCTGAACGATTGCCAGATCTTCTACCACCTTGAGGTCGAGCTAAAGCCAAAACAATAAAAATCAATGCCATTGATTTCAAAAAAACACCTAAATACTGCAACCAATGTTTTGAAAGAGGCGCAAAGACAAAAACTCTGATACTAGCTAGGGCCAAGCCTGGCTCACTATTTCTTTTTTTAGAATATATTTTCCACGCCACTATCAACGGCAATAGGAACAGTAGAAACAACCACAAGGGCTCCGCAAACTTCAGCATGCTCCAATGGGGAAGTGAAAGTCCGTCAAAAGGACTATTAAGGTTTAGAGGTTGCATTAGCACCTCCCAAACTTGCAAACTGATACTCATTCCAAACTCGCTCTACAACGTCACGCCAACGCTTTCTCACGTCTTCTGTTAAAAGGCCACCTGCAAACCTAACTCGATCTGCCTCGGTCAGTAAAACAAGAAAATCTTCTGCCTTCGCTTGCCGAACATTCCAAACTATCGTAGGAACTATACTCATAATTTCTTCAGTCGTTTTTTCCTGAAATTGAATCTTTAAAACTTTAGAGAAAATTTCCCGTAAAACGAGACTAAATTCAGAAGCAATATCTTCTTCACTAAAAGAAGCCCTTTCACTTGGTTTCTCAATATTATCGGGCAATGATAGCAACGTTTGTACTTTTTGATATTTAACTGCCAATAACTCTTCACTCGAAAGTGGAACAGCACCAGCGAGACGACGCCTCTTTTTGTCAAGTAAGAATAAAACGAGAGCCATTAGCAAAAGAAAACCAACAATAACCAATGCTGAAGTCCATAGTATTTTTGGTTTTATGAAATGATCTGGGTCAGGAAGACTCTTAAAGCCATGGGGAGCAGCGATTTCCGTTTCCGAAGAATCTTTAACGTCATTTGGCGCTACCAATGAGTCGACCAATACTGGAGTCATACGCGACTCCTCTTAGCATCGTTACTGGTAGTTCCTACTGAATTTTGAGAACCCTTGTGATGGCCACGTAAATATTTTGTTAACGGAATAATCACAGATTCGTTCGTATCAATCTCAAAATAGTCCGCACCTGATTTTATGGCTTTATGACCTATAGAATGCATTTGAGTTGTTGCAGCTTCAAAAGCATCTCTGACCCGGGAATCTGAAGTATCGATCAGCCTTGTCTCGCCTGTCTCGCTATCTCTCCACCGCACAAGTCCCACATCTGGAAGAGATTTCATATTTTGGTCTCGAACAGCAACACAAGTTAAATCATGTTGTCTAGAGCACCGCTTTAACGCATCATCAAAGTTTCCTGACCAAAAGTCAGATATGACAAAACACGTTGCCCGTCTTTTATGAATCTTCTCTAAATACTCAAAAGCCATTTTTATATCTGTGCCTTTGTTGGAAGGCTTGAAGGAATAAACATCTTTGATCAATTGCCAAACGTGTCCACGCCCTTTTTTTGGTGGACTATAAAATTCAATCTTGTCCGAAAACAGCAACAGCCCAACACGATCATTATTGCGAATAGCCAACCATGCAATCACTGCCGCCAGTTCATGGGCCACAGACGCCCTTGTTGACTGAGTCGCAGTCAAAACAGACCGACTCACGTCTATGGCCAGGATCACAGTGAGCTCTCTTTCTTCTCGATAAATCTTAATGTGCGGTATCCCTGTTCTTGCAGTCACATTCCAATCAATCGATCTAACTTCGTCACCCGGCGAATACTCTCTGACCTCCTGAAAATCTAAACCACGCCCATGAAACGCACTCGCATAATTTCCACTCAAAACGTCAGAAGCCATTCGCTTTGACTTAAGCTCCAGGAATCTAATCTGTGCAATGAGTTCGTTTGATAGCATTTTAAAATCCCTAAACAAGCCCACTAATAAATATGTTTGAATTCAATTCATGCATGGCATCGAAAATGAATCAATTCAGGGCACAACAACTGTATCCATAATTTTTTGAACAATTCGCTCCGATGTCATTTGTTCTGCCTCTGCAGCAAAACTCAAAGTAATCCGATGCCTCATGACATCGAGAGCCACTTCTTTGACATCCTGAGGAGTCACAAAATCCCGACCACTCAAAAGGGCATTCACTCTTGCTGCCTTTTCTAAATAAAGCGTGGCTCTCGGACTGGCCCCTACCTGAATCCAAGGTTTCAACTCAGAAAGTTTATACTTGTCAGGATCGCGACTCGCAAAAACCAAACTAACAATATAATGGTGCAATTTGTCACTCACGTGAATCTTAGAGACAAGTTGCCTAACTCGTAAAATCTCGCTTCGTGACAAAATTGCCTTCAATTCACGATCCCACTCGCCAGATGAGGACGCCACTAACATTCTTTTTTCGTCATCAAATGATCCATATCCAACTTTAACCTTAAACATGAATCGATCTAACTGCGCCTCAGGTAGAGGGTAGGTCCCCTCCTGCTCCAAAGGATTTTGGGTGGCCATCACTAAAAAAGGCTCCTCAAGTCTATGAGTTTCAGATCCAATTGTAACTTGGTGCTCTTGCATAGCTTCAAGCAATGCTGATTGGACCTTTGCCGGCGCTCTATTGATTTCATCTGCCAATACTAAATTAGCAAAAACAGGTCCTTTTTTAACTGAAAAGCTGCTCGTCTTAGGATCATAAATTTGCGTACCAGTCACGTCTGCAGGCAATAAATCAGGTGTAAACTGAATGCGCGAAAATCTTAATCCGGATAAACTTGCGATCGTTTTAATGGCTGTCGTCTTAGCCAATCCAGGCAGTCCCTCTAGAAGTACATGACCGTCAGCAATCAAAGCCATCATGAGTCGTCTTGCGAGGTGATTCTGACCAATAACACGCGTGCCAAAAGTTTCGATGATGCTGCCAGTTACGGCTGCAACCCGAGCCGCTTCATCCTGATTCATTTTAGAAGAAACATTGGACATTGAATTAAGTTCTGTCTCCGTCATGGGAATATCCTTTTGGCACAAAATTGAAAGTTTCATTTCCAGTTCCAAACCATATGGCCTGAATCATTCCTGTCAATACATCTAACAATCTTCAATGAAATTGACACACACTCAAAGCGAAATAATATTCTAAGTCATTCCCAAGGGTTTGGTCGATAAATTCCACAAATTTGTTGAATTTTTGATTTATGCCCAATCAAGATTCAAAAAGTTATGTGAGATAATGATGAGGATCTAATTTAGCCTGCCTAATATTAGATCACTACTTTGGGTTAACAAGTGCTATTTCGGATTCGAATAGCCAGATAAGATCAATTCGTGTCAGTCTCAAATGTGTTTTTTTAATAAAGGAATTCCTATTTTTTATAAGACTTCCCCAATCAAATCTATGAAAATATCGATTCTTTTGTTTCGCTACATCATACCCATTTGGATCATGGGTATTTTTGCTCGAATAATTTGGTCTGATTTGAAGCCGGAAGCCAATATAATGTTAGCCGCTGGATTGGGCTTTACCATCCTTTTGAATCATTTATACC
>JAPLFV010000333.1:6729-11717 GCA_026390495.1 Pseudomonadota bacterium | reverse complement strand
CTATGGTCTTCCGCATTTTTAACAACTTTTATGGCTTTGATGGCGATGAGTACGTTTGACAAGGAAAGAATGACCATGCCGATTGGACAGGCCCTAATGTCAATACTTCTTTCTACCGCCGTCATAACTCCAAGCCTTATTATATTTTCGCATCGCTTTGAAAAAGCACAAGATGAAAACAGTTTGCACAAGGTTAGATTTCGAGTCATGTCTGCCATTTTAATATTGGCGTTTGTAGGGCTGGCGCGACAAATTTTGCAGTAGAAAAACTTAAGATTTTGCTAGACTTGGAGCTGCAGACCTCCAAATGAGACAAAGGACCCAAAAATGAATCGACAAAATCAGCATTTAGCTAAAAACATCACTCGGATTAAAGATAGTTTCACGAGATTTCCAGAAACATTGCTTGCCAGTGCCGCGGCAGGATGTTTGATCATTTTAATTTTAAATGAAATTCAAGCTTGGAATAGCACAATAAATGGCATTGGCATGGGACTGATACTCTCTATCCCTTTAACATTTGCTTTGACAACCTGGCTAGAATCAATAGGTAAGCAAAGCTCCATATTCAGAATTGGCGTGACTTTATTGGCGATTTTAACCGTGACTATTCATATCTTCATTGCGCGAAATTTTTCTCTAACTCGAGTCATGTATGTCTTCATTCAGCACTGTTTGATTGCTCATTTGCTCGTAGCATTTCTGCCGTTCTTTAAGGAGTCCAAACAAAAATTTTGGATTTATAACAAAGAGCTCTTTTTAAACTTCACGGGGTCGATATTTTTCTCAAGCGTCCTGTTTTTTGGTTTATCAGTGGCACTGCTTGCCATCAAATTCCTTTTTTCGATTAGGCTAGAAGAGGATGCTTTTAGTCATCTAGGCATCATCATACTCTTTGTGTTTAATACTTGGTTTTTTCTTTCCAATGCACCGCAGGCGACGGGATTGGATTCCGAGGTGCACTATCCAAACAAGCTAAAGTTACTAACTCAATTTTTCTTAGTGCCATTGCTATATTTGTACATTGGAATATTGTATGTCTATTTTGTTCGAATCGGTTGGACGGGAGAGCTACCTAAGGGCACTATTGGCTACCTTGTCAGCGGCGTGTCACTCCTAGGCATTTTTACGGTTCTGCTCATGGATCCACTCAACACATTAACAACCAGTTCTTGGATAAAAGTGTTTCTTAAAATTTTTTATTGGGCACTGTTGCCTTTAGTAGGGCTACTTCTCTGGGGGACCAAATACCGAATTCAAGAATATGGAGTCACAGAAAACCGCTACTTTTTACTGATCTGTGGACTTTGGGTTGCCGTAACTGCCATTTACATGATTTTCTCATCAAAAAAAGACATTCGCATTATTCCAATATCTCTTAGTTTAGCGACTGTTATAGCAACATGGGGGCCAACAAGCGCATACTCTGTGAGCTATTCAAGCCAGTTTCAGAGGCTTAAATCTTTCATGGTAAAATTTAACATAAACATAGACCAAAACGGCAAAGTCAAACCCACTGACTCAAAAATTCCTGTAGATGCAAAAAGAACAGCAAGCACTATCATTCGATACTTTATCTCAATGCATCAAGCCGATGGTATTAAAACTTGGTTTAATCTAAAAGACTCGGAACTCAATTTCCTCCAAGCATCTGTCAGCAAAGATAGTTCATATGTATCAAATATCAGCGTGGCAAACACTATGACGAGTCAAATGGGATTTCCTTTTCAAGACTATGTGGGCCGCAATTATTCTGAATTCTTTAATTTTTATGAGAAGAATAGCCAAACCTGGGTTGGGGCTCAATCTTGGAACACTAAAGGCTATTCGAAATTATATAATATAGACTTGAGCCCTGATTCCGGTAAAAAGAATTCTGACCGGAACCAGATTTTTGTCCCAAATGTCGGAACCTATGTTTTTACAGTTGCCGATTCTCCCCCGCGGCTCATTTGGGAGATCAACGGGAAAACAAATTCGATTTCCTTAGACGAAAATCTAAAGATTCTCAATTCGTCTAAAAAGAATGTTTTCTCAGAAACAGAAATGATGATTACACCTATCGATTCTGCCATTCCTTTTAAAATCTATATGATGAATGTCTCAGGCAAGATTGAAGACGAAATGTTAACTCTGAACTCTGTTAAAATCGCCATATTGGTCAAATAAGATTTTTTATAGAGTTAAAGAACGCAAGTGACCAACTTAATTTAGTTGTCGATTTGAAATATGAACAATCCACACCTCGCAAAAAATTTCCAAAATGGAGCCCGTATGAGTCACTATAAAGGTGAGTAGCTTTTTTTCAATTGCTTAGCACCAATGTCACCAATGGATTTGTTGATTAAACCAAAAATAATCATTTCATATTGCACCTACTTCGCTTCTGAAAGTTTTTGTCATGCATAAATTAAAAAGTTGAGTGAGACACTTGAGCATGAATGCAATAAAGGTTTGCTGCTAGACAAAGCTCACAGTGGCAAGAGGTGAAAACAAAAATTTTGCATAAAGTGTCATCTATCATTCTCAAACTGTGTTAAAATCGAGATGGATCTATTTGAAATATTGGCCATACTGAAAAGAAACTTAACCAACAATTTTTGCGGGATCTTTTCTGAGATTAGTTTTTCACGCTCAATTCGCGATTGTGCGCTTACGTGTCCAAATTCTCAAACATCAAATTCACCTTTTGCAACGATCACGGACTTCCCACCAACTTTAACGGTCTCGATATTTTCCGGGCGACCAACCACTTCAACGGTCGCTTTTCCTGGGCGACCCATCCAATGTCCTTGTTCAGCAACGAAGTTCGACTTTTCAATCAAACCATAATGCCAAAGATAGGCTGCCATTCCTCCAGTTGCTGAACCGGTAAATGAGTCTTCGGTGGTATCTGATGGCACACCAAAATGTCGAGCAAATGTCGTCCCGTTGTTGGTAATCCCCCTAACACAGAACAAATGTGGACTAAAAAAATCGGAAGTAGTTTTATACGCCTTATATTGTGAGACGTTCATACGCGCTCTTTGTAAAGCATCGTGAGTTCTCACAGGAACCATGAGCTGAGGTGTGCCGGTACTGACGGTTTGAACGGGGCAATCTGGTAACAAGTCGGATTCATTGATTCCAAAGAGATCGGCAACTATTTTTCGATCATGGGTTAAAAGAAATTCGGGTTTCTTCTGTGACATAACAATATTGAAAGCATCTTCACCTTCACGGAATATATCAATTGCAACAATGCCCGCCTTGAGTTCTAGGGATATACTTTTGTGCGGTCTATCCATTGTGATTTTCCTTGCTTCAATCAGAGAGCGGATTGTTGCAATGGTTGGGTGACCAGCAAGCGGAATTTCCTCAGAAGGCGTAAAATATCTTGCGCCGAAGTCAGCGCTTTTGGATTTTACGATAAACGCAGTCTCAGAAAGGTTCGTTTCCTTAGCAAGGGCTAGCATTTGCCTGTCGGAAAGTGCATCTGCGGAAAGAAAAACGGCGCATGGGTTTCCCCCAAACTTTTGATCCGTAAAGGCGTCAACCCAGATAAAACTATATTTCAAATGTGACCTCCTAATCGCAATATGACTTCTGAAAGCCTAGCTACTATTGCTCAACTAGGTTTAATTTGAAAATGCAATCAGGAACAAACAAGACTAGGTTTGATTAAGTGCCATTCTATCGTGTCATGCTGTCCCTGAGCAACGCGAAGGGAAGCATCTCGTGTATTCGAGATCCCTCGCTTTGCTTCGGGATGACGCTACTACATAAGTGCCAATATATTATAAACGGAGTTTCATTTTTTTTCCTGCATCTTTCAGCTTTTTATCCATCGTAAGCAGCCGTCCGTTATATCTTCTGGTTGTTACAGCATAAAACATATCATAGGCTGTCATGTTGTAAGCAATTGCTGCTGCGAATACCTCTTGTGAAAGCTCTGACATCGGAATCAAGTCATCAACAAGATCCAAACAAGAATTTATTCCGATCTCACAATCCTCGCGTGAAAGCTGATCAGCTTTCAGAAGCTTCCAAAAAACGTTTGAAATTTCTGAACAATACAGTTCCGGCGATACCACTAACCTTGCGGAGGCTAGAACCCTCTGTAATTCATCGCATCCAGGTCGGTTCAAAAAAACTTCAATCGCAGCACTTGCATCTAAAACACAAATCATCTTCTCCGGTCTTCCTGTATCAGATCAACAATGTTAATGTCTTTAGACTTGGTCTCTATCTTACGAGACCGAATTTTCTTCAAAGCGTCAATTCTACGCGAAGAACCTCGCCCCCCATGTTTCAATGCTTCCTCAAGCAATATAACTGCCTGTTGTGCCAAGCTCCTATGGTCCTGTTCGGCTTTCAACTTCAATGATTCGAGCAAATCCTCAGGCATATCACGTATTTGTAAGCTTGCCATTTAGCACCCCCAATTCAACATGCATTATGCATGAAAAATGCATGCAGGTCAAGTTGGGTTCAACCACCGGCACTAGCCATGGACTAAAAACCCTGCCATTAGAAATTTTTATTTGTGTCGCAAAGATCAACACTGTGGATGGCACGACTCTATTTTTTACTGAATTGCCAATTCTCTGCACCTTGAACTATCTTGAAAGTTGCTACACTGTTCCAACCTATTAGACGTTCAGGACACAGTTAGCATTCTTCCCTGCTCAAAAAGATTCGACATCTTCCTACTAGTCATGGGGGTCGGCGAGTTCCACCAAATGCTTTTACCGAGCAAGGCGTGGCAATGCTTTCAAGTGTATTAAACAGTAACCCTGCAATCAAAATGAACGTAGAGATAATGAGAGCGTTCGTGAAGTTGCGGACATTGGTTGAAAATCAATCTGCATTGCTACGGAAGCTAGGTGAACTTGAAGGTAGAGTTGATAAGCATGACAAGCAAATTCAAGGAATTATTGATGCGATAAAATCATTGGTATCAGTGAGCTCAAATCCGCAGCGGCTTATCGGTTTTAAGCGAGATTAAC
>JAPLFV010000333.1:0-6675 GCA_026390495.1 Pseudomonadota bacterium | reverse complement strand
TTTTGAATACCTAAATTAGTTGTTATGGCAACGAAAAGTCTTTGGTTTTGACCAAGCCCGAAGTTTTAATTTCATGACGAAAAAATCTATGTTTCATCATTTCAAGACGGAGATAGATGAATCATTCAAGCAGCCCGCAACAGAAATTAGGCATAGGTGGACTCAGGCGTACTAGACCTATTCCAGATTTCCCCGCATTATTTGACAATTTGGTCTTACGTCAGATATCGTCATACCAAGAGACAAAGATAAAGAGATTCCTTTTGAAACCATTACCTAGACTACCCATAGACGACCTCATCCCAAGTATTATTGAGGAATTGAAGGCTTGCTTTAAGTCCAAGGCATCAGCGACTCAAATCTTGGTCAAAGCCTCACCTGGATCGGGTAAGACAACGAGACTGCCCCAAGCATTGCTCAAAATTTTTTCCCGAAAAATTCTCGTCTTGGAACCAAGACGACTAGCCACCAAGATGAGTGCCATGAGAGTGGCGGAGGAACTGCGTCAGTCTACGGACTTTAGCGATGATATCTGTGGCTGGCAGATGCGATTTGATCGCAAAAGCACCGCTGGTACACGTCTCCTGTTTATTACAGAAGGGCTCTTTTCTCAAAAGGTAGCTGAGGATCCCGATTTAGGTGATGTTGATTGCGTCATCATAGATGAATTTCATGAACGCCATGCAGAAACAGATATTGCGCTAGCTCTTGCACTGCAGATTCAATCCACGACTAGGCCAGATTTGGTGATTATCGTGATGTCTGCAACACTTCAATTAAGCCAACTAACATCTGCAATGCCCAAAGCTAGAGTTTTCGAGTTAAATCTACCGATATTTCCGTTGGAAATAATATGGTGGAAAGGAGATCCTTCAGAGTCCTTGACCAGTCGCGTTAAAAACGCCGTACAAAAAATAATTCAAGATTCAGTAAAGACTGCAGCATCTCAAAGCTGCAAACCTGGCGACATTCTCGTTTTTTTGCCAGGGACAGCAGAGATTAAACGATGCTCGGAGGCACTGCGCTCACTGCCGCTTCAACAATCTGGTGTCTCAATCCTAGAACTCAGGGCAAGCCTTTCAAAATCAGAGCAAGAAGCTGTTTTTTCCCCATCCAACGGTAGCAGAAAGTTGATTCTTGCGACTAATATTGCGGAGTCCTCTCTGACGATACCTGGCGTCACCTATGTCATTGATTCGGGATTGGCTCGCGTTCCTTCGTTTGATTTTGTTTCACAAGTGACAACACTCGAAACAAAATCAGTTTGCAAAGCATCAGTCATTCAAAGATCAGGGAGGGCTGGACGAACCGGACCAGGAACCGTATTTAGACTCTTTTCCGAAAACGACTTTGCAGGCCGTCCAGAGCATGAGTATCCCGAAATTATGCGAAGCGATCTTGTCCCCATTGCTTTCAATCTAAAGATTGTTTCTGCACGGTCTGGCAAAAATTTTTCATATTCAAAGATGACCTGGTGCGACTTGCCTGATCATGAAAGTTGGTTAGCCGCCGAGAATCTGCTGTCGGACTTACGATTATTTCCTGAAGACAGAATTGATACATCTGATTATTACTTAAGACTTCCACTTCACCCACGATTGATCCGTTTTTTAAAAACCTGTCAAGAAATGGATCTATTGGCTGAAGGTTGTTGGCTTATGGGCATTTTAGCGGATCAGCAACGACAGATTCAAACTCCAGAAAAAAGTGAGCATTGGTCCTGTGATCTGCTCGCTCGATATGATTCATTTATCTCGCATTCCAACCAAAGTGATTTTTTTAATCCATTACAAATCGTGAAACAAATCGCCTCTATCCTAAGAGTTGACCTCAATCGGCGAAAGCCTGCCCACGAACTCGACTTGGATCGCCCACTAGTCGAAGCCTTTTTTGATAAGGTTGCAGGACGGCTTTCGGCGCGAAATGCAAAAAAATCCATTTTTAATTTGGCTTTCGGCGGCGAAGCAGAGCTAGACGAGAAATCTTCCGTGACACAAGGAGAATTCTTGATTGCCTGGCAAATCGAAGCTTCAAAAGTTTCTGGAGCATCTCAGCACAGCCAAACACCAGGATTCGCAAAATTAGGATCACAACGCATCTCTGCCGGAAGTAGCATTTCTGCCGATGCCATTAGAAAATATTGTCCTTCGAAGCATCTACAAAAAACGTCAGGCCCTACTTGGGATGAAGGTCTAGAAAAAGTAAGAATGCTGGATCAACTTAAAATTGGCTCACTGGTTTTACAAACCAATTGGCGTCAAGCATCTATGGAAGAGTCCTCAACTGTATTGAACCAAAAGATTCTTGAATCGTGGCCTAAGCCCTTTTCGGATGATCAGTATCTCGTTCATTACTGCGAAAGAGTCAGGCTGGCCAATGAGCATGGCCTGACAGACTATTCCTGGAATTATGAGGAATTAAAGTCCCTCTTTGTATCATACGTCGCTGATTCGGGACTTTCCTTTGCCGATATTCGCGATCGTTCCATGTCTCAGTGGTTGCAAGAGGTCGTTGGAGAAAACGAATGGAAAATCATCCAAGACAATGTCCCTGAGAAAATGAAGATAGGGGCTGGATTTATGGTGCCTATCTTTTATCAGGAAGGAAAAATTCCATGGATTGAAGCGCGGCTACAAAATTTCTTTGGCCAATCTGAGACTCCTAAAATTATAAAAAACAAAGTATCCTTGACTTTGCATCTATTGGCTCCAAATCAAGAAGCGCTGCAAATTACAAGGGACCTTGCCAATTTTTGGACGACTGCTTATTCCAGTCTAAGAAATGAATATATGCGCAGATATCCTCGTCACTACTGGCCAGAAAATCCGCTTGAAGCTGAACCTCCTGTGCGAGGTTCTCTAAAAAATAGAAAATAACGCTATTCAATTTTTTATTGATCACTATTACAAAAAATTTCAAAACGTTTTCATCCATTCATAGAGCTTGTAGTGCTGATCTGTCATCCCTAGGGCTTCGTAAGTTTTCTGGGCAGTCAAATTTGATTTATCTACATAGAGACGTAGTCCTCGAAACCGATCCGTTTGGCTAACAATTCCTTTTATGTGTTCGTAAATTTTAGAAAACACACCGGACCTTCGATGTTCATTTTCTACGTAAACCGAGTGGATCCAAACAACCTCACCGCATCGCCAGTCGCTCCATTCATATAATGTTAGAGCGCAACCAACGGGGCGACCGCCAATAGCGGCCAAGTAATATTGACCTATCTTTGGCGACTCAATCACATGCGTCACTCCCTGACGCAAAGCATTTATATCTAGCGTAAGACCTTCAGATTCCAAGGCCATCATCATCTGCCAGGCAACTATTTGAGGAATATCAGAGGCCTGTGCAGCACTAACCGTTAATGAATCAGAAAGTATCCTCATCCAACTTACTCCAAGGTTAAACTCACAAAAGATACTGAAACTACTCGTAAAAACCGCTCAACTTTGGGTTGAGTCGATCGATCGTGCCATTAAAATTCATATGAAATTGAACAAATTTCTAACCTACTTTATAACCCGCTCATCGCTAAGAAGCGGATGTCCCGCTTCAAGCTAAATTCTAACACACTCAACGGAGTCACCCATGCTTAAGAAGTTCTTAGTCTCTACGGCCCTACTATTTGCAAGTCTTTCTGCGAATGCAGAACAAGTAACCGTGGCATCGGCTCAAAGTGCTTCGACCGGTCGCTACCTCGGTACTGCCATTTACAATGGAACAAATACTGAATGTACAATTTTCGCCAATCCAGTCATGGCTGTTGGCCCTATCTATGGCCTAGTTAACATCAATGGCGGTTTATTTTACTCCTACTACTTCAACTGCTACGAAATGAATCGTCCTAGACCACAGCCTCAAAGACGTCTATTCAACTTTTCTGGAGCTGCATTTTGTCCAGCACCAAACAACAGTGACAGTCTCTATTGCCTCGCAGTGGTAGATCCAATTCACCAGGCTTGTAGTGAAGTCGGCGGACAGACGATTGCGTGCCCACGTTCATGCACAGCATTGTGCGATCGCCCAGTTAGATGGTCTCCGCTTCAATAGTCCACTAAAAAATCAATATATGTCGCATAGTAATAGTGGTTATGAGCCGAACTCGAAATCGAGTTTGGCTCTTTTTTTCGCGTTGACCCTTGTTACAAGTGATATACCTTTTCTGCTGAGCAAAATTCAGCCGCCAAGAAGCAATCGAAACAAAAACTCTCTTTAAGTGCTTTCCAACTTAAAGAGAGTTTTTTAGATCTGATTAACAAATGAAACTAACAAACAAACCAAAATATGACTACAAAGTCCCGGTTGTTGGCGCTGCATAGGTCAATGTCGTCGTGGTTTTTCCAGAACACTCTTCCAATGCTTTTCCACCACCAGTGCCTGTGCAATAAATAGTTGCTGTACCAGCAGCGCCGCGAGTGAATTCAATAACATCAGAGGAATCCCAAGACGACAACTTCACGACCTGTCCTGTTTGCGTTGCCTTATAGGAATAAATAGGTGTGTTATCTTTTGGAATTGTGGAGCTTGCGGTTGTAAGAACAGTTGCATTTAGAGCCTGGATCGCTTTAGTCGTATCTGCACTGTTGTAATAAATCACAATGCGAATCTGCTCTTTAGAGGCAGAAGTACCCAAAGTATAAACTTCAGTTTTGGTAGATTCAGCTGTCAAACGAGGAGCTGGGCTCATTTTGATCATAGGGATATAGAATCCACTTTCTTTGGATGCATTTCTTAGCACGCCTCGACCCAAGGCATTGCCTTCCACAGACTTTATTTCGCCATTTAAATTGAACGCCAAATCTAAAATGACATTATCGCCTTCTTTGACTTCAAATGGCTTAAGAAAGGCAAAGGTTGTGTTTGCATTCGTGATATAGATCAAGCTTTCTTCAGCACCAGCAGTGGGACATTCCAAACTGTCTGCTTTTGAGTAATAAGTCTTAACGCCGTCACCACCCGTATCATAAGTTTCACTACTGCCAGATCTCGTACAGAGTGAACCAGAGCGAGCCTTCATTTTAACCCACGGATGAGTCTCAACAATACCGTATTTGTATGTTCCAACAGGAATTGCCAAACCATTGTTTAATTTTGCGAGTTCCGTTTTACTCATAACGTCGTAAAACTTTCCGTCACCTGCGCTGGTCATCGTCGTTCGGTCAGCAGCAGTGGGAGCATCCGTTGTGTAGTTGTCAGTCATATTCGAATAAACCGTCGCACATGTACCATCTACGGTGTAACCAGTCCCTGACGGAAAACTTAAGGAGGTACACATCTTTACCTCTCTAAAATACATCTTTAGGCTGTTAAAGCCATTTGCAGTGGTGTCTGCAGTATAGGAAAGATCTCTAAATGTTCCGGCCCGAGTTCCATCAACCATGCTAAAATCACTGAGTCCCAAAGCACTTGGCGCCACTGGAAGCAGGTTAAGGGTAACATTTCCAGTCTTTGTATCGTCGCTGTCCTTACTTCCACAAGATGAAACAACAAGTAGAGCAAGTATTGAAATTCTAAAATTCATGAGACCCCCGTTTAGATTTAGAATTGTTTCCAATAAGCTTAATGGGCTACTTACTACAATGTCAAACATGTCGTGATTGTTGCAATCAGCATCTAAGTTTAATCACAATCACAGAATTACACATTCAGACCGCCAAAGCCAATCGGCGTAAATAGCTGTTTTATTTACGATATTTGGCATTTTCAAAGCTTGATTCGATCCATCGAATCATAAAAATTTTGATGAAATTGAATAAAAATTTCGCATACCTTATAACCCGTTCATCGCTGAGAGGTAGATGTCCTTCCTCCGGCAAACCCTCAACCCTGAAACGGAGTCATCTATGTTAAAGAAGTTCTTAGTCTCTACTGCAATGCTTTTTGCAAGTCTTTCTGCTAACGCAGAACAAGTTACAGTTGCATCAACTCAAAATGCTTCAACTGGTCGATATCTTGGAACTGCTGTCTACAATGGCACAAACACTGAGTGCACAATTTTTGCAAATCCAGTCCTTGCTGTTGGACCAATCTATGGCCTTGTAAACATCAACGGTGGCCTTTTCTACTCTTATTACTACAACTGCTACGAAATGGCTCGACCACAGCCTCGTCCACGTGTTCAACCGCAACGTCGCCTTTTTGATGCTTACGGTTTAGCAAGCTGCCCAGCACCACAGTACGAAGGCCTATACTGCCCAGCTTGGGTCGACCCAATGTACCAAGCATGTAGTGAAGTCGGAGGACGCGCTGTAGGCTGTCCAGGTTCCTGCACGGTTCTTTGTGACCGTCCTGTCGGCTACTCGCCTCTTCAATAGGATTTCATTTCGTTAAATAAGTCGCATCGTGTTTTTGGGACCAAATTCGATTACGAATTTGGTCTATTTTTTTATCTATAGGTCTTGGTGATTTCAGAAATCTAATGGATAAAAACAATTATTCTGAAGCCATGCTAAAAAACTCTTGATGGGGACTTTACGATTTTTGCTCACTTCCGATATGTCCGATAAATAAGGACCACTTAAAGGGGCAATTTATGCAATGTTCCGCGTCGAAGCTTGTCAAAAATATATTGGCTTTACTATTTGTAATTCTGTCATTCAGTGATTTGTTAGAAACACACCTCTATGGACGAGCAGGTGGTGGTGATGGATACACATCAGAATCTTCCTCTGG
>JAPLFV010000413.1 GCA_026390495.1 Pseudomonadota bacterium | reverse complement strand
TCTGCAAAAAAAAGGCGTATAAAGATAGTGAGAGCAAAACATGTTGTGCATAAAGCGCAACCTAAAATATCAGGGAGGTTTTTATGAAACATTTCAGTAAATCTTTAGTAGTCGCAGCATTATCAGCTTTTTCAAGTATAACATTTGCCGCAGGTGCGATTCTAGTACAAGCACCCATTGACAAAGTTTTTGTTCCTAATGGCTTTGATGATAACGATAAAGTTGAGGTCATCGTGCATGGTCACTTCAACAGTAGCTGCTATAAAATGGGACCTGTTTCCGCAAGTATCGATGCAGTTACCAATAAGGTCAACGTCTCAGCCGAAGCCTATTACTATCCGAACGCAACTTGTATTCAAATGATGATTCCATTCACTAAAACAGTCGAAGTGAATCGCCATTTAAATGTTGGGACATATGACGTCAAAATATTTGGTCGTCCTCAATTGGGTTCTTTACCGCTGCGCATCGTTCCTTCCAAAGGACCTGATGCTGATGACTTCATCTATGCTTCCGTAAACTCTGCTAATCTAGAGCAGAATGCTGCAGGAGACCAAGAAATCGTTTTAAAAGGACAGCATCCTTATTTGCTTCAAGGATGCATAAAATTTGACTCTATCGTTTCTTATGTTGGAGCGGACAATGTCGTGGTCGTTCAGCCGATCACAAGAATCATTAATAGTGATGATGAATGCCTTGAGCAAAGCCAAGCTAATAAATTTGACGTTCGAAAAAAATTGGATCAAAAGTTAATTAAAGGTGAGTACCTAATGCATGTACGAGCTCTTGATGGAAACTCCATCAATCAGTTTGTTGAAATCGAGTAAATGATTTTCGCTTTTTAAAAAAGAGGCTCAATTCTCGGGGCCTCTTTTTTTATGTAAAAAAACCTTTGAGTCATTGAGCCTACTTTAACTATCTAAACTGCCAAGCTGCGACAACTCCAGCCGCTTTTCCCCCTGTCAAAGTCGGCAGAGTTCTCTTAAGAGCTAAGAATTTTGTTTTCTGATTCAGAACCTTCGCTGCAGGAAAACACACCTGATAGGTTGTGACTTCGGTAATGACTTGCTTTTGAGTTGGTCGCTCGGCTGTCGCTATAATTTTGCCGGAGCTATCTTTATACTCAGTCTTCTCTGTGCTTGCTTCCATATGACTAGATTGCGACTTATCAATAACCGCGATTGATTTAGCGGGAACCCCAAAGTCTTTGGTCGAATCTTCCTTATCAAAATCCTCCGCAGTCATATAACCTGAAGCATAATAATATGACTTATCTAAATTGACTCCGGCTCCGTATGCCGAAGCTCTTGAGTCAATGGACTTTTGTCCCTGAAAGCAAATTTCACCATTTTTTGAGAATGAGCCTAGCGAAAAAATCTCAGCGCCATCACGACCTGTGCCGATAGCACCTTTTTCAAAGTGTCCGGTAAGCGGATGTTCGACTGCAATGGATTCTTTCACAAGCTGGCCATCAGTCTTGATTAGAAAACATGAGCTCAGAGATGTCGTCAATATCAACGGAACGATCCAAGATTGGCTTTTCAAAACATTGAAACACTGCATAATGCTGCCTCCATAAGGTGGTTGAAGAGGCCGGAACAATAGCATTCTGAATCAGTGTGTCAGTTGAAATGGGATACTTTAAATGAACGTGAATACATTTTGTATCCAGCTGTCACATTATGGAAAGTTAGATCTACTTCGTTGCAACCTCTACTTTTATTCCTTCTGCATTTGGAATGATGACAGGTGGATTTAAATCCTTAGAAACCTGTTCATTTGAGTCAGCATCGATAGAATTGGCAGCACCCGACTCCTCAGTCGGCTTAACTTGACTTTGATCTTGTCGACCCTCACTCGAAAGTTCGTCTTCAAATTTTAGTTTTGGTACCTCAGAAGCAGAACTTTTAAGCTCTTCAATTTTTTCTGCAGCTTTTTGTGCAGCTTGTTGCTCAAGATTTTGATTGGAGCCCAACTTCTGCGCCTGTATTGCTGCGTCAGCGAATCCTTCCAACCCGACAGAGGCGACGTCCTTAATTTGCACTTTTCCTAACTCGGTATAGAACGACCCACCTTCATCCTTCAGATCAAGTCCTGTGACCTTTACTTTGCTCTTAATCGGAATGGCAATATCTTGCCCTTCGGTAGATTTGCCCACCAACTGGAAGTTGTAAAATCCAGGCAATGCGTCAGATCCATCCTTAAGCTTACCATTCCACTTGACCTTATGCTCACCTGGCATCAAGCTTCCCATTTCTTGTTGAGAAATGACCTGGCCGCTACCGTCACGCACTTCAAGCACCGCACCCGGAATCGCTTGTTCGATTTTAAACTCACCCTTTGTAAGCTTGCCTTTATCGAACTTCAGCATACCGGTTCCGACATCCACTTCTTTTCCTACATAATTAATCATCTGGACTGTTTGTCCTTGATCCTGAGACTTAACAAGCTGCGTCAGCGTATTATTCACATTCATCATTTGCTCTAAGCTGTTGAATTGGGCCATTTGCGCTGCCATTTGAGATGCATCACTTGGATTCAGGGGATCTTGGTTTTGCATTTGCGCGATGAACAATTTTAAAAAATCATCTTTACCCAATTGATTTTTCGGTGTGCGTTTTGGATTATTCCGTTCATTCAACATACGATAAAAATCTTCGTCTGTTTTTGCACCGCTTAAGTCACCGGTTTTCTTTGCACTTCGCTCTCGATTCACATCTGCATTTGAGTTTTGAATCATGGTCCTGAAATCAAGCTCAGGAGGTGCTTCCCCCATATCTTCGGCTTTATTTTTTTTAGCTATTTCAAGTTGATTGAATTCCATTGAGTTAGGAGGAGTCACAGGAGCTAACGCTGCCTGCATTGCACCACTCATTGCCATAGACACCTCCTAAAAGAGTCACTTATAACAGCCTAAAACCTGTGTTAGGAATATACTGACATGTCCTCTATTTCTTTTGATTATAACATAGAGAAAATTGCTTGCCGCCCTCCTATGCGTGGTCGGCAATTTCTGCAGTTGTGATTCTTCATTTTCCAAACAATTAATTGCACTACGGCATTTTTTGCTTAGGCCAGTCATTCAATATCAAAAGTGGAAAGCCTATTGGACAATCATTCGACAGTTTGTCCAACATCTGACCTTAGTAGTCCTTAATATAGAGATAACTAGCCAACATTATTATAAAAATACATGGGATCGACTTTTCTTTACCTTTTTGTAAATTAACGGAAGACCACTTTCAATAACGCCTGATGAATTTCGTTCCTTGTCCTTAAGTGTTTCTTCACAAGGTCGTAGAGACAATAGAAGTGCGAGCCTCTCCTTATCATCGGGATGCGTATACAATCTATCAGCGCGCCCTCGCATCGATGGAACAAATATTGAAAACGTATGTCGGGAAGCATACTCAAATTCTTCGAATGTTTTAGGCATTGAATCAACAGCTATCGGAATTCGTGGACGAGAAAGATTTAGTCCAAACTATGCGGATAACTCTTTTCTTGCTCAACAACAAAGAGCAGAAGCAAAGCAAGTAATGGGTTTTGCTACGGTTGGATTTATGGTTAACGCTGGGATTGATGTGCCAGACGCTGCGGCCATGGCATTGAATATTGCAAGTGCGCCTGAAGTCAACTTTATAACTGTCACTCCTCATGGCTTGCGACTTGGTACTGAGTATGTTGGCACTGGAGTCTTTATGGTTGTGGAATTTACTAGATAAGTTCTATCTCACTTGGAATTACGAAATCGGGCTTTACAGAAGTGTAAAGCCCGATTTTTGATTTGTTTTCAAAGTTCAAATTATTTGGATCAGAGATGCCAAATTATTTTTTTGCAATCCATTTACCTTTGCCGTCAGCTTCACAAGCTTCTTTAGTTTCTGCTTTGATCCATCCGTGGCCTTTACATTCATTTTGCCCTTTGCAAGCAGCATTCCCGTGACCTTTGCACTCAGAGTTGCCTTTACATGCATTGTTTTGACAAACGTCAGCTGAAGCTTTAGCAGCTTTGTTGTCTTTTGCTAATGCGCCAGT
>JAPLFV010000025.1 GCA_026390495.1 Pseudomonadota bacterium | reverse complement strand
TTTTTCAATGATTCAATTTTTGCTTCAGGTTGTTAGTGATGTGTTGCCTTTTGATGTCGCCAAAGGGGTTAAAACTCAATTTAGGCAAATTAGCTAGAATGAGACAGCTTGGTACACAAGAAACAAAGTCCAATGAGTCATAAAAAAGGTCCAGTCAGTGCCACGAGAAATTTTAAGAGAAAACCGAGTGAACTCCCAGAGGGTGTTTTTTTGGTAGAAGGGATAGCAGCTATTCGGGAGTATGCAAAGTTTAGGCCCGAGTCAATTTTAAAGATCATTATAAAAGACTCTCGAGATAAGAATTTAAATGCTTTGGTAGGTCAGCTTCCAATTGACAAGAAATTGATTGAGCAATCGGTAAGTGAAGCGATGGGAGACTCTTCTAATTCTTTTCAGTCTCCCGTAGTAGCTCATGTTCATCATGAATTGATACAGCTCCATGATTTTGAAAAATGTCTAGACGTCCAATATGAAAAGAAAGGCCTAATTCTAGCATTAGATCATATTTCTGACCCTAGAAATTTAGGCGCAATTCTTCGTTCAGCAGGGTTCTTTGGGATTAAGCATGTAATCGTTCCTGAACGACGTCAAGTACTGCTAACTCAAAGCGCTGTCAATACTGCGCAAGGAGGATTTGCTGTTTGTGACCTCGTAGTCGTCGTTAACCTTTCTAGAGCTCTAGAGCGTTTAAAGGAATTTGGTTTTTGGGTTGTTAGTGCTGATATGGAAGGACTATCGCTTGATCAATTTAAAGAACAGCAGCGATTTGAAAAAACTGTGTTGGTGTTAGGAAACGAGGAATCTGGAGTTAGTAAAAACATTTTAGATCGAAGTGATTTGCGCCTCTCTATATCAGGTGTAGATTCAGGATTAGAATCTTTGAACGTCTCAGTTGCAGCAGGGATACTAATGAACGCGCTAAAAAATGCTAAATCTCAAATTGATTTAAAAAGCTAATATCGGGTTAGCTATTTTATCAGGCAGCTTTCTCATTTAATTGTCAGAATCTGTGTTTTTTGCCCTGCGAATGCCTTGACATGATTTGACTTCCCATGTATCAAATATGCTCCCAATTTGAGAGTGTCTTCGGCTAGGTCAATCGTTTACAAAATTGATTAGCTAGTCGCTCGAAGGTTGAGTAAGGCGAGGTTCTGCATGTGCTGGTGTAGCTCAATTGGTAGAGCAGCTGATTTGTAATCAGCAGGTTGCGGGTTCAAGTCCCATCGCCAGCTTACTTGTACCAGAGGCGCTTGAAGTTTCTTGTGGATGGATACCCAAGTGGCCAAAGGGGACGGGCTGTAAACCCGTTGGCTTACGTCTTCGAAGGTTCGAATCCTTCTCCATCCACCATGAGCGGGAGTAGCTCAGTTGGTAGAGCATTAGCCTTCCAAGCTAAATGTCGCGAGTTCGAATCTCGTCTCCCGCTCCATCGCCTCGATAGCTCAGCTGGTAGAGCACGTCCTTGGTAAGGACGAGGTCACGGGTTCGAGTCCCGTTCGAGGCTCCACCAGTTTTGATAGGGTTTGCTTTAAGTGTTTGAAACCTTGGCTGGAATGTATTAGGGTATTGTCGTTTGCGTCATACTCAAGAATTGGTGAAAGCAGGTAGCTGCCTATAACGATTTTTGGTGACTATATAAACAAGGGTAAGAGTCGAAATAGACTGCCAATAGCGGGAGGACAGCAATGGCAAAAGAAAAGTTTGAACGGAAGAAGCCACACGTTAACATCGGTACAATCGGGCACGTTGACCATGGGAAAACCACGTTAACGGCCGCAATCACTCTTATCATGTCTAAGAAACATGGTGGACAGGCATTAGCCTATGATCAAATTGACAAGTCGCCCGAAGAAAAGGCCCGCGGAATTACTATTTCGACGACACACGTAGAGTATGAGTCTGAAAACAGGCATTACGCTCACGTTGATTGCCCTGGTCACGCCGACTACGTAAAAAACATGATTACTGGTGCTGCGCAAATGGACGGAGCGATCTTGGTTGTTTCCGCTTCCGATGGTCCTATGCCTCAAACTCGTGAGCATATTTTGTTATCTCGTCAGGTAGGCGTTCCTAAAATTGTCGTGTTTATGAACAAATGCGACATGGTCGATGACAAAGAACTTTTAGATCTAGTAGAGATGGAAGTTCGCGAGTTGTTGAACCAGTATAAATTCCCTGGAGATGATACTCCGATTATTCAAGGTTCCGCACTGAAAGCACTTGAGTCAATGGACCCAAACAGCGAATGGGGCAAAAAGATTTGCGACCTTATCGCAGCTTGTGATTCATACATTCCTATGCCTGAGCGTCCAGTTGATAAGCCATTCTTGATGCCTATTGAAGACGTGTTCTCGATTTCTGGTCGTGGAACCGTTGTTACTGGTAGAGTTGAGAGAGGTATCGTTAAGACTGGTGAAGAATTAGAAATCGTCGGTTTGCGAGATACTCAGAAAACAATTTGCACTGGAGTAGAGATGTTCCGCAAATTGCTTGACGAAGGTCGTGCGGGCGATAACGTCGGAGTTCTTTTACGTGGAACGAAAAGAGAAGACGTACAACGTGGCCAAGTATTATCGAAACCAGGCTCCATAACTCCTCACAAGAAGTTTAAAGCCGAAGTTTATATCTTAACAAAAGAAGAAGGCGGACGTCATACTCCATTCTTTAAAGGCTATAGACCGCAATTCTACTTCAGAACAACAGATGTTACAGGTAATATTAAGCTTCCTGATAATGTTGAAATGGTTATGCCTGGCGATAACATCGCTATGGACGTGGAATTGATTACACCAATCGCTATGGATAAAAATCTTAGGTTTGCTATACGAGAAGGTGGAAGAACAGTTGGGGCTGGTGTTGTAGCTGAGATCTTAGATTGATTTTCTTAGTCGAGCGAATGGTTTAAGTTAGTTTTTAAGCCGTTCGCTCGACTTTTGTTCTGGAGATTTAGGCGAGTAGCTCCAATGGTAGAGCGGCGGATTCCAAATCCGTTTGTTGTGGGTTCGAGTCCCTCCTCGCCTGCCATTTTTTCGTGAGTAGTTAAGCGAGAGTTACTAAGAGTTTATAGGACATATTTATGCAAAAAGATGACGCAACCTGGTTACGTACTGCTTATGTTGCAGCGGCTTTTATTTTTGGATTGATATTTTGGAAGGCGATAATGTTCGCCGGTCTAAAGTCTGGCTGGTTAGAGAGGTTTGATGCGTCCTACAATGTTGGGAGTACTATAGCAGCTGGCTTGTTGGCTGTTATTTGTCTTTGGTTGTTGGTGAAAGATAGAGAACGGAATGACTATTTTCTAGCTTCTATCGGTGAGCTGAGAAAGGTATCTTGGCCTTCTTGGGAAAATACCAAGAAATTGACGTGGATTGTAGTAATCGTTGTCGCTATTTTTTCTGCCATTTTAACAGTTTTTGATTTGGCATGTGCAAAAATTTTGAAACTATTATTGGCATAGATAAATGGAGCCTGTTATGGAATCCGGTTTTAGTTCGAAGAAATGGTTTGTTGTCCATACATACTCGGGTTCCGAGGAAAAGGCTAAACAGGGTCTAGTTGACAGAATTAAAGCTCAAAAGATGGATAATAAATTTGGGCAAATATTTGTGCCCCGAATTGCGTCTGAAACTGTTTTAAAGAGTGGTAAGAAGAAGAGAGTAGAAAAGACTTCGTTCCCAGGATACATACTGGTTGAAATGGATTTTGATGATGCGACTAGCGTGCTAGTCCGAGAGACTCCAAAGATCACGGGTTTTGTTGGAAATGCAAAAACTCCAAGGCCGATCAGCGATGCCGAGGTTATTCGATTGACTTCTCCAGAAGCGGTCGAAGCGCAAAGAGCCGCAATTGCCTCGGAAGTAGTTTTCAAAAAGGGCGAAAGTGTCAAAGTAAAAGATGGCCCATTTACAAATTTTGATGGGATCGTCGATGAAGTACGACCGGACAAAATGAAGTTACGTATACTTGTGAGTATATTTGGACGAGAAACGCCGGTGGAACTTGACTATGTGCAGGTTGAAAAGATTTAGTTGTAGACCTGAATGTCGATTTGTCAATTGATTGATTGACATGCAGTAAAAATAAATATATAGAGTTCGACTCGTTTAAACATCGCTAAGTTTGTACTAGTGAAAATGATGTCACAGGGTGGTCTAAATGGCAAAAAAAGTTGTCGGGTTTATTAAACTTCAAATTCCAGCAGGCAAGGCAAACCCTTCCCCTCCGATTGGTCCAGCTCTTGGACAGCGCGGAGTTAACATTATGGGGTTTTGCAAAGAGTTTAACGCTAAGACTCAAAAGCAAACTGGAGATATTCTTCCAACTATAATAACAGTTTATGCTGATAAGTCATTTTCATTCATTACAAAAAGCCCTCCGGCCACTAGTTTATTGAAAAAGGTAGCTAAAATTGAGTCGGGTTCACAGACACCTGGGAAAGCTACTTGTGGAAAAGTGACGATGGCGCAGGTCAAAGAAGTTGCTAAAATGAAAATGGACGATTTAAATGCTTATGATATTGAGCAGGCCGCAAAGATTATTGCGGGTTCAGCAAGATCCATGGGTTTGGAAGTAACCTGATATTTATTTTGTGTTTTACGGCGATGTCCGCCGGAAATAATGTAGGAGTACATGAAATTGTGTACGCATGAACTACGGAGAATTTATGGCTAGAGGAAAGAAATATAGGGCGGTAGTTTCCAAGGTTGATCGATTTACCAATTATTCACTTGAAGACGCGGTTAAATTGCTGAAAGACGTGTCATATACCAAGTTTGACGGGACCGTCGATTTGGCCATTAATTTGGGAGTGGATCCTCGACAAGCTGATCAGAATGTGAGAGGGGCAGTTGCGCTACCTCACGGTACTGGTAAGTCAGTCAGGATTGTTGTGTTTGCTAAAGGCGAGGCCGCTCAATTGGCTAGCAATGCTGGTGTCGAAGCGGTTGGGGGCGATGACCTAGCGAATAAAATTAGTGGTGGATGGTTGGATTTTGAACAAGTAATAGCGACTCCCGATATGATGGGCGTCGTCGGTAAATTAGGTCGAGTTTTGGGCCCTAGAGGTTTGATGCCAAACCCGAAATTGGGAACAGTAACGATGGATGTAGTGAAGGCGATTAACGAGCTTAAGGCCGGAAGAGTTGAATATCGAGTCGATAAGGCTGGGATTATTCATGCACCTGTTGGTAAGATTAGTTTTGCCGCAGAAAAGCTACATGAGAACGCCAAGGCTGTAGTGGAGGCTGTTGTGCGAGCTAAGCCTGCGTCAGCAAAGGGTACATTTTTAAAGAAGATCAGTGTTTCAGCAACAATGAGTCCAAGCATTAAAGTTGATGCAGCTCCTTTTAGATCTTAATTTTGAATTGAAGCGAGGGATTTTATCATGGCAATGGACCGCAAGGCTAAGGAAGCTTTAAGAGTTGAGTTTGAGGGGCGATTTTCGAAAGCAAAAGCTGCAATAGTTGCTGAGTATCGAGGATTAACAGTTGCAGAATTGACTTCGTTGCGCCGTGATTTACGGAAAGTAAACGGTGAATTTAGAGTTCTTAAGAATCGGGTTGCTCGAAAGGCTGTAGCTGGCAAGCAAGATGGATTCTCTGGACTTGAAACAAGCCTAAAAGGTCCCATTGGCGTAGCTTATTTGTATGGTGATGCCGCCGCAGGCGCTAAGGCAATGGTTGAGTTTGAGAAAGGTAAAGAGTTATTTAAAATAACCGCAGGAGTGATGGACTCTAAAACTATTACGCCTGCGGAAGTTAAGGCAATTGCTTCACTTCCGTCAAAGGAAGTTTTGCTTGGCCAGTTAGTGGGTCTATTGGTATCTCCACATCGTGGTTTACTGGGAGTCCTAAATGCTGTGCCTAGAAGTTTGGTTTTGGTCATCAATGCGGTGAAGGAAAAGAAATCTTAAAACATCGGGTTTTTTGAGGCTGCGAGGTCGTAGCCCGGAAATCCAGAGACAGGGGGACAATATGTCTGTTACTAAAGAGCAAGTTATTCAATTTCTAGAAAATCTAACTCTTCTTGAGGCATCCGAATTGGTTAAAGAATTAGAGACCAAGTTTGGTGTATCTGCCGCTGCTCCGGTAGCGTTTGCGGCCGCTCCTGCAGCTGCAGCTGCAGCAGAAGAACAAACTGAATTTACTGTGATTTTGAAGGATGGCGGCGCTAACAAAATCAATGTCATCAAAGAAGTAAGAGCAATCACTGGCTTAGGGTTGAAAGAAGCGAAAGACCTTGTTGAAGGCGCGCCAAAAACAATCAAAGAGGCAGTGAATAAAGAAGAAGCTGAAAAAATTAAGAAAGCCATCGAAGCCGCTGGTGGAAAAGTAGAGACTAAAT
>JAPLFV010000015.1 GCA_026390495.1 Pseudomonadota bacterium | reverse complement strand
TATTAGCTATTGCTTCAAATAACTCAGTGTACCTTTTGAATAATCCAGACGAAACTTTCTGTGGATTTTTCACTAAGACTAGGTCGCCCGCAAACTGCAATTTTAAACTACCCATAGCTAATTTTTTGAGCCTCTTTTGATCTGGAGCCGAGGCATCAAAGGAAGCGTGAGTCATATTTGTTGTAGATTGTGGGGAATCTTTTTTTAGATCAACTTGAGAATCAATGACTTTCTTTTTCTTATATTTTGCCATTGAATTCTTGTCCAGTTAAAGAGTTTAAGTTGTGTGGAAATGCTACCATCTTATAGGAACTTAGGGTCAAATAAAAATGCTTTGATTGATAAGTTTAAAAAATAAGCATAATTGACATGCAGTTGCTGTAGCTATTTACTGGTAGACCTTCCTTTGAATCCGTCAACAATGTTTAACCGTGCGGCTACCCAGGCAGGGTATATTCCTGCAACTAGGCAGATGAAAGCTCCTGCCGCTGCCATCGAAAGATAGACTTTATAATCATATTTTATCGGAAGTTTTACCAATAAGTATAAATCTGGCAAATCTACAATCTGGTACCTTTCAAGAATTAAGCTGATTATAAAGGCAAGAGCCATTCCTAGAGTTGCTCCAACAATCCCGATAAAGAAGCCTTGAGATATGAATGTTCGCATAACATACCCGTTTGACGCTCCGAGAGACTTCAAAATTGATATGGATCTCTGTTTTTGAGTGACCACAATAAAAAGCGTTGTTAAAATATTAAAACTTGCTACGAATGCTACAAGCGCAACGATTAGTGAGATTACCGATCGCTCCATTTTCATGGCTTCAAACATTGGTCGATTGAATGATTGCCATTCCTTTACGGTCATTGTGTACTTGTCGCCCATTCGAGCGGCAATTAAAATGCTATCATTCGGCGATTTAAGTCCAATCTCAAGACCGTGTACCCGGTCTTTCATGTTGAATAAATTTTGCGCATCTGGAAGAGCAACAATTCCAAGCTTGTTGTCGTAATGCCGCAAACCTGAGTCATAGATACCAACGACTGCGTATTTTCTGAGCTCCCCTGCCTGGTTTGCTTCGGGATAAATCAGAGAAACCACGTCGCCTACTTTTGCGTTTAACAAAGTTGCCAGTCCGGATCCCAATACTATAGGTGGAACACTCGTTGAGTCTATATTCTTCATTCTTAGTTGCAGGAGATCCATTGCATTCTTAGGAGTGATGAGTTCGCCATAGTCTTGAACTGATTTTCGTAATTCTGGGTCAACTCCTCTAATCAATACGTTATGCATTAGCGATTCTTTTGTGATCATTGTCTCAGAATGAACAAAGGGTGAGATCCCAGTCAATTCATCACCGAAATCTTTGTCGAAAGTCTGAATCCATTGCTCAATATTATCGAGCCCGTGAGGATATTGAAACGCTAAAATATGCGCGTTTGCAGCTAGAAAACGCTTTCTCAACTCGGTCTCAAAACCATTTATCACGGAAAGAACTACGATCATTGCAGCAACACCGATTGTAATTCCTGAAATCGATAAGACGGTTATCCACGACAAGAAACCACTGCCCTTAGCTGCGGTAAGGTAACGTTTTGCAATAAACGATGAGGACATATTTTAAAAATCCCTGATAAAATGCCAATACAAAATTGAATTGGACTACAGACCTAGAAACAATAAATGAAGCGCCAAGATGCGAGTGATCATAAACCAATAAAGCTGGAATTTTCCATATATTATATTATTTTAATTGAAATAAATTGTATGCCTTTATACTTATTGAATGAAAATGAAATCCATCTGTGATTGAATGAAGTCTTCTGCGAAAGCTTATCAACGTGCATTGGGGGTGGACCTTGGACATGAAAGTTATTTTATCAAAGCTTGGTATAGAGAGTAAAGTGAGTGGCTTGCATACTGGGATTGCTCCAGTTGAATTAAATACAAATGACTTCTTCGAAAGTTTTAGTCCTGTCGATGGTCGTATCGTGGGTACAGTGCAGAAGGCATCCATCAAAGACTATGAATCTACCGTTGAGCGCGCGCTGAAAGCATTTCAGTACTGGCGTCAAGTGCCGTCTCCCGTTCGTGGTGATTTGGTGAGAAAAATTGGAAATAGGCTGAGAGAATTTAAGGAGCCATTGGGCCAATTGGTAAGCTACGAAATGGGCAAATCCCTTCAAGAGGGACTTGGTGAAGTTCAAGAGATGATTGACATTGCTGATTTTTCTGTTGGATTATCGCGACAGCTTTATGGTCAAACAATGCATTCAGAGCGCCCAGTACATAGAATGTATGAGCAATGGCATCCACTGGGTGTTGTAGGAATAATATCTGCATTTAATTTCCCAGTTGCAGTTTGGTCTTGGAATAGTTTTCTTGCTATGGTTTGCGGAAATGTTTCCATCTGGAAGCCTAGTGAAAAAACACCTCTTTCCGCAGTTGCATGCTTTAATATTATTCAGAGTGTTCTAAAGGAAAATCAAATTCCGGCTGGAGTTTTAAGTTTAATAATTGGAGACGTGTCTCAGGTAGGCGAGCCAATGTTGAAGGATCGGAGGATTTCGCTTGTATCTGCAACTGGATCCACGCGAATGGGTCGCCATGTGGCCCAAGTGGTCGGTCAAAGGCTCGGTAAGACACTTCTTGAGCTCGGTGGAAATAATGCAATTATTTTGACTGAAAAGGCGAATTTAAAATTGGCCGCACCAGCCATAGTTTTTGGCGCAGTTGGCACTTGCGGTCAGAGGTGCACAACTACTAGGAGATTGATAGTACACGCAAATATTTTTGATAAAATAAAGGATTCACTGGTCAAGGCTTATAAAGGTTTAAGAATCGGCAATCCACTAGACCAACAAAATCATGTTGGTCCATTAATAGATCGTGAAGCTGTAGATGGAATGCAATTGGCCTTGAAAACTGCCGTTGAGCAGGGTGGAAAGATTATTTTTGGAGGCCAAGTTTTACCGCAATTCGAATCTGGATGTTATGTAGTTCCTGCAATTGTTGAAGCGACAAGGAATATGATGATAGTGGGGCATGAAACTTTTGCACCTATTCTCTATTTAATGAAGTACGAAGGAACAATTGATGACGCAATTCAAATGCAGAACGAGGTAGATCAGGGACTTAGTTCAAGTATTTTCACAGATTCCCTTATGGAAGCAGAACAATTTTTGTCGCACTGGGGATCAGATTGTGGAATTGCGAATGTTAATATTGGTACTTCAGGCGCAGAAATTGGTGGCGCTTTTGGCGGTGAAAAGGACACTGGTGGCGGGCGAGAATCAGGTTCTGATTCATGGAAGTCTTATATGAGGCGGCAGACCAACACCATAAATTTTTCAAGCAATTTGCCGCTTGCCCAGGGAATTAAATTTGATCTTTAAGTACATGTACCTTTGTTGTGTTTGACCAACTGCTAAATAAATGCAGAAACTAGTGTAAAATCAGGTGTGTTCGTGCCGAGGCATCTGGAGGTGTTTTGGTTAAATAAAAAATTGTGCCTTGTCACATTATAGTTAAATTTTTTTCATCCGACAAATGACTAAATCCTACTAAGGAGAGTCAAATGAGAAATAATTTAGCTTTCTTGCTTTTGTTTTTTACAATCGGGCTTAATGGCAATTCAGCTTTTTCTGGAGTCACAATTGAGCCGTACGTAAGTGTAAGTTCAACTAAACAGGTTAAACCAGAGAAAGCCGGTCAGAATAAATCTAAACCCGCAACTACTGAAACAGAGGTAATTAAACAAAGAACGACCGTAGGCTTGCGTGGATCTATCGGTTTCTTTCGCATATTCAAGTTTCAACTTGGAGTTGGTCAGAATGAATTGACCACGACCTCAAAGACAAATCAAGCTGTAGATGATTATGGAGAAATTGACTTTGAAAAGGATATGTCGATGGATACATCAAATCCAGACAAGGAAGTTAAAATTGTTGAAACTCAGAGAAAGGGCGCTGCGTCAGTGGTGTTAGACCCAAGTTTTAGTGTTTTTATTTTACGAGCTAAGGCTGGAGTAGTTGCAACGCAAAGAGAGTTCAAGAAAGAAGAAGTAGATAAGCCTGTGGTTTCACTTGTCACTCAAATAAAATATAAACCGACTGTCGGCGCGGGTGCCGGCGTAAAATTCGGCCCTAGAATGTATTTTTTGGCAGAGTACAGTCTGTTTTTATATAAATTCCCCGAAAAATCGCCATTTGAACGGGAACTCACAGTGTCTTATGGGGTAACCCTATAAAGTTCTTTTGCTAGGCACCACCCAATTTGCCAATAAGAGAGCGAATGAAATAGCGGCTGTTGTGGTTAAAGTGGAAATTAACGATGGAACTGTTACAGAAAAGTCATTTACTAGAGCAGCAGAAAAACCTTTATAAATTGCAGTTCCCGGCACGAGATACATGACTCCTGGAACTAAAAATGCTTGCGCCGGCTTTCCTGTTATCCTTGCAATTATGTGACTTATCGAAGCAATAGCAAAACTTGTTAAAAAAGTTGAAAAAGCTATGTGGCTGTGCGGCTGAAGAAATTCCATTGAGAGCTTTGCAAGCATAGCTAACACTGCAGCGTGGAAAAAGTATCGTATAGGTATTTTATAAACAATTGCAAAGCAGGCACCACCCATCAGAACAATTACAATATTCGTCTGTAAATCAGTCATGATCATGCCAACATTCTCGCGATATATCGAATAGATCCCAGGGCTGCAGCCACCCCAAAAGATAGATTGATAGCAATCATACATGCTTCCAATAGCCTTGCTGATCCTGAGGAAAGATTCTTTTGCGCCACTTCATGTAGTGCATTGACGAAAACTAGCCCTGGAAAAAGCGAAATCAGACTACCAACTATAATCCTGGCCATATTTAAATCTGGCAAAAGCTGGACGGCAATCGATGCTGCATAAGCAACGGTCATTGCAGAGACAAATTCAGCTAAAAATCTTCGGCTGTCTTTAGAAAAAAGTAGTGAGGTAAGCTGACAGACAATTCCAATCACAAATCCAACCGCCAGCTCTAGATTGCGCCCCCCACTTGTATAAATAAGTGCTAGGCTGGAACCTCCACCTGCAATCAACGTGAGCCATGAAGGATATGGACTTGGTGAAATGCGTATTGCTTTTAGCTTTTCTACGGCTTCGTCAAGGTATATTCGGTGATTTTCGACATCATCCACTAAATCATTCAATAAAGCCAAACGATTGAGATTGATCGCCCATGCTTTAACTCGCACGAGTTCTAAGAGCTGTTGCCCTCTCCCTCTAATTGTAATCCAAACTGCGGTGGGGAGTGCTGCAGATTCAACTTGGTATCCCCAAGCATCTCCAAGCCTAGCAACCAAATTTTCTATCCTATTGCTGGAACAGCCGCATTCAATTGCAATGCGACAGGTTTCAATCAAGAAATCCATCAAATCTCGGATTGAAACTCGTTCAAGTTGGACTGGGTGTTCCACTATGTCAGCCATTTTGCAACATCTAGAGCGTGATAAGTGAATATGCCGCTAGCTCCAGCCCTCTTAAAACTTAGCATCGCTTCCATTACGACCTTTCTCTCGTCAAGCCAACCATTCTGAGCTGCAGCCTTAATCATAGAATACTCTCCACTTACATTGTAGGCAAAAACAGGGCAGTCAAACCTATCTCGAATTTTAGAGATTATGTCTAGGTAAGGAAGTCCAGGCTTTACCATTACAATGTCAGCACCTTCAGATACATCTAACGCAACCTCTCGCATTGCTTCTGACACATTTGCCGGATCCATTTGGTAGGAGTGTTTGTCGGATATGCCAAGAGAAGATTTAGAATTAATTGCTTCACGAAAAGGTCCATAGAAGCTAGAAGAATATTTTGCAGCATATGAAAGTATCATGACGTTAGTGAATCTCATTTGTTCCAGTGACTTTCTAATCTCTCCTATCCGGCCATCCATCATATCAGATGGTGCAATAATATCCGTGCCAGCCTCAGCATGACACAAAGACTGTTTTATGAGGGCGGCAATTGTCGCATCATTGTCTACTTCGCCTAGATTATTGCAAAGTCCATCTTGGCCATCAAGGGTGTACGGGTCGAGTGCAATGTCTGTAATAACCCCGAGTTCTGGGAAGTTTTTTTTGATGGATCTGACGATGGTTGGAACTAGTCCTGATGCATCCCATGCAGATGAGGCTGAGGCCGATTTTTGGCTGCCTTGAACAATAGGAAAAACGGCGACTGCTGGTATGCCGATGTTGAGCGCACTTTCGCAGATTTTTAACAATGAGTTGGAATCATGTCGGAAAACACCTGGCATACTTCCTATTTCCTCAGCGCCTTGGGTGCCCGGACGTACAAATACTGGGAGAATCAAATTGCTTTTAGATATGTTGTTTTCTCTGCATAAATCTCGAGAAAACTTTTTCATTCTAGTTCGGCGCATGCGAGTTTGGGGGAAATTCATGAAACCTCGTTTTCATTTTTACTATAATCAAAATTGTCAGTCGTACATATTGATTGTAATTCAAGGATGCAGACTGGTAGAATATAGTTATTCACAGGAATTTGGGATATAAATTTGAAAACAAGACCAATTTTTTTGGGTATCGATCCCGGTTCTCGCGTCATAGGATTTGCGGCTTTGTCTCCGCTTAAATTGAGTCCTCGGGGCATGAATGACTGGCGTCTTATTGATGTCGGGGTGTTGAGGGTCGACTTAAAATTGACCTCGTGCGAACGACTGTTTGCGATTCACGAGGCAATTTATGATTTAGTTTTAGAGATATCTCCATCTCAAGTAGTCATTGAGAAGGCTTTTCATGGAGTTAATGCTCAAAGCAGTTTGCGTATGGGTGAGGCGCGAGGGGCAATCATAGCTGCAATTGGACGATGTGGGCTTGCAACTGTCGAATATGCGCCGACGGAGATTAAACAAACTATAGGCGGTTCGGGTCAAGCTTCTAAGGAGCAAGTAGCTAACGCTATCACAACTCTATTGGGCTTTAAGCGAGGTAAGCTGCCCCTAGATGCTACAGATGCGTTGGCTATTGCAATGACGGGAGCTTTAAATTCTAAAATTATTTTCGGTGAGACGAAAATCGAGTTTTGAGTCCGTTTAGCAATCTTATTGTCTGAGATCTGGATCTTAGTCAGATAAGGTTTAGAAGCCGACGAATGTTCAATTCACAGCAATTGCAAGAATTAAGGCGCTTGGCTTCGCAAAATATATGGAGTGGTGCGAGGAGCTAAAAAGTCGCAACCACAGATATAAAGTTTAAAATTAAATTATCGCAAAAATTATTGTTAAAGAATGCCTATGTAACTCGATTGGACCAAATTCCAGAAAGTGTGATTTAAGAAGCCCTTCTTTCGGCTGAAGGCTGATTTAAACTCCAAGCTAATATTGCGCCACCTATGACCCACATTATTGCACATAAAAGCTGGCCCATACTGAAAGGGCCTAACACCGTTCCAAGTTGGGAGTCAGGCTCCCTAAAGAATTCAATGAAAAAACGAAATGTTGCATAAAAAATTAAAAACAATGCGGAGGAAACTCCAGGTTTAGGATTTGATTTTCGAATAATCAACATAATTCCAAGCAAAATCCAACCTTCAAACAGCGACTCGTACAACTGAGAAGGATGCCTTGGAAGAGGGCCACCATCGGGGAAAATAACGCCAATAGGAGCGTCAGTAACTCGCCCCCACAGCTCGCCATTGATAAAGTTTCCTATTCTCCCAAAGCCCAGTCCTACTGGAGCAATTGTCACCATATGATCCATGATATTGAAGAAGCTCTTCTCAAATTTTCTGGAGAAAATAATCACAGCGATACCAATTCCGATGATAGCACCGTGAAAAGACAGCCCGCCTTTCCATGTAGCAATTATTTCCATTGGATTTTCAATATAGTGACTAAAATTATAGACAAACACATATGTCAGCCTGGCACCTAAAATCATCCCTATTAGGCTATACAACATGACATTTTCAATTTGAGCGTCGTTGAGTTTTAAAGAGCCAAGTTTGGAAGAACGTCTAAAATAGTAATAAGTAGCAATCAAACCAAAAACATACATCAATGAATACCAACGAAGCTGAATAGGCCCTAGGCTGAAAATTACTGGGTCTATTTGAGGGAAAATCATTGGCCCGCCCCCGCATTGCTGCGAATCTACAAATGTGTAAAGATTATACAAATAAACAAAGAGTATAAATTGCCAAATTAAATAATACAACCGCGAATATATTGTAGAAAATGATTGTTTTTTAAAAAAGTACGAGTAGCATTATAAGATTATTAATATTATTGTGAGGATGCTAATATGAAAAAACAGGCCATTCAGACGACAAACGCTCCGGGCGCGATTGGGCCGTATTCTCAGGCAATTAGAGTTGGAAATTTACTTTTTATAAGCGGGCAAATACCAATTGACCCAAAAACTGGGAGCGTAGTGGATGCCGGGATTGTCGCAGAAACCCGTCAAGTTCTCGAAAACTTGAAGGCAATATTAGAAGCCTCCGGTGGGACAATGGATGATATTGTTAAAACTACAATTTATCTAAAAGATATAGCTAAATTTTCCCAGGTTAATGAAGTGTACGGCAGTTACTTTAAGCAACCTTTTCCGGCGCGAGCTACCATTGAGATTTCAAAATTGCCAAAGGACGTTAATGTGGAAATTGAAGCTATAGCTAATATTTCTTAAAGTCCTGCCGATAACTGTCTTGTAAATTGTCAAGAAAAAAAGTGTGTGATGTGGTCTTTTATTTCGCAATATGATATTGTTAATTTAGAATTCAAAATAATCGAATTACCAGGTTGGAGAAAGTTGTGATTTTAGATCGAAGTCGATCGAATGAAAGTAAGACTCGTTCAAATCTGATGAGGATATTGAATTTGGGATTATTGGGTTTCGTGTTGATTCCTCTTGCTGGAACTTCACGCCTGCCTGCAGGTTTTTCGGATGGTGCTGCAAAAATGATTGTTGAGATTGACGGAGTTAGCTTCGGTGCTTTCGACCCTGTAATTCTCGGGCCAGCTAGAGAAATTGGAAAGACTGACATTATTGACGGAACTAAAACGACTTTTCAAAAAATTGTATTGAAGCGTCATTTCGTTACTGATCAGTCCCTATATAAGTGGGCAGATGTAGCTATGAAGGGTCAATCTCATCTGAAGGATGTGATACTTATTTCTGAGAATGCTGAAGGTGTCGAGATTGCTAGGCATGTATTGAAAAATACGCAACCAGTGTCGGCAATTGTCGAAGCAAGCAATCCCGAAGTAGGGGGGCTCCATGAAAAAGTTGAGTTTGCTGTCCAAAGTATCTCGAAACTTTGATCAATTTGAAATAATTATGACTAGTCCGTTGGATCGTGTTGGGAAAGGTCTTGAATACAAGCTTTCCATTCTAGTAATCATATTGTTTGGAATTGTAGGTGCTTCATCTTGTAGGTCTCGTTCGAATATTGAACAATCTAATTCTTTGAATCGTTCAAAAACAGATCAATCCCTGGTGACGGTACATGAGGATTTTAGCCCTGCTTGGATACCGGTTCGCATTGCTGGCGATGGATTTGCCAGCGAGATAGCGTCAATACATCCCAGTTCTTGCATAGAATCGAGATTTCGATTTAAAACGGTAATTTTCTCAGCCGGTCAGCCGTCAGAATTAAAGTATGAGCAGGACTGGAAGAGTGAATTTGCCATTTTTTCATTGGGTGAGTCTCGGTTCAAGATACCTGTTTCACTTGATTCTGAATTGAAGAGAGTTCTATGTGATTCTATTCAAACAAGCAAAATTTCAATATTTGCGAGTAACGTTTTAATTGATAAATTTCAGTCTCTTGTAGATACAACTTTGCGCAGTGCTACTACAGATTGTCTTGGAATTGAAATGATAAAGAATGGTTGGGAATGCAGACTTGTAAAGTTGATGCCTCAATCTGCTATTGTTAAGATTGAAGACTTTCAGCTAGGCATGACTAGAAAGTGGAGTCGACAGCCGTATGTCCTCGCCAGAAGAGCTGGCCTAACGATGTCATTAGCGAAAGCTTCCTTGGATGTTTCATCGGAAGGAAATTTGTTTAAATTTTGTAAGCTAATAAAGTTTTCACAGCGAGAAGAAATGCCACTAGTTATGGCTTCAACTCGTTGGCAGGCGGCGCTTTGCTCTGGTTCAGTTAGTGAAAGGCGTGATGCAGCACTGTTCGGTCTGTATAAAGCTGTTGAAGAAATATCGATACTTAAAAGATTGTTTGAAAGCTCTAGTCGGCCGGGGAACTTGTCTATAAGAATTCCAGAGACCGAACTCCCCAAAAGCGACCCACAAAGGGGATTAGTTACATTTAGAGTTATTTTTGTACCTGATGTCTCAGTGAGTGAAAGACTGATTCAGGTCGCTGCAAATATATTAAATGTAGGGCCATATGAGTCCACGCCCAGTAAGTATGTGTCGAAGGTGGATCCTGGAGAACACCTCCATTCTCAAGGTAGTTTAGGAAGTAGTTGTTGGCATCCTTTCTTCAGTGATTCTAAAGTCCTATTCGAGATTGCAAAAGGAATGATGCTGATCAAGAATGGGGTGAAAGCGACTTGTTCCATTCCTCAAAATGTACCTGGTTCTGGCGTCGACGGCGAAGACATCGATCAAAATAGACACGAAAATTTGGAAATTGCTTCTTTAGGCAGTCTTCGAAAGATGGAAAAACACGATGGGCTAGCAATTAGGGGACCAATTGATAGAAACTTCGGGTTTTTTAGATTGGGGTCGAGAATCTCAGCTCGCCATAAAAAGTTGGAAAGAAAACCTCTGAAATTATTGAATATATTAAAAATCTGATGCCTTGACGAAACTCGGCAAGGAGGCTATACGTCTCTAAAAGGCCTTGTGGCAAAGATTGCAATAAATTGCAATTTAGACTGCTTGAACCATTTGCTTACAGATGGAAATTCGACAATGAGTTTCATTGGTTCATTATATGAAAAGCTATTGCCAGGATTGGTAGAGTTGAGGCAGGGAATCCCTAGCTAAAAGGTAAGTCGGCAGTTTTCATGTGTTTCATTTTTTAGGAAGTCGCATTTTTTATTCTTCCTTTGCAACAATTGGAAATTTTACCCTTAGAAATTGGAGGTATCACTTTTTGAGGGGGGTTGATTGATCAGCATTCCGGTTGAATTAAAAAATGCCATATGAATATTGGACGAGGGAATTTTGACGGCGAGAGAAGAATCGCGTTTTTAAAAGAGTGTGCGCTAAAATTTTTGCGATATTGTATTGGAATTTTAATTTTTATTTTTGACATTATGTGACGGAGATATCGATGCTTGATGTGTTGAGTAACGGCTTTAAATTGGCTAAAGACAAATTTTCGGGAAAAGCGCTGCTTACTGAACAAAATGTTTCAGATGCAATTGGCGAAATAAGAAAAAGTTTGCTTGAGGCAGATGTTGAATATGGCGTTGCGAAAGATTTTATTACGAAGGTGCAAGAACAAGCAATTGGTCAAATCGTTCAGCTTAAAGTTGGAAGTGGAGAAAAGAGGCTTAAAGTTTCGCCGGGTGATCATTTTACAAAAATATGTCATGAGCAATTAATTTCGATAATGGGAGAAGCTGACTCCAGCTTAATATTCAACAAGCAAAATCCGACAGTTATTATGATGGTTGGATTGCAGGGAAGTGGAAAGACCACCTCAACTGGAAAATTGTGCAAATATCTCATGACTAAATTGAACAAGAAGCCTTTGCTTGTTGCAGCTGACATTTACCGGCCCGCTGCGATTGATCAATTGAAAGTTTTAGGGCAAAAAATTGACTGCCCTGTTTTTACGGTCCCTGGTGCGAAGCCTGCCGATATTTGCGTAAAAGCAGTAGCTAAGGCACTAGAGCTTGGATGTGACACAGTACTTCTAGACACTGCTGGGCGGCTATCTATTGACACAGAGTTAATGGCAGAATTGGATGAAATTAAAACAAAATGTCGACCAAGTAACATACTTTTTGTATGCGACGCTATGATGGGTCAAGACGCTGTTACCACGGCGAAGGCATTTAACGACCGACTGGATTTGTCTGGTGTTATCATGACAAAACTAGACGGAGATGCTCGAGGCGGTGCAGCTCTGAGCATTAGAAGTATTACTGGGAAACCACTTAAGTTTTTGGGGGTGGGCGAAGGATTAGATAGACTCGAAGAATTTAGACCCGAAGGATTAGCAAGCCGAATTTTAGGACTTGGTGATGTGATTGGTCTAATGCAAGATTTTGAACGAGTTCATCAGGGAGATCAGGAAGCCGAAGTTCAAAAGATGTTGGGTGGTCAGTTCAATTTTAAAGATTTCTATCAACAACTTTCGATGATTCAAAAGATGGGATCATTGAAAGACATCATGGCAAAACTTCCAATGCAGCAGATGATCCCAAAGGAAGTAAATGTAGATGATAGAGAGCTTGTAAAAATTAAGTCCATGATTGACTCAATGACTGAACAGGAGCGGCTGAATCCTGCTGTATTTAATGAATCTAGAGTAAAAAGAATTGCTAGGGGAAGTGGAAATAAGGCTCAAGATGTTAATGACTTGATCAAACGCTTTAAGACCATGCGGAATATGATGGGTATGTTGGGAAAAGGAATGGGTGGATTGCTTGGTAAGGTTCCAGGCATGCAAGGATTGAATCAGATAAATCAAATGCGAAAGGCTGCCCAGCAAATGATGGGGTCATCCTCGGGAATGGGAATGCCGGGAATGGGAATGCCCGATCTTTTTGGAAATCAAGGTGGCAATGTACCTGTTAAAAAAATTGACAAAGATAAAATGAGGAAACTTAGAAAAAAGGCAAAAGATGCACGAAAGAAAAATAGGCGCTAGCATGGACAGTTTGAACAATTTGAATAATGATAAAGCGGCAATTGTCAAAAAAGTTCATATTGAAACTTGGGGTTGTCAGATGAATGTCGCTGACAGCGAGAAAATGCTGAGTTTATTACAGCAAAGAAATTATGAATTAACTTTGAATGTCGATGAGGCAGATTTAGTTCTGTTGAATACTTGTCATATTCGAGAAAAAGCACGACATAAAGTACTTAGCCGCTTAGGCGTTTTAAATCAGTTAAAAAACAAAAAGCCGGAATTGAAAATTGCAGTATCTGGCTGCGTAGCGCAAGCGGATGGAAAGAAGCTAATTGAACTTGCTCCTCAGATCGATATCTTAATTGGTCCAGGCAAGATTGATCAAATTGGTCACTTCATTGATGCAACTCCACATAATGGTGTTCCTCAGGTTGCTCTTGGCTTTGATCGGCATTCAGAAGAACAAAATTCAACTTCGACTGATGATATAGGCAAATTTATAGCACCGACCGTTTCAGGCAAGAAAGAGGTCACTCGGTTTGTAAATGTGATTCAAGGATGTAATAACTTTTGCACATTTTGTGTTGTTCCGTTTACGAGGGGAAGAGAGGTTTCAAAAGAGAAGAGTCAAATATTGAATGAGGTTCGAGGCCTCGTAGATCAAGGTGTAAGGGAAATTACACTTCTTGGCCAAAATGTGAATAGCTATGGGTTGGATTTTATTAAAACAGAGATCGTTCCTCAAGATGGAGGGCCTTTTGTTGAACTGTTGAAAGCTGTGAGCGAGGTTCAGGGGCTAGAGAGGATTAGATTTACTACGTCCAATCCTCACGATTTTACGCGTCCTTTGGCAAATTTATTCGCCTCAAATAAAAAAATGGGTCGTTATATTCATCTTCCAGTCCAGTCAGGCAATGATCATATTTTGGAGCGAATGAAACGAAAAGTCACGGTTTCTGAATATTTAGGAAGAATAAATTGGCTAAAGGAGGCTGTGCCAGATATTGCAATTTCTACAGATTTGATCGTTGGATTTCCAGGCGAAACGGAAGAGGAGTTTGAAGACACTTTGAAATTAATTTCAGAAGTGGAGTATAGCTTTGTATACGCATTTAAGTATTCTGCGCGTAAAGGAACTGCGGCGGCGCGTTTTAGCAATCATTTATCTGAAGAAATAATGGAAGCTCGTCTAAAACGTCTAAATGATATTCAGAATGCGATTACATTAAAACAAAATCAAGCCGAGATTGGCCAGGTGCGCGACGTTCTGTTTTTTTATGAAAACTCAAAAATCCCGGGGATGTATGTTGGAAGAAGTGAACATTATAGAACGGTCCGGGTGAAAAGTGAGCGCAATCTTGTAGGTCTAACGCTTCCTGTGATCATTACTGCATCCAATAAAATCGCAATGGAAGGTATTCTCAATTAACGGAAGAACGAATAAAAATCCACTGCAAGATTCTTATGTAGCGGATTTGAGGTTTCAAAAATAATTTTGCCGTGCACACTTCCCTGGAATTGACCGGTATTCATAAGTTCCAAAGAAAGTTTTTTTGAGTGGTTTGGCATCGGGCTGATTGCCAAATTAACTGTCTTGTCGGGATTGTCTATAGAGGCGCCATTTACCATTAATTCAATTTTATGAGACAAAATATCGAAGTTAGAGTTGGAGGTGAAATTTAAAGTTCGATTTGAACTGCTTGACTTAACGATTGATCCAAATTCTAAATATGCTGGAAATGACGTGATTTTCCCTTTAACTGAAGCTCTGACCGGTATAGGAAGCTCAGGTAAATCTATAGAATTGGTTTTGACGTAAATAGTTTCCTTAATGAATCCAATTGGCAAATTTGGCTTTAACTTTGTGATTATGACCCAATCGCGTCCTTCTTTGGTATATCCAATATCAAAAAGATTTTCATTGTACTTCACCTTTTCTATGAGCAGGTCTTTCCGTT
>JAPLFV010000274.1:38592-41927 GCA_026390495.1 Pseudomonadota bacterium | reverse complement strand
GATATGTCAGTCACAAAATCGATACGAAAAAGAGAAGATCAATTTTTCAACATGTACATTGTAGTTAAAAAAGATGGAACCGCAGAGAAGTTTGTTGATGATTCTACGCACGAGGAAGTTCTAAGTAAAGTTTCTGAATACTTAAAATGATTGAATTGAGGCGAGCAAAGTTTGTTTTGGAACTAAAATGTTTGAGGTAAATAATACAATGTATACAACCTTTAAATTTAAGAGAATTCTTTTGGTCGCCTTTATTGCGTCGTCAGTGTTTTCGAGTCCATTGATTGCTGATGATGGTGCTAAAAAGGTACCTCTAAAGCCTAAATTGACCTTGGTCGGCAGCAAGAAAAAGAAGACTCTAGGAGATGTTCTAAAATCAAACGATGTAAGCATCATGCAATTTTGGGCATCGTGGTGTGTAGGCTGCGGTGAAGTTATGTCCCAATTAGCGAAACGGTCAAAGACAGATACCAGTGTGGGCTATGTATCAGTTAGTATCGACGAAGATATGCCTACTGCTGTGCGTTATTTCAGATCTAAACCTGAAGATGTCAGGGCTGCTTTGCCAAATGCGCTTTTGGACGAAGGCGGAGAAAAGATTGCTGAACCGTTAAATATTACATCTTTACCTGTCGTTTTAATCGTTGGTCGAGACGGAACTGTTTATCAAAAAATTGCAGGTCATCCGAAGCCTGCTGACTTAAATACTATGATTGCAAAAATTCGTAGTGAAAAGGGGGGCAAATAATGAAAAACCTGTTGTTTCTTATAATTTGTTTTTCAATATTCAGCTCATGTATCCATCCTAAAGTTGGGATTAGGAAATCTAGATTGGTAGACCCAATGATGGATCCAGCTGGTTCTCAAGGTTTAGGTGATTCTTTGCCGGCCTCGGTTCAAGGTCAATTTGAAAAAGCAGTGGTAGGCGGTGGAGGAGCTGGTGGTGGTTCGTGCCCTACATGCAAATAATAGTAATAATATATTGAAACGTTGGATGACTGGACGTGCAGAACAAACTGCGCCCAGAACCGTGCGTTTTTGTTTATTGCAATTGACTCCATTTGTGTTGGTCATGGCTTTTCTATGGACTGAGCAATCCCTTGCATCTACGTCAGCATCCTTGAGTGTTGCTAGCGTTCAAGGTAGTGAAAAATACAATGGAACGATCACCAGTGTTGATTTGGTTCATGAAGATAATTATCTCCAACCGGGAGAAATGGGCTGGGTTTCAGGGCTTTCTTTGTCAGTTTCAAAAGACCCATCGTCTACGAGTCAGAGTATTGGAGTTGATCAAGGAATTGGAAATGGTGTTGCCTTTGGCCTTTCTTTGTCAAGCACCAAGGGCAAATCACTGGGAGAAGAACCGAAATCATTTGAAAACAGTCGAATTGCATTTCGGTCAAGTGTGTGGGTGAGAGAAAACACTCTTCGCATTTCATTGGACGGTAGTCTTCAAAAGACAAATAAAGAAGAAAGAGATTTTTTGGATACTGACGGACGTAGGATAAAAGTAGCATCTGACGCGTCCGGCAAAACTGCTACCTTGAGACTCACGCATTTGACAACACCAACGACAATATTAATGGGCAATGTTTCTTCAACCTCAACATCTGCAAGACCAACTGCGCAAAGCGCTGGTGTGGAAGGGCGACAATATATCACTATGCTCAAAAGCGCCATTCATGGGGCCTATGATATTTACCAAGATGTTGGCGAGATTGATACAACGACTGATTTTGGTCAAGTGAGTGCGCAAACGCAAACTTTGAGGTATCATCAACGAATTCCGTTTGACATGATTCTTTCATCGATTAGCCGTTGGCATCAGGAAAAGGAAATTCCGAGGTCTGAGGCCAGCTATGTTGTCTATAGCAATCATTTTAGTCAGACCTTAGGTCTGAGATGGCGATACGTTCAAGGAAGTTGGACAAATGACGCTTCAGAAGTTGGTGTATTTGGAACATACTTTAATAGAGTGCAAACAGTGGATGAAGCATCTGAGATTGAAACTGTGAAATCAGTCGGACTGCAATTGAAGGTTGTGATATGAAAAACCTTAAATTTCATTTTAAAACATCCTATCATATTTTAGTTTTGGTAATGATGAGTGTTGCCATTTCAAATTGTTTACCTCCTAAAGGAATCGACAATTCTTCGTCTGGCCCTGATCGAAAAAAACAACAATCTGGAGGCAACCAAACAGCCGGCGGTCTAGGAATTGTTCAGATGCAATTTCCTGATTTGTCTAAGCTTCAGCCTGCTGGATCCAGCGCTACCTCAACCAACAAATTGGTCGATACGATTACAGCAATCCTAGTATCTGTGTCTCCAGTTGATAAATCGTGCAAAGATGCAAGTAAATTTGCCGAGACAGTAAACTACACGACAACCTCTATAACAAAAAAGTTAAATCCAGGTTGTGACTATCATATTAAATTAGCTCTATCTGGTGCGGCGTCAAATGGCAGCGATGTAGTATTCTATGCAGCTAGAGAGGCAGTATTGGTGAAAAAAAGCGATATTGCTGAAGGACGCATTGACATTAGTATGTCATTGGAAGCCTCGGGTTTGGCAAAGTCGATGGGATTTCCTGGCAAGATTTCAACAGTTGAGCCAAAGAAAGATAGAGAGGATGACGACTCTCTTGGTGGCGGAGATCAAAATGATCCCAATAGACCAATTGCAACCCCGACGGCAACACCAACGCCCGCGGCACCAACTCCGACTCCAACTCAGCAAGTCGATCCAAATCCATATAGGCCAACTCCTACACCGACTGTTCCGCCATCAAATGGTCTACCGGCACTTCCAGATTCTATCGGAAGCATGAGAATCAAGGGCTCGTCGGGTGAAGTAAATCTTGCAAGCTACTGGACGACAAAATATCTTTACGTTGAGTTTTCACGACCAGGATGTGGACCGTGCGTTACTCAAGCACAGCATCTCTCGCAACAGTCCAGTCGCTTTTCTGGTGGCGGCAATTGCAAGGCATTGATCGTTATACCGTCGCAGCAGTTGAATAGTTGGATGTCTGCAATTGGGGGATCTTCCACATTTGGAGGTCGCAGTTCTTATGAATATTCTGGCTCTCACAACGGTTTTGCTAGAAACTTTAACGGTCTTGATAGCATTGGCTCGACACCAACCATGGCTTTGATTGATCGTACTGGTCGAGTCCTTGATCAAAGAATCGGAGCGGAACCTGGGCAGGCTGCCAGCCTCTGTCGCTAAGTGAAAATGCTAGGTTGTGGATTGAATCAGACGTCGTGCGTTTTCTTCATACCGGTTAAGCTCGTCATATTTGAAACCGTAAGAATTTAGAAGCAAATCTTCCT
>JAPLFV010000274.1:0-38568 GCA_026390495.1 Pseudomonadota bacterium | reverse complement strand
CAAGAGTGATATCAAAAATTCCAGGATCATCAGTTGCAAATATGGTTTGGAGGCCTGCACCTAAAAATCGATGAATAGCATGGTCTTGAACGTGTTTGAGACCACCTAGTCGCAAATTTGACGTCAGGCAGACCTCGAAAACGGGATTTAATTTTCTTAGCATTTTTAGAATCGCATTTTGGAATGCGTAAACATTGAGGCATAACGATTCAGTCATCGTCCAAGTGACTCGATCAAATTGGATAACAGCGTTGGTGATGTATTCATCTACCATATTTTTCCCGTATCCATATTGATTTAGTTCATGCTCGTTCCGTTTAAGCCATGCGCAATGCTCTTTAAAGTCTCTTAGATCCTCTATCATGATCGTTCCAAGTAGCGCCCCAGTTTGAATGCCAGCAGATAGGCCATGTCCAATACGACTAACTCCCATACTAACAGCGTTCTCGATCCACCGAATAGATGTCCAAATAGACATCTGTGACCACATTTCACCGACATGGTACATGAGATCAAATGAGTGAATCTTGTCGGTTTTATCACGGAAAAAAGTTTCAAAAAATTGGCGTTTTGATTCTGGTGAATGCCCATACTCGCTGGCACAGAAATCAATGCCCGTCACAAATGGTTCCGCCCATTTATTTTTTTTAAGAAAGTATAAAAGCCATTCATACATTTTGAGGGATGTTTCTAAATTTCTATCAATTGAAAACGCGAGTAAAATGCGGCTTTCTTCACTATCGTATGTTTCGGCTAGCCTCAGCAAAGACTCTATATATAGTTCTCGCTCTTGGGCGTTCAAAAAATGTGGAATGAAAGTGCGGTATTCGCGAATTCCATCGACCTCAGCATTCATTTGGAACACAGACTTTGCAAGTGCCAAATTCGAGTGACTGGGTGGATTTAGAGCGATTATAAGATTAAATTTTGCTTGAAACTGTTCGAAAGTCATAGGTTCTAAAATTTGCATAGTTTTACAAAATTCATTGAAATTATTTTCGGAATTCCACCAAGATTGATAATCTGGTCGAATATGAAATGCTTTTTCATATTCGCTTACATACCAATTCATTCGGTCTGTCAATTGACGGTGACGATCTTTTCCCAATTCCCAAAGTGAATCGGCAGTGATGCTGCCGTATAAATGCAAATGGAGATCGCTTTTCAAAACTAAAGAGGGCTTAATCTTCTTGTTTGGATCTTGATCGATCAAGTCGAACCTCCCGATTGAAAAGGCTTGACACGTCACCTGCGCTATAGCGAACAAGGTAACTGGAACTTCTTTGAATATTCCATTGCCCAAGGGGCGCGCCTTTTATTTTACGCAAGTAATTTTTGGTTGTTACGGTTACTTCAGACTCTCGAGAGTTCGCTTGCGATGAAAAATGAATAGCTAAAATGCACGCCTCATTTTTTGTATGATCATCTAACTCGAATTTAGTCAAAGATCTTGCAGGTACCACAACGTGCGAGCCAGAGCTGTTTTTCACATGAAACCACCAATCGTTGGATTTTGCCGCCTTTGTAAGCCGATCGTTTTCACCTGCGTTACGCCCAACAATGATCGAGGCTCCAGTAGAGGATAGAAACAATCGTCCGATCTGGTTTTTTAGCGTTTTAGCCGCAGCGTTCTGCCTTAGAGAAGGAGTATTAGCATTGTTGGTGCTATTCGATAGTGGAGATACTTGATGAGTTCGTTCTACTGAAACCCCTATGCGGCCTAACTTTTCATACAAATGCATAGGCAGCGAATGAGCGTCATCTTTTAAATGCAATAGCAACTCGTCGCAAATCTCAATATGTTTTTTAATGTTGGCAAGTTGCTTTTGCCCCATGTCTAGTGAGCGCTTTCGCTTGGCTAAGGTTTTATAAAGCCGATTCAAATTTTCTCCTGGGCTTATATCTGGATCAATGCCAATCTCAAGCTGCTGCGACCAGTCCTTTGAGGGCACTTGCTCTGGCAACAGATGCAAAACGATCATGTCAGGTTTTACCATGTGGAGCCAATTTGCTAAAGATTTTGCCTTAACCTCAAGAAGCGCTACCTCATCAGATGTAGCTGTCTTTTGACTGTCCTGATTTAGAGTTTTTATCAGAGTCTTTCGACGTCGTTTAATTTTTTCGCGCAAAATTTTTAGTTCATTTTGAATCTCAGAATTTCGTGGCGGATCGTTTTGCGTGGTGCCGAGCGCATTCTGATCAACATCTTGTGTTTGGGAACGGGGTTCATTGCCCAAATAATCTGCCTGGTTTGAAACTTCAGAATTTTGCGGCATTCTTGCATTAGGAAGTATTTTTGAACTACTTAATGTATCAAATTCGCATTTAGCAGACGTATATCCTACCAAATCAGTTTGTTTTTTGACTGTGTATAAGGCGTCTTTCGCAAGCCTAAACAAACTGGCTTCTTTGCTATCAACAAGCTCAATATATTTTTGACGATCAAAAAAAACTGAGACTCTAAAGTTCTCATATTCAGAGGCGGATGGTGAGTCTTTGTTGTCTAAGGTTTGGTTTCTTTTTGAAATATTCATGACCATAACCAACAATTGTTTTGAGTTAGGATCCGAGATAGACGTGAATCCGGAAATAGTTCCGGTTGGTAGATATTTGCGAACAATTGCCGCTGCACCACCTTGTTCCAAAACATCCGTAGGCTTATCTGACTGCCATGAAAAAGGGGTGTCAACATTTAACTGCACCACAAGGAAGCCTTTTGAACGATGCCACTCAGAGGATTCGAAGCTTGAGACCTGCGCCTGAAAACACAGGCCACCTCGGCGCAATTGCCAGCATTTTCCTAAAGAAAAATGATGGATTTCTTCAGCCATAGCGTCCACTGCATGAGAGTTCGCGTAATTTTCTCAATAGTTTGTCAGTAAGTTCGATTCCATTCGGTGCCTTTATTCTGGCACTGCTTTGGTCGTAAATCATTTCAAATATAAGTTCGGTGTTACCTTTTAGATCACCAATGGATTCGCGAATCTGTTGAATGCGCTCTTTCGGTGACAATAGTGCTGAAGCACCCTGACGCGCAGATGCAGTGCGTGCATCAATGGTGATAGTCAGTGATTTTATTGCTTGTTGCCTGACCTGCTCTAAGGGAGTAACCCTCATGAGCTTAACTCTAGTTGAAACAGTGCCATCCGGAAGCTTTCGCACTCGTGCATTGACGAGCACTGGTGTTCCTGGGACGGGAAATGCCAGAGGTATATCTTCTGCACCCATAATGGCTTCGATTGAGCCTGATCGATCTTCGAGCTTGATGTATGCAAGTCGAGTATTGGTTTTAGTGAGCCTTTCTGTTGTTTCCTGAATGATGGCAACCATTGTGAAGTCGCCTTTTCCGGCGAAATTGAATGCTTCAGAGAGATTGCATCTGGCGAATCTTTTGACGTCATGTGGATAGAAATCAATGGGATGCCCAGTCATGTATATGCCAATCAGTTTCTTTTCGTCATTTAAGCCATCTAAAGTGACAGGAACTTTTAAGTTTTCAATCCCTATCCATTGGGGAAATGCCCCTGTGATAGCAGGTGATTTGTCTTCACTATCGGTTGCAAAATCAAAAAGTGATTTTTGACCTCGCTTTTTATCCGCATGGAGAGATTCACTGAACTTAACAATGTCTGAAATGATGGATAGCATGTGATTTCGAGTCATACCAAAGGAGTCAAACGCTCCAATCTTGATCAGGAGCTCCAAAGTTTTTTTACCAACGGCTTGGTGTAGATTCACCCTTTGAGCAAGATCGACAAAATCTTTGAATGGCCCGCTAACTTGTCTAGCCTCGATGATCGGTCGAACGCTGGAAGCGCCAATTCCCTTAATTGCAGCAAGCCCCCAACGAATCACATCCGATTCAGGGACCGAGAATTCAAGCAAAGATTCATTGATATGAGGAGGCAAAAGGCTGATTCGCATACGCTTACAATCTTCTGCATATCGAATGACTTTATCGGTGTCGTCTGCGTCACAAGTCATAATCGCGGCCATATAAAGATCGCGGAAATGAGTTTTTAGATATGCCGTTTGATAGGAAACGAGTCCATATGCAGCGGAATGTGATTTATTAAATCCATACTCAGCAAACTTAGCCATCAAATCGAAGATCTCTCCAGCCTTTTCGAGATCGAGTTGATTTTGCGCTGCACCGTCAAGAAATCTAACCTTTTGCTTGGCCATGACGTCTTTGTCTTTTTTACCCATGGCTCTTCTAAGTAAATCAGCTTCACCAGGGGTATAATTTGCAAGCGCAACAGCAGTTTTTTGCACTTGCTCTTGATACAGAATAACTCCGTATGTTTCGCGCAAGATATCTTCAAGCTGGGGTAGGGGATATCTAATCTGTTGGCGTCCATGTTTTCGTTCGACGAAATCATCAACCATGCCAGAGCCAAGGGGCCCGGGTCGAAACAAGGCTACTAAGGCGATGATGTCTTCAAAACAGCTAGGCTGTAGCTTTTTGACAAGCTGCATCATCCCATCGCCCTCTAATTGGAATATCCCAATGGTAAAACCAGTAGAAATGTTTTTATAGACGGTCTTGTCTTCCAAGTTAATCGTTTCAATATCGAGCTGTGGTGCTCTTTCTTTTTGAATCAATTTAATAGCATTTTGAAGTACGGTTAATGTTTTGAGGCCTAAAAAGTCAAATTTTACGAGACCAACCTTTTCTGCATTTTTCATCTCAAACTGAGTGATGAGTCCGCCGTCTTCAGTCGTAAATACAGGGACGTAATCTGTCATAGGGCCATCAGACATGACGACTCCAGCGGCGTGCATTCCAGTTTGACGATTAAGGCCCTCTAAGTCGGCAGTGATTTTCAGAATATCTGCGATCGTTGGATTCTTGTCGGCTTCTTCTTGGAGCCTTGGTTCTGCTTTCATTGCCAGAGCAATGTTTGGCTCAATATCTTCGCCCTTTTCGTTTTGTACCTTTGAAGGTATCAGTTTTGCAATGCGATCGACATTGCCATATGACAATTCCATCACACGACCCACGTCGCGAATGGCAAGTTTCGTTTTCATTTTACCAAAGGTTGCTATCTGAGCGACGTTTTGCGCGCCATATTTCTTTGTGACATAGTCAATAACTTCGCCGCGCCGGTCCTGACAAAAGTCGACGTCAAAGTCAGGCATACTAATTCTTTCAGGATTTAAAAACCTTTCAAAAAGTAGGTTGAATCTCAGGGGATCCAAATCAGTAATCCGTAAAGAATAAGCTACAAGAGAGCCGGCACCCGATCCTCGACCAGGTCCGACAGGAATATCTTGAGATTTAGCCCAGTTAATAAAATCCTGAACGATTAAAAAGTATCCTGGAAATCCCATTTTTTGAATCACGGAAATCTCGTAATCCAAGCGGGCTCGATAGACCGCTTTTCGATCTTCGTCAAAAGACGGTCCATAGACTTTGCTTAGTAATGTCAGGCGATCTTCAAGCATCGTTTTAGAGATATCTGCAAGAAATTCGCCTTCAGTTCGACCTTCTGGAACAGAAAATTTTGGTAAGTAATAGTCACCAAATTTAAAAGAGACATGACATTGCTCTGCAATTTTAACCGTGTTTTCGATGGCCTCAGGCCATTCTCCATATATAGCTTTGACTTCTTCGTTTGTAAGTAAATGAAATCTGGCTTTCTTGTTGCGGCCACGCAAATCTTTAAAAGTCACGCCTGCTTTGATCGCCACGAAGACGGCATACGACGTTGCGAAGCTTTCATCAAGGTAGTGGGCGTCTGCAGAGCAAACAATTGGAACGGAAAAGTGTCTCGCGACTTGAACTAAATCTTTTAAATGACGCCTTTGTCCCTCTAAATTATTGTCAATCAGTTCAATGTAGAAAGCATCTCTTCCAACAAGACCTTGCATTGAGAGAATATAGCTTTCAATGGCATTTAAAATAGTAATTCCATCAGGATTCAACTTACTTAAAAGAAGGTCGTCTTTCGTTGTTAGCTCGTCACTTTGGCGCTCGCGAAGTTTTGTAACGAGATATGAAAGCTCACTCCGCAAATCTCCGGATAGTACAATAACGTCTTTCAAGTGTTGATTAAGTATCTCGAGACTACAAATAGGCACGTCTCTCAATCCTTCCGTATAGGCCGCACTGACGATCTTACAAAGATGTTTGTATCCATCATTATTTTTACAGAGAATGGGAAGGTGAAAGGCGCCTACTTGAGGCCTTTCGTCTTTAAAAAGGGAGGCTATTTTGAGAGTTTCCGGAAATCCTTCAAAATAGATTTCTGAGCCAATGATGGCTTTGATTCCTTGGTTCTTGCAATTTGTATAAAATTCAATGGCACCAAAAAGGTTTCCGGAGTCAGTCAACGCAAGCGCTTGATGGCCCATCTCCTTTACTTTGGAGATCGCCTTGGATGTTCTAATAGTACCGTCAATGAGCGAATACTCAGAGTGGACGTGGAGGTGAACAAATGGAAAAGTTTTGTTTTCTTCAGACATCTTTCCACTTTATTGAAAACCCTGACTTCGGGGAACAGGTATTTTGACTCCAAAGCCACAAAATTAGCGGTTTCTTGGTTGGTGCCGTACGACTGACACCGATGTTTGAACTGGTGCCGTACGACTGGCACCAATTCCTAGCAGTTCCTACGTCAAACATCGGAGCCAGTCGTACGGCACCAGTTCCTAGGTCAGACATCGGTGTCAGTCGTACGGCACCAGTTCCTAGGTCAGACATCGGTGCCAGTCGTACGGCACCAGTTCCTAGGTCAGACATCGGTGCCAGTCGTACGGCCCCAGTTCCTAGGTCAGACATCGGTGCCAGTCGTACGGCACCAGTTCCTGTTCACAGTTACCTGTTCACAATTCAGCGGCACCAGCTCAAAAAAAGGCCAGCTTAAAATATAAGCTGGCCTTATCTTTCAGATCATTCAAATTCAGAATTAGAAAGTCTTGCTAAACGTTGTGCCCAAAGTGGTGCGCTCTTCACGAGCAGCCAAACGGACGTAATCAGCAAGGTCTTGGTCTCTTTCGCCACGGAGGTGGCTCAAGCGGACGCCGACATAAGTCATTGGAGTTACTTCAAACACTGCGTCTAGTGCTCCACCGTAAAGGTTGGCATCGCGGTAGCCCAAAGTGTTTTCGTCAGAGCCATAAGGTGCATGTGCAGCGCCACGGTAGCTTGCAGTCGCAGCAAAGCGAGTAGCTTCGTTGTCAAGCCAGTAAACAGCTTGCAATTGGCTAGCAATTTGATCTGCACGACGGTAGTCGTTCAGCGCTTCTTTTGAGCCATCAACATTTTTGTCATAATTTGCGTGTGAAACTGTACCTTGCAGACTCCAGTTAGGAGTCATGTTTCCGCGAGCAAAGAAAGTGTTGCTAGCAGGAATGTAGAGATCACGTGCATCGCTAGTTGATTTTGTAAATGATGCTAAACCAAAAGTTAAGCCATTGTTGTCTTCTTCATCTGAAGTAGCGCGAGATACAGCAGCAGTGCTGTGCATTAAGCCAATTTCCCATTTTGAAGCGTGGAAACTTGCACCAATAGCCTCACGACGAGTGTAGCCATTTAAAGTTTTTTCGCTTGCGCCATTAGCATTTTGACGAATTTCAAGCCAGCTTAGCTCGCTAGATGCGCCCAAAGTCACGTGATCAGCGATTGTGATTGCAGCAGTTGGAGAAAACTTGTTTGCGATCATTCTTTCTTTAGCTTCTACGTCAATGTCTGCTTTACCAGCAATTTCAGAACGGCCAGCTGCGATTCCAAGAGCTAGGATATCGCCGCCCATGACGCCGCGAGCGCTGATGCTTGGAGCAGTTGCTGTCACTTCGTCGTTGTTGATGGTGCTTTTAGACGATGTAACGTCTAGGCCTGCATCTACACGAGTTCCATAAACTTCATGAATCTGACTAGGGCTTACTGTTTCACTTGAAACAGGAAAAACGCGATCGCGTTTGCCGTAGCCTTTTACAGCTCTAGATTTAGTGATCACGTCCAAAGCCATAGACTGAGATGCAACCAACGAACTACCAATAACCAAAATCGAAACCAAATTATTAAATTTCATAAATCAAATCCTCCTTAAGAATTGATAAAAAACCATAAGAATAAAAATTCACCGAAGACTATTTTTTAGCAACTTTGTCTTCTTTTAAAACCATTTTTGCAAACATGAAAACAATAAATGCGACGATCAAAAAGTCAATTGCAGAACCAATAACTTTTCCGTAAAACACACCGCCGGCCTGCAGTTTTGCAATATCGTCAACTTGGGCAAGCTGTAGCGCTGGTTTGAAAACTAGTGGCATCAAAAGATCATTTACAAATGATCCGACAAGCTCATTTAGCTTTCCACCTAAGATAACAGCGATTGCGAGTCCAATAACGCCGTAGTGCTTTAAAAATTCCATGAATTCTTTAATCATGCTCTCTGAGCCTCCTATTGTTAGGAGGGGAGGTTTACGCAATTTATGATACAATAGCAAGGCATTTTGACGTGATATTAATTGATCCAAAATTCGATTAAAGACCACCAGGTCACCATTACAAATCGTCATTGTTTTTAAAGGATTTGTTTAAAATATAGGCGCATTCGGGTGAGTTGTTGACCAAACGGCCAGCTTTGGTGTTATGCGAATTCAAAAGAGGTAATTTGATTTGGTTGACATAGCAACTATAAGTTCAACTCTCTTTTCGGGAAATTATGTTTTTGTCATTCATGATTCTGCATCTGCAGTTGTTGTTGATCCTGGAGATGATCATGTTTGTTTTGATTTCTTGAATGACCGAAGATTAAATCTTGTAGGAATTTTTATAACTCACCATCACTATGACCATATTGCGGGTGTTAATTCTTTAAAGAAAGCTTTTCCTGACGTGAAGGTGTATGGCTCCGATATTGAGCCTGACGTTGGAATTCTATGCACTGAATTCGTCCATGAAGGGTCGAGATTTAAAATGTTGAACCTTGATGTTCAAGTCATCGCAACTCCGGGTCACACGATGGGGCACATTTGCTTTTATGTACCAGAGCTCATTAGTCTCTTTTGTGGAGACACTTTGTTTAATTTAGGGTGCGGGAATGTGATGGAAGGGTCGCCGAAACTGATGTTTGAGAGTTTGCAAAAGCTCAAACAATTGCCTAAAGATACTAAAGTGTTTTGCGCCCACGAATACGCGGAGAAAAATGCAATGTTTGTAGAGAAATATTGTTCAATTGAAGACTCAACATATCAATACATCAAAGATGTACGAGCGAAACGCGCGGAAAATATGAGTACGGTTCCATCGACTATCGCAAAAGAGATACTTTCAAATCCGTTTTTGAAGGCTACCAGCTTGGAAGATTTTTCACGTCTTCGTTCATTGAGAAATCATTTCTAGTGGCGTCCGCCCTTCAATTCATCATTCCCATTCGATCGTTGCTGGTGGTTTTGTTGTAATATCGTATACGACTCGGTTTATCCCATGAACCTGTCTAACAATCTGGTCAGCCACTTTGGTTAAGAAGCTAAGAGGCAACTCAGCAACACCAGCCGTCATACCATCGCTAGATGTTACTGCTCTAAGAGCGATGGTTTGCTGGTAGGTTCGATTGTCTCCCATGACACCGACGGATTTAATGGGCAACAGCGCCGCAAAGGCTTGCCAAGGAACATGGTAAAGTCCATGCTCCTTTAAGCTTGATATGAAGACGTGATCAGCTTGCTGAAGCATCTTCACTCTCTCCCTTGTTACTTCACCTAAAATCCTAACTGCCAATCCTGGACCAGGAAATGGGTGTCTTTCAATCAATTCCAACGGAAGGCCGAGTTCAAGTCCTATGGAGCGCACTTCATCCTTAAATAGCCACCTAAAAGGTTCACACAGTTTCAGTGCGAGTCGATCAGGCAATCCGCCAACATTGTGATGACTCTTAATCACTTTTGCGCCAGATCCGTGCCCAGCGGACTCAATCACATCAGGATATAGTGTGCCTTGACCTAAATGTGTGAACGCGGGGTGTTTCTTTGCATAGGCCTCAAACTCTTCAATAAATAGTTTTCCAATGATTTTTCGTTTTTCTTCAGGATCAGTGACACCTTTTAACGCCTCGAAAAATCTATCGCTCGAAGAAAGCACTTCTAAATGTTGCAAACCGAGAACTTTTAATTTTTCTGCGACCCAAGGAACCTCGTTTTGACGCAATAGTCCAGTATCGCAAAAGACAGCGGTTACTCTCTGTGGTCCTAAAGCCTTTAATAGAAGAGCCGCTGTAACTGTACTATCGACGCCTCCCGAACATGCGACCAATACGTGCCCTTGACCGACGACATCTTCAATGTACTGGCAAAGAGACTGAATCCGAGCGCTGCCATCCCAGTTAAGCTCAAGTTGACAGAGTTTAGTCGCAAAATTTCTTAGGAGTTCTTTTCCAAACTCCGAGTGGGCAACCTCTGGATGGTATTGAAGGGCAGCAATAGGCAAAGTATCGTGCACCATGGCCGCTACAACTCCATCATCGGTAGTTGCTGCGGTCTGAAATGTTTTTGGAACCTCGGCTACATCGTCCCCATGACTCATCCAAACGGTTTGATCGAGTGGTGTGTCATCAAAAAGTTTTTCTCCGAGAAATTTTTTTCGACTCAAGTTGTGAACGTCATTCACTTTGAGATGTGCTTGTCCATACTCTCTTCTGGTGGCTGAGCGCATTTTTCCACCGAAGGCTTCCACAAGTAGCCCCATTCCGTAGCAAACACCTAAGACAGGAACGTTATGCTTTAAGACCCAATCTGGGAGGGCTCTGCTTCCGGCTTCGGTGACAGAATCTGGACCACCTGAAAGAATGATTCCTCGCACCACCAACCCTTCAGGCGGCCGCTGCGAGGCTCCGTCGATCACTTCACTGTACGCGCCGATTTCTCTGAGGCGTCGTGCAATCAATAAGGTGTATTGACTTCCATAATCTAAAACGACAATTCCATCGCCTTTGGGGCGCCCTGCATTTTGAGTTTTGGTATCGTTTGTACTGGAATGATTCATAGACATAGGCAATTTCCTTAGAATAATCTTATATTTCAGTTTTATAGTTTGGAGCTTCGCGAGTGATGTAAACATCGTGGACATGGCTTTCGCGAAGAGCAGCAGAAGAGATTTGTACGAATTCTGTTTGAGTTGACAACTCGTCTATATTTTTCGAACCTGTGTAACCCATTGCAGAGCGGACTCCGCCAACAAGTTGATAAATTTGTGCAGATAGACTTCCTTTGTACGCCACTCGACCTTCGATTCCTTCGGGCACAAATTTCCCCTGATCGGTCACGTTTCCTTGAAAGTAGCGGTCTTTGGATCCTTGCGACATAGCCCCCATACTCCCCATGCCGCGGTAGCTTTTATATGTTTTACCTTGATAAATGATTAACTCGCCTGGCGCCTCATCGGTTCCGGCCAACAAACTACCGATCATTACGCTTCCTGCGCCAGCGGCTAATGCTTTGACAACATCTCCTGAATATTTGATTCCACCATCTGCAATCACCGGCACTCCAAACTTCTTGGCGATGGCGGCGCATTCGAGCACGGCTGAAAACTGAGGAACCCCAATGCCTGCAACGATCCTTGTGGTACAGATGGATCCCGGTCCAATCCCCACTTTAACTGCGTCAACCCCAGCTTCTATCAGTGCTTGAGTTGCTTCGGCCGTGGCAATGTTTCCTCCCACAAGTTGGAAAGATTTTGATTTAAACTCTTGTTTTATTTTTCGAACCGCGTCGAGCACTCCTTGACTATGCCCGTGGGCTGTATCAATGACGAGTACATCAACAGAAGCTTCAAGAAGTGCATGAGCTCTTTCGATATAATCTCCGCCTGCTCCAATGGCCGCGCCAACGATAAGACGACCTGACGAGTCTTTGGTAGCATTTGGATTTTCTTGAGTCTTCAGAATGTCTCTTATGGTAAACATACCTGCCAATGTTTTTCCGTCTTTAGCAAGTACCGGAAGCTTTTCTATCCGGTGTCGATGCATGATTGCGACGGCCTCTTTTGGCGTTGTGCCAATAGGTGCCGTGATCACCTTTGCAGTCATAATATCTTTGATGGGCTTTGATAATTCTGTTTCAAAGCGAATATCTCGGCCCGTAACAATCCCAACAAGCGATTGGTTGTGCACTACGGGAAATCCGCTAAAATTGTACTTTCTCATAATGGCAATAACATCACCAACTGTTTGGTTAAGCTCGACAATAACGGGATCTGTTACCATTCCAGCTTCGCTCTTTTTTACTTTTCTAATTTCTTTTGACTGGTCGTCAATGGATAGATTTTTGTGAATGATACCTATGCCGCCAGCGTGAGCCATTGCTATCGCCGTTGCAGACTCTGTAACAGTATCCATTGCCGAAGAAACTAAAGGCGTCTTTAAAAAAATATCGCGCGTGAAGCGCGATGTGAGATCTGTTTCGTGAGGCAAAACTAGGGAATGGCGCGGCAGGATGAGTACATCATCATAGGCAAGCCCCTCCTGTTTGATGCGAGAATGCGACTGGGAATTGGAATGCCTATTAGTCATATTGCGCCTCCAAATAGAGCAAATTAGCAGAAAATAATTTGTTGTAATTTAATTTATTAAACCAAGGATGGTAGAGCGAATGGATGACACTGCGCGCGATCTTCTTCACCATGGTTGGTTGAACGAAGATTTTTGTCAGCACTGGAAACCGCATTTAGAGCCCCACTGTTTAGATCAAGTCAGAGAATTCAATACAAATACAGAAAGTAACAAAAAATGGACTGACTTGGACTTGTGAGAGGTAAATATATGGCCAGATTGTGAACCGATTTTGCCTATTCGTCAAGGGCCTGGTCTGAAGATAATTTTATAAAAAAGCAAAAAATCGAAAAGAATCCTGAATTGTTTTGAATGGGGTAGGCAATTGTCACTTATTTTTTTACAAATTAATCCGAGGTAACATTTAGTTAAGTGAACTGGAGTTCACTGCGAATCATTAATTTATTTTTTTGGAGAGTGATCAATGATAAAGAGACGAAATGTGATTTTGACTTCGCTGGTTGTAGGATCCGCGATTGTCGCTGCAGTCGTTAGCTGCGGCAAAAAAGACAGCGACGACAGCACGACCGAATCAAACCCAGTTTCAACCAATCCAGCTGCTTTGGCATACCCAACAAGCCTGGCGATCACTGCATTTCCTCAAAACACTGGTACAACGTTGGCTGACACAGATCCGTCAGGCGGAACTGCAAAAGCAAAAAACGCAGAGCAAGAAAAGATTCTTAAAGGCGAAGGCGACTCTTGTGTGCCTAAAGTCATGGACCAGAAAGACAAAGCTCCTGATGAGAATACTTGCTATGAATTTGATCAAGATATGGTTTACGGCACTATGCGGGACGCCAAATATTATGGAACCATGGACGGTAAAGATTCCGCTAAAGAAGCTTGTTTAGTGGGCTTTGCTCGCTCCAGAGTTAAGGATGTTGTCGGTCATGTTGATCGCTCCTTAGGCCTTGCGCAAATGGCTCTTTGTAAGCTTAAAAAAGATGGCAAAGCAGCGGTTCCAGAGGTTGGAGCCGAAGTCGACATGAAAGAAGCACTTGCAGCTGTATTGGCAAAGTCCACAGTGACGACTGCTAAAATGAAGCGATTGGCAGATGCTAGTGATGGCGCGAAGGTCTTTACAATGTCGTTCGATTTAGTTCGACCAGATGGCACTCCCATGGTCGTGAATATCGTTCACTCACCAAAAAACGCTGAAAACACATCTTATACTGGCGTAATCAACGCGAAAATCACAAGGTCAGACGCTGGTAAGCTAACAGCAGATACAAAACCAACTTTTATTTCTGTTGTCTATGACCGGTCTGATACAAAAATGAAGTACAGCCTTCGAAAAGGTCAATTCGCAACAGCTCTAGCTGATAAAGCAATCGGCACGGATGGTCAAATTGATTTCAATGCTGGTACTGCTGCGGATTATAGCTACACTGGATACACACAAGCAAATGATGCCGTAAGCGGCATGATGACTGTTGCCTTTGAAGGAAATCCTACGACTAATGCTGGAACATTTGCTTACTGGCAAAACCCAGGTGGAAATTATCCTGAAAGAGCCCGTGGAATGTTAGCTAGTATGGAATATGATGCCGCAGCAGGAACTCTTTCTGGTTGTGCTGTGAGTGGTGCTGCTGGAACGTCTTCTGATGGCCTGTCAATTCGTAAGGCAATTGTTACAGGAAAGACTTTAGAGCCAAACGGCTCATATCATCCGTTTTTCAACACGGAAGCGGGGACCTGCTCTGGAGCTACAACCTCGACCGATGCAACTGGAACTCTCTACACCTGTAGCGCAACCGTAAAATGGTATGCAGCTAAAGGTTCAATGACTGGGGCAACTGATTTTGTTACAAAACAAATGCCGGCCTACCATACACGTCAGTGCTTCAAACAAGCATCCACTGGCTTGTATGAAATCGACACCGCAAAAACGACTGAGTCTGCTGGTTATGAATTGGTTTCAGCAACAACAACAGACACTGCAAAAAAAGTAACTCCTCCAAGCCCACCAGTTCCTGGCGCAGGAGTTAAGAAACAGTAGTAGTCAATCGTTTCATTGATCTATAAATAAAAAGCCTCCTATCATTTATGATAGGAGGCTTTTTTGATTATAGGTAAATTCAGCGAGAGATGTTTCGCTTTGCTCAACATGACGGCTTTGCTCAACATGACGGCTATGCTCAACATGACGGCTTTGCTCAACATGACGGCTTTGCTCAATATGACGGCTTTGCTCAATATGACGGCTTTGCTCAATATGACGGCTTTGCTCAATATGACGGCTTTGCTCAATATGACGCCTTTGGTCAATATGACAAATTTAGTAGTTTTTGGCGAAATAGACCCGCACATCCGTAGGTTTTCCAGTAAAAATGCATTTTCCCGAGACTTTTGGAAGATCCAACGGTATGCATCGAGCGGAAACTTTTAGACTAGATAGTTTGTCGTTAATTTCTTTTTGATCTTCGGGGTTAGGCGACCAGTGACACAATGCAAATCCACCGTGAATTTCTGGCTTGTCTTCATTTTTTGGCGTAAACCAGGATTTGAATTCATTGAAATCCGAAACAACTTTAGTTTTTGCGTCTCGGTATGATTTTGCTCTTTCAAACAATGTGTCGTGAATACTATCGAGAGTTGCTGCAATTCCCGATACAAAATCTGCTCTCGAAAACGAGGATTTTTCTTTATGAGGCTTATCACGACGTGCCACAAACAAGCTTTGCGACGCTACATCTCTTGGACCAACTTCGGCTCTTAAAGGAGTGCCTTTTTTGATGTGTTGCCAAGTCTTTTCACCACCACGAATATCGCGATCATCAAGCTCTACGCGGATAAAGTCATGCCCGTATCTCAAACTTTCTAATTCTTTTTTGACGCTTTTACAAAATTCTAGGACAGATGCCTTTTCCTCGTCGTTGCGATAGATCGGAATAATGACCACATGCTTTGGCGCCAATCTTGGCGGACATATGAGACCATCATCATCAGAGTGAGTCATAATCAGTCCGCCAATAAGCCTCGTGCTGACTCCCCAAGACGTTGTCCATGCCAATTCTTCTGTGCCGGTCTGGGTTTGAAATTTGATTCCACTGGCTTTTGCAAAATTTTGCCCCAAGAAATGACTGGTTCCAGCCTGCAACGCCTTGCCATCTTGCATCATTGCTTCAATGGTATAAGTATCAACGGCTCCTGGAAATTTCTCACCCGGAGTCTTCTCACCTTTGATGACCGGCATCGCCATGAATTCGTGAGCAAACCATTCATATACGTCAAGCATTTGCATCGTTTCTTCGACGGCTTCTTTTGCAGTGGAATGAGCGGTATGACCTTCTTGCCACAAAAATTCTGCAGTTCTCAGAAACATTCGAGTTCGCATCTCCCAGCGCATGACATTGGCCCATTGATTGATAAGGATTGGGAGATCTCTATAGCTCTGGACCCATTTTGCATAAGATGCACCAATAATTGTTTCTGAGGTTGGTCTAATGATGAATGGCTCTTCAAGCTCTCCAGCCGGAACTAGCCCACCATCTGGTGACGCCTCTAGCCGATGATGAGTCACGACGGCACATTCTTTCGCAAATCCATCGACGTGAGCCGCTTCTTGCTCCAAAAAACTTTTTGGAATCAACAACGGAAAGTATGCATTCACATGTCCGGTTTCTTTAAATTTTCTGTCTAAAGTTTGTTGAATCTGCTCCCAAATCGCATAACCCCAAGGCTTGATCACCATGCAACCTCTTGTTGCCGAATTTTCCGCAAGGTCAGCTGCTTTTATCACTTGTTGGTACCATTCTGGATAGTCCTGATCTCTAGTAGGCGTAATAGCAGTTTGAGGTTTGGCGGATTGACCGGATTTTTGGTCATTTGATTTTTGGGACTTGTTGTTAGAGTTGCTTTCCATAGACCCTCAGTGAATTAAATATTCGTTTTATAGCAGTTTTTTGGTTTAGTTTTTGTTTTTTGCATTGGTCTAAAACCATTTTACTCAAAATCAATTTTTTTATGAAATCAAATAGCTTTAAAAGGGGGCGTCATCGTCTTCTGAGTCTTCATCGATTTGGTCTTTTGAATCCTCTGGATCATTTTTAGTAGAATTTTTTGTCAAGTTCCCCGGTTTGTTTGATGAGCCTGTTGCGCCAGACTCAAACTCACTTCTTAGTGCTTCAACCTTTGCTTTAGTTGCATCGAGCCTACCGCGCATTCGACTAATGAGTTTATAGCCTTCTTCTACTTTTGTCACGACTTCGTCCAAATCCAAAGAACTGCTGCCAATGCTTCGCACGATTGACTCAACTTGCTCAAGCATTTGTTGATAGCTTTGACTTTCATCGACTCCAGATTCTTGCTCCTCTGAAGTTGGCCCTTTGTTTTTTTTATGTGCAGATTTTTTGCCGTGTTCTGAGGTTGATTTTGCCATACTTTTTCCTATCAATTTATACTTGCGACCAAATTTGTATTTCGAATAATCATTTATATATTAACGTTTTGTACTATCTAAAACATTTAATCGTAAAACTCCATCAACCATGCGAGCAGACAGAGTCATGTCTTTTTCAACCTGCTCTACAGACCTAATTTGCAGTGGCTTTTCGCCTGCTTGACTTGTGAATAGTTGCGTCCAACCATTGAGTAGCCAGGGCTTAGGATCTATCTTTTCTATTTGAAACTGAAGTGACGTTAATCGGTCTTGAAGGTCTCTTAGGCTAGTTTCTGCGTTGTAGGTTAGCTTCTGGCTCAACTGATCAAGCAGGCCTCTGTAAGCCATAGTTTGCTGAGTGAAGACGTTTGCAATAGACTTTGAAAAATTATCAAACAGATTTTGCTGTTTGAATAAAATCATTTCAAAGGCGTGGTTCAGGGATTTAAACAATTGACTGAGCATCTCGTAATGGGCTGAAAACTGAGAGTGCCAACTCTCGTTTATGCGTAACTCAGCGTGCTGAATCTTTCGACTAAACTGCAGAACCTCTCGATCAAGCGCAAAGGCCAGGGTATTTGCATATTCATTGATCTGCTGCCTTGTGGTGCGGAATAGCTCTATAATAAAATCAGCAGCAGCTGTTGGGGTTTTTTGACGAGTGTGACAAATTTCCTCTGCAATGCAACGATCATCGTGATGCCCGATAGCACATACAATCGGAACAGATGATTGAACGATGGACATTGCAATTTCTTCGCCATCAAACCAGCGAAGATCTGCAGCACTTCCACCGCCACGTGATATGACGATGATATCGACACCAAGCTCTTGAGCTTTAGCTATACATCGAACAACTTCTTTGGGAACCTTATCACCCTGCATTGGACATGGAATAAAAAATAACGTCCCAGGAAACTGCTTTGATCCAGTCAACTGGTGTTCAAAATCTGAGTGTGCGCGGCTGTCAGGAGCAGAAATAAATGCAACTCTAAAAGGAAAGCTCGATATTTTAAGATCCTTGTTTTTTCTATCCAAACCTAAGGTGCGCAATTTTTTCAGTAGTTCAGCTCGCTGCAGAGCGAGTAGCCCTTGGCTATATTGAGGATCAACATCCTCTACAGTTAATGAAATCTGTCCACGGTCTTTGTAGACAGAAACGCGGCACAGGAACCTAACTTTAGTTCCGTCTTGAAGGATTTCAATTATCTTTTCTTTGCCGTGCTTTCTTTGCAAATAGCTGAATTGGCTACCCCAAATTTGAGTCTTTACAGTCATCGTCGCGGTAGCGTGTCCAGCGTCTTTCCCTTCAGCCAACTCCAAAAAAGCGGTTTCCCCTCGTTTGGACAGGTTTTGAATCTCACCTATGACCCAGACTGGATTCGGGAACGCAGTCGCAACTGCCTGAGCTGCCTCCATCATCAACTGTGGAACGGTCAGTCCGTCGACGGAAGCACTCACACTTGTTGATTTAGAGTTCAATGGAGACGCTTGAGTCGGTATATCTTGTTGAAGATCTACGGAAGCATCGATGCGCGTATTCGTTGGAGATGCTGACGTTTTGTTAGAACTGGCGCCACCGTTGAAAGAATCATCGCCGGACAGTGCCGATCCTTGCGCACCCAGAGTGCGTGCTAACTCGAGATTCTCTTCGCTCAATTCCATGATCCAGCTTTTGTCCGCGCCATTAAATCTGGCACCTCTGGCTTTTAAGGCTTCTTTCTTATGAAAAGTACCCGAACCAAAAAAAATAAGTTTCTGGCCGGAAACGCGAAAAAACAGACTCATGGATTTTTTGCCTTGAGAGCGTGAGTTTTAAGAATTCGATCGAGATCCTGTTCAAACCCTTTAACTCTAAGTTCCGTACCTGTTTCAGAGTGAGTCTCTGAGACAATTCGCATCGTTTGATGAAATTCCGCAACGGCCTGACCTTTGGAGTAGGGGATACTGACGACTTTTTCAATCATGGATGTTTCAAAGAAGGATACAATCTGATCTCTTAGCTTGGATACACTTTCAGGACTTCGAGTTGATAAAAAGATCCCTTTTGGAAAATCCTTAATGAGAAGATTTTTTTGTTCATTGGATAGCTTATCTTCTTTATTGAGGACGATAAAATGCGGAATATCGTGAGCCTCAATCTCAGTTAATACCTCACGAGTCGTCTCCAGCTGTTCCTTCATAGAGGGATCAGCAGCATCGACAACATAAAGTAGAAGTGACGCATCAAGCGCTTCATCGAGGGTCGTTCGAAAGGACGCCACCAATTCGTGGGGCAATTTTTGAATAAACCCTACCGTGTCAGTAGCCAATATCTTTGGTTTTGTTTCTGGATAAATGGAGCGCACAGTTGTGTCTAAAGTCGCGAAGAGTTTGTCGGCAATGAGAACATCACTACCAGTTAATGCACGCATTAAGGAAGATTTTCCGGCGTTTGTATAGCCGACAAGTGCGACTTTCATAGCGGATTTTCTTCGACTTCGCCTCAATGCACTTTCTTGATGAATGACTTCTAAGTTGGCTTTCAATTCTGCGATGCGGTCTCGTATCCGGCGCTTATCTAACTCATGCTTTGTTTCGCCGGCACCCTTTGCACCAATTCCGCCACCTTGACGTTCTCCTCCACCAGTCGCGCGCAATCGGGGAGTTAAATACGTGAGGCGAGCAATCTCAACCTGCGCCTTTGCGGCAGGTGACTGAGCATGCCTGTGAAAGATCTCAACAATAATACCTGTGCGGTCCATGACATCACAGCCGAGTGCTCGCTCTAAATTGCGATGCTGGGTCGGGGTAAGTTCGCAGTCAAAGACGACAAATCCGACCTTTTTTGGTTTTTTCTTTTTTGAATTCGTCGATGCCCCGCCAACATCATCTTGATCGTCGCTATCAGCCTCGTCATCGTCTTCTAGCGAACCATCTTGATCAAAGTCATCTTCGTCATCGTCCCCATTTTGATTGCCGGTCAAGTCTTCGTCTGATTCTAGTGACTGAAATGTTTCTAAATCACGCTTAATTTTTGCCTTTGAGTCGGTTTTGTGGGTTTCAATCTCAACAACACCGGTACCTTCCGTCCAAGATGCAATTTCCAAAAGTTTGCCAGGACCTACCATTGAGGCTGCGTTCGTTGCCTTCATCTTTTGGGTGAGAGTACCTGCGATTTCAAGACCTAGTGTATCGACAAGACGCGATAGCTCTCCTAGCGATCTATTAAATTCCAAGGCTGAAGTGCCAGAAAGATGAATGCCCACAAGTAGGGCTCTACGATTTGTTTTTATTGCGGACTCAAAGGGCATTTTTTGAAATTCCAATGTGGGATGGATCTGTCACAAGAACGGGCCTATCCTAGTCTGATTCCATAGTTTTCGAAACAAAAACTGTAACTATTTAGCATGTTTGAAAGGAAACGGAAATCGGCAATGATTACCACGTTGTTCGCAGTGATTCGATGCTCAAATACAGTCGTATGCCCCACAACGATTCTCGCGGGGACCCCTGCTTCGATTCTCGCGAACGCCTTGTTCTCATTGCATCTTCTCGTTTCACGCTGTTATGGGTCCTGAATAGCTACTAAAAACTTAGGGATTTAATGAAGTGATTCGAATTTGTATATGACTCCAATGGTTTAGATCACATTATTCACTCTTCAGGCTATAATCTATTGGACGTTTATCGTAGTTGCAGTCACTCGTTAGGAACTAACTTGAATAATACAAGCCAGACTCCAATTGATAGTAATGATCCAGGTACGCAAAATTTACTTTTTCAAAGTTTATTGATTGTGGCATTGACCTTATGTGGATCATGGGCATTGAATTCTCTGTTGCCGGACCTAAACGATAAATCCATGCAAAGTGCTAGAATTGGTTTATTGATCTATTTGGGCTTGTGCCTTTTGGTTACAATTTTAATTTTAAGTTTAAATGCTACCTTGTTTCCTAACATTCCAGCGAAGGTCCTTAAATCGCGCCCGAAAATGGCGTCTATCATCTTGTTACCGTCCCTTCTTATCCCCGTGCTTTGGGGGATGGAACCAGAGAGGATTTCTTCCAGTATATTTCTAATATTTGCGCCGTACGTTGAAACCACTGCCCATGTTGAGGATGTAGTATCTCGAGGGCATTACAGAGTTGGTTCAATGAAACATTTTTATGAGGTTTACTACGACTATGAGTACCAATCTAAGCACTTTAAGGGCTCATCTCGCTCTAAGGATAAGTTTGATGTAGGGCAAACAATTGACATCATTGTTGGAAGAGATAAACCTCAATATAGCGCATTGGCTCAATCAAGTTATCAGTGGAAATTTAGTACTCAACGCTGGATGGTCGGAAGTATAGTGCCGCTGTTGGGTGCCTGGTTTTTGGCATTTGTAGTTTTAGCATGGAAGGACGACAAAAAATCGATCCAATAATTGGAGGCGCCGACCGGATTCGAACCGGTGTGGAAACGATTTGCAATCGTTTGCGTAGCCACTCCGCCACAGCGCCAGATCTCAGCAAAACTGAGAGAAGAATTAAATCATGAAGATGCGTCTTCTGACAACCAATAATCAAATAAAATTAATGCGACGCACAAAGTTTAATCGAGATTTACTAAAATAATCGAAGCACTCAATGCTGACCAACTTTGCAACCTGTTTCCACAGAAGCAAAAATATCTTCCCTCGGAATCAATTCAGTTGGAAGGCTGGCGCGGCGTAAATTAGCATTTAACAAGATCGCTCCCCTTAATTTTGCATAGTCAAGGTCGGCATCTTCTAGGTTTGCATTTGTAAAATTTGCGCCTTCTAAATTGGCATTCCAAAGTGAAACGCCTTGCATATCGCAATTGGTAAAATTGGCATCTTTGAGATTGCTGTAGCTTAGATTAGCGTTTTTCAAAATACAGCCAGAAAAATCGATTTTCATCAAGTTTGCTTTGCGAATATCAGCATTTTCAAAATCTTTTTTGCCATCACCTAGATGTTCCAATACTTCCTTGCGAGTTAGCGTTAACCCACCTTCTTTTTCTTTTCCCACCGCAAAACCTCCCACTGTATGAACATCTATTTGTTTGATCTCTTTTTATTATGAACCATGGCTCTTTAGAAAAATTCTTTACGTCTGTTACTTCGCCATCAATCTAGCAACATCTAACATACGCCAGCTAAATCCGGTTTCATTATCGTACCAGGAAAGGATCTTAACCAAAGTTTGATCAATGACCTTAGTGCTAAGACCATCAATGCTACTAGAGCTGGTATCACCGTTATAGTCGACTGATACTAGGGGTTCGTCACTGTACGCAAGAATTCCCTTTAACGGCCCATTGGCGGCGTCCTTTAGCATTCTATTAACGTCTTCAACTGTTGTGGGCTTAGACACCTCAAAGGTAACATCAACCAAAGAAACGTTCGGTGTTGGGACTCGAACGGCGAGGCCATCTAATTTGCCTTTAAGCTCAGGCATAACAAGGCCAATTGCTTTCGCGGCACCAGTTGACGTAGGAATCATACTCAATGCAGCAGCTCTGGCTCGACGCAAATCTTTATGAGGCAAATCCAGAATATTTTGGTCATTGGTATAACTATGAACGGTGGTCATAAGTCCACGCTTGATGCCAAGTTTCTCTTGGATGACTTTTGTGAACGGTGCCAAACAATTCGTAGTGCAGCTAGCATTTGATACGATTTTGTGAATAGAAGGATTCAATTTTTCATGATTGACACCGTAGACCACAGTGATGTCTTCGTCAGTTGCAGGGGCGGAAATCAAGACGGATTTTGCGCCGGCTTTTAGATGAAGTTCCGCATCAGCTTTTTTTGTAAAAATCCCTGTGCATTCAAACACAATATCTACATTCAACGATTTCCAGGGAAGGTCGGCGACCGCCTTGATTTTGGAAACTGTTATTTTCTTCCCGTTGACAGTCAATGAGGTTTCGTCAAAACCGACCTCTGCCTGGAGTTTACCGTGTACGGAGTCATGCTTTAAAAGGTGCGCCAATGTTTTTGTGTCAGTCAAATCGTTGATATGGACAATCTCAATATCCTTATTTTTCGGATCAAGAGCCGCACGAAATACGGAACGACCAATTCGACCAAAACCATTGATACCAACGCGAATAGACATTTCAAAACTCCTTCAAATATGGATCGTGTTGTGGCGGCCAATTCAGCGCCTTAGACGATCGAGAGGGAACACCAAGATCAATTCGAGACTGGTAGTTATAATGTAAAACTTATCAATTTAGCTAGGGTTTTTCTTGGCATTTATGAATGTTCAAACGATCTAGATCTTCAATCAGTGGTCGTTATCCTTTCTCATGCCTATCAAATAGGCTGAGCGGGACTGAATTGAGCAGCTCTCAGGTCAATTTTCAAATCATGTGATGACGATCGATTCGCTTTATACCTACATTGATTTAATGATTCGTCTTAAAGATTTGAGCAATTGACCGATGTCTTGGTCGCTGATTTCTAAATGAGTCACAATTCGCAATTTGCCATGACCCAAATGATTTAGCTTGATTCCGTCAGCAAGAAGCTCGGACGCTACGAAATCACCACTTTGTTGAAGACTTTCACCTTTTCTAACTGTGAAATAAAGAATATTGGTCCAAATTGTCGGCAAATCAGATTCAATCGGAAGGCCCAATTCTTTTAGCTCCATTAGGCCGTCGTGCAGCATTTTTACTCTGGTATGATCGAGCAATAGGCGCTCTCTATTGTGATCTAAAGCAAAATGACAGGCCGCGGTTAAAAATCCGACCTGACGCATTCCGCCACCCCATCGCTTACGAATTTTTCGAGCGCGATCGATCAGGCTTTTGGTGCCAACTAGGACGGACCCCACAGGAGCACCAAGTCCTTTTGAAAAGCATACCGATACAGTGTCGAATGGTTTGACCAGCTCAATCTCTGGTACCTTTAAGGCCTGCGCAGCGTTCCACAAACGGGCCCCATCACAATGCAGCGAAAGCCCATGCTCGCGACCTTTTTTTGCAATTCTATCGATCGAGGTCGAGTCTAAAACTCTGCCACTGCCTCTGTTATGCGTGTTTTCAACAACCAATAATTTGGTTGTGGGATAATGAAGCCATTCAGGCTTAACAAACATATCAATGGATTCATTTGACCACTGACTTTCAAAGGGAATCAAATCAAACTGAATTCCGCTTAGAGCACTCGCTGCACCCGCTTCATACAAAAAAACGTGGCTTTCCTGCTCTGCTAAGACTGATGTTCCAGGCAATGTTTGCATGTGAATCGCAATTTGATTAGCCATCGTACCGGATGGTGTAAACAAGCCAGCATCTTTACCGAGTAATTTTGCAACCCGAGTTTCTAGGTCATTGGTGCTTTGGTCTTCGCCGTAAACATCGTCACCGATTTTGGCCTTCATCATGGCGTCTAGCATTGCTGGCGTCGGCTTTGTGACGGTATCAGATCTAAAATCAATAAATGAAGCCATAAGAAACCTAATTCCTTTCCTAACAGGGACAATCGAATGATGATCCGATCTTGAAGATTATATTCAAACTATACCTTTAATCCAAAATTGCTTTATGAGCGCCAAATTTAAGGATTTGGTTCATCCGGTGAGTGAGGTGCATTAGGATTAGTGTCTTTTGAAGGAATTGGAAACTGCAGAAGTTGGCCCATTTGAGGCTTAATTGGAGTCAAAGTCGCACCTTTTGCCGAAGCTCCTTGACGCTTTATCACCGGTCCTTTTTCGAATAGGGATGATTGTTGCGGGTTCTTATGTAATTGACCTTGAGGAGGTTCATACATCGGAGGCGATTTTGCCAATGAAGGCTCAGGCCCGGATTTTACAAACAAGGTTGCAAGGCCTCCACCGTCCAGTAGCTTTCCTGCCGCGAGACCAGCGCGAACCAAATGTGCAGTTTTTGCGTCTAGTCTTGCTAACGAAGGAAGTCGGTCTGTTCCCAAATGTTTCTTTGCTCTGAGCACAACCATCATGGCGTCATCAATATGGCCACCATGCAAATATGATCTTACAAGCAAGGTGTAAAAATCTTCGAGTACTGTATGTGCATGTCGATATTTGGGATTTAAAATTAAATATTTTTCAACCCGCGAAGACAAAAATTCTAACTGGAACACTGCCGCGTCAAAATTTCCAAGTCGCCAGTCTATTGCTGCCTTCACTAAACGGCTCAAAAGACCTTGCGGACTCAATACCCAAACGTACCAAAAAATATTTCCAAGTGAGAGTGTTCCGCGAAGAAAACCCAGTGGACCCAAAACCAATCCCCAAGCCGTTAAGATCAAGGCACCAATGATATCGGTTAGTGCTACGAGCAAATGTCTAAAAGACGCGCGAGGTACAGGTTTAAGATTTTGATTGGAAGAATTCAATTTTACGGTGCCCTCGGCCTCGAGCCGGTTCTAGATGTCGGAATTTTAATATCGGATTCAGGACCATACTACGAGACAGATATACTACATTTCACCTATTTTGGGCAACTGAGATTGCCCGCCAAGGTTTTAGCTCTGAAATTTTAAGTCAATCATATTAGGGGTTTAAAAAAATCTGAAAATGGATTGCAAAAAAAGGGCGCGACGCTTCTATGGCCGAACCTAAAATCTCATGTCAAAGACAACGCTGACGAGACGTAAGCCATTAACGAAAGATCGTAATATTTTGCTGACATTGGCCAATACCAATTGTCTGTCATCCTTATCGAATTGAAGCATCTCTCCAAAAATCAATCTGCATAGAATGGCCAACATCAGCGATGACGTTGGCCATTTTTGAAACCGAATATATCCCGTCACCCCTTGTCATAAAATTTGGAGTCTGATGGTGACTACCAAATGTTTCTGTGAAATCACCTTAAAAGATGCCCCGCCAGATCATCTGCATAGCCAAAGCGGTTACAGCACATTTAATAATTAATTTGAAATTTCCATCTGAAACTCTTGCCAAGATCAACTTACCCATAAACGAACCCAAAACTGCCCCTACAATCATCAGAGACATCAGAGCCAAATGGTCGCGCCACGCAAAACCTACGTATGCGAAAACAAACAGCTTTGCTATATGCGTTATTCCGGCGCAAGCTGCTTCAGTTCCAATGAAAGCATCCTTGCCGAGATTTTCTCTTAAAAGTACGGGATGAATGAGAGGACCTGTTATACCTACAAAAAGTCCAAGAAAAGTCGAAATTGCTCCGACGCCGAGAAATCGCAAAGGAATTTTAGAAGAATGGAATATTCGAGGCAGCCAGGTAGTTACAATGAGAAAAGAACCAAGTGATGACCAAAGGATTCTCTCGGAAAGCACTACAACGACGTTTAGACCAATACTCGCGCCTATTATTGCACCACATACATACTCGGCAATGATCCGCCAATTGATATATTTCGCACTGAATGCAAAGCGGCTTAAATTGCTCCCCGCCTGGACCGCGCCATGGATTGGAATGAGAGTTGATGGCGAGAAAGCATAACCCATGAATCCCATGAGAATAGCACCACCGCCAAGCCCCGAAAATCCGGATATAGTAGATGTGAATATGGTCACAACTGGAAGCCACCAATGTTCTATATCGAATCTCCCCTCGAAAGCGGACTTTCTTTTACTACTGTTAACGGCCTGTAAGAGCACATTGAAATGAGTAGTTGAATTATAGCGGCTTCATAGCGGGCGCTCGGTTTATAGGATTAAAGTGCCATTCTCTAAATGAACACTTCCATTTTAGCCGACAACATCAGTCTTTGTAATAAGATTCTTCGCTTTGCTAAGAATGACGCCGAAGAAGTGCCAATATCATTTCGACAATGTAACAAATTCATCTGGTGTTATCAACTAACGAGCTCGCCCGTTCCTATTCGTTGTAAGGATAGAAATTTAATTTGATAGTGTTTCTTGTATTCCAATGCGTGAAGTGCGTTTTTTATTTTCGATTAACGCTGGCTATTACCTGGGCGCTACAAGACTTGAACAAGGTATTCCGAACTGTAAAGTCGTGCCATGCGGGTCAGGTTTGTTTGCAACATTTTAATATTTTGTTACGCTATTGTTAAGGTGCTTTTTTATTGAGGTGATGGCATGAATTGTCGACTATATTGCATTTATTCCGCGCTAATTTTTTTGACTTTTAATGAACTGCAAGCTCAATCTTTTGACCCAGATGATATTTCAAAAACTTCCTCACATTTTTTATGTAAGGACCAAGGTGCAGGTCGATTTCGTCCGTATTACATGAAAAATATAGAGGCGACTGGGGAATACATTGATTACAGCCAGATTCCAAAAGGGTTGTTGGGTCAGAATCCAATGACTTCGTTGCAAGAATGCTTGGATGCGGTGGCAGATGGAAATTCTCAGTTTGGCGTGATTTGCAGTCGAACTGGACTAAACGGATGGAAGCCAACAATTTATACGGGAACAAAACCAGGTCGAGCGGATTTTGGATATTTGGGTGGGTCAACTATTATACAATTTACGGATTGCTTGACCGCAACGAGACATTCAAGTGAAAAAGGCGTTTGTTTTTGGGGTGGAAGTGATTGGTATGTATCGCCGATTGATCATGAAGGGGTTTTAAAAGGGCCCTATCGTGCTTTAAAGGATTGTGTTGCTCAAACTAAAATTGAGTAAACGCGCAACTTTTTAAAGTTTCAGAATCGTAAATATTTTTTATTTTGATTTAGCGAGATAACTTTTTAACTTTGCTTCATCAGTTGCACCAGGTTCGCTGGCAATCGCGGCTTGGATTTTTGTAATTTGTTCGGAAGCAGCTTTGTCCGTCGCTGAGCTCGTGTCTACGCCGGTAAATGCACCTGCGGCCGCCGCAATTTGAGTGATCATTGCGATGGCGCTTTTGGAGCTCATGGCTAACAGTTCTTCGGTGGATAGTATTCCATCGCCGTTTGTGTCGAGAATTTTTGCCCGCAAAGTCATTGCTGCAGTTTGAAACATAGCTAGTTTAAGAGTGTCGTAAGTTTTTCTATCGGCAGTAGGAATGGAAATGAGCAACTCCACAGCTTTGTCAACATCGGCAATGGTGTTTTCTGTAGCAACAGGCATGATTGAAAATAGTGACGTCACGTTATTTGTTTCCGCCAAAGCGGAGGTATTGCTCATATTCATTGCTAATGTGATGGGATCCACGCCTGCGCGTTGAGCGTAGGCCATAGCTAATATAGATATATATTTTTGATTTGTTGGGTCATCACTCAATGCGCTTGTTAGAATATCGATGGCCTTTTGAGCATCGTTGTTTTCAAGTGCGATTGTTGCATCTTCGGCGGGCTCTTTTTTCTCAAGTGATTTATATGAATTTGGACCGCATGAAGATGTCAAACTTGCGGTCCAGCTAATCAAAACTAGGACTAGAATCATGCTTGAATTAGTCAATCGTCTGTTCATATGTTTTCCTTTATGTAACTTGTTGTTCCGAGGAATCTACAAAATCAATTGTTAAAACCCAGCACTGACCCTCAAAAATAGCCGTTTGTCAGGTCGAACGCCCGCTCGATCACTCACTTCTTGAATGTAGATACCTCCATCGATTCTCATTATATAGAGATCTGCATAAATACCTGCCGACGACCAACCTTGAGATATTCCAGCAGTAAAACCTAGCATATCTTTGATAGAGAGCTCGCCTCCAAGGTGAAGTTTTTTATAGGGGCTATCATAGATCGCGCTCGTGAGGTCCCAATAGTCCGCTAGAATTTTGAAGGAACTGACTTTCGTGCCTGGTTGAATAGCGACTCCCACGTCAACAACTTGCTTTAATGAGTCTGGTTTTGGAGCTGTTGAAGTTGACGCTGTAAATTTTGTCGTTCCAACATTGCGAACGGTCAATCCAAAGGATGGTTTCAGTCGCTGACTCTTCAGGGACTCTGCATCTGTCACGTTAGCGACCAATTGCGCTTGTCCTCTTTGCAGGTATTTTAACGTCGTGCCGATTAAAAGTTTTTCATTCCAAAAGCTTTCTGCCACGGAAAAAGTGACCCCAGTTGTTTGGCGAATTTTTGCATCGACTCCTTCAAGTCCGCCAGCATCAGGAGATTTATATACAAGGATATCAGTTGTTCCACTAGCAAGGACGCCAATTGCGACACGTCGCAAAACAATTGCGCTTAAATTGTAGAGACCTAAATGTTGGTTCTTTCCGATTCTTTTTCTTAAGATAGCGGTGGTATCAGCGCTTTTGTCATTCAGTTCGTTTACCAGTGACCTTGCATCATCACTAAATTCAATCATGGGAGACGCTAAAATTGTGCGTTTATAAATCCCTTTTCCTTGAGCAATTCCGGCTGGATTGTACATGATCGCTTCGTGATCGTCTGCGACTGCAATGCCTGTATCGCCTCTTCCAAGATAGTGTGCACTTCGATACAAACGCTGGTCGTCTTCTGCTAGCGCTGCTACGGAGACAGCCCCAAAGAGAAAGGACATGGTATATCGAAGCCAGTTGTCTTGAACGTGGTGTGAACTGATCGATATGATGCGATAATTGAAATGCATGAAGACTCCTCTAAGCTCGAGAAAAATTCTTCATTTCAAATGGTAAAGATTTGAACGGTTTTTGAGCCTCAATTCTTTATCCATGTTGCAATCTGAATTTTCACTCTTTATATAAAAGAGCTTCGGCACCAGAGTCGGATTACTTTAATATTGTCGGATGGAACTGTTATTAAAGGCGAAAATAGTAACTATTCAGCATGTTTGAAAGGCAGCGGAAATCGCCAATGATAACTGCGTTGTTCACTCCGATCCGATGCTCACATACAATAGTATGCTGTGCTTCGGTTCTCGTGTACGCCTTGTTCTCATTGACTCTTCTCGCTGCACGCAGTGTCGAACGCTGAATGGTTACCGAAAATAAAAGAGGCCCGGTGTTATGCCGGGCCTCGCTCTTTGCCGCCTAAGGTGAATTTTTCGTTGAAATGATACCAAATGGATAAGACTGTACTTGCAGTAAAAACAAAAAACCGATGGGCTTTGGGCAATATGATATGCAGCGGGCAAAGTTTTATATTGCTTCTGATCGCGGTTGTATGCCCGGAAACATGATACGTCAAGAACAAACTATCGGCCGGATGGCCAATGATAGAGGGGACTTAGGCTGTTATAAAGTCATATCAATAGGGGAGCGAAGGAGCTCTTTTCTCAAAGCTAAAGCAGGCTTACGAAACTCTTCTCGCCCCATTCCAGCCAAACTTTGAAGGTAGGTCGCAATTCGGTACATTAGCCCCATCAGGTCGCCGACGCCAAAATACTCCGTTGTTCCATTTTTTACCAATGATTGCCAATCCATACCGGTTAGCCATTGCCTTACAATCCATCCAGCCTCAGGATTCCATTCTTTAATCTGATACCAAGTTCGTCTGCCAAAGGGTTGATCATATGCTTCCATAAACAACTCCTTTGGGTATAGCTCTTCTAATTCCGGTTCAATCTTTGAACGATCAAATGGGAATTTGTAAAGAGGGTCAGCTGGGACTTCCTTGAACCTCGGAAGGCAAACGGCAGCCATGAGCTCAACCGCGCTTAACAGTTTGTCTGGTGACAAACGGCCATCAACAATCATTCTCGCCAAAAGCAAGCCTCCGCTTTGCGGAAAATAGCGTGCGACAGAGCCGAGTGGTGTTAGAGTTTCTTCTGCCGTTAGGCAACCAATGCGGTGGAGATGCAAATGCATGGATGCCAATCGGCCAGAGGCTCTTCGGTGTGCAATATAGGCATGGCATTTGTCAATCAGCCCACAGTTATAGCAATGGGTGTCTTGTTCCTTCATTTCGTACCGCGCGAAATCTGCAGCTGGACTGACACAAGGTAATGTTGCCTGGCCAAGCTTATTTTCGACATCCGGTTTTCGTACAAGCCTTAAATCAGATTTTTTCTGTTGGAATTTTAGGAAGCTCTTATTGTAAATGCCCTCAAGCTGACTTGGTGACAGGCCTCGACCTACTAAACCCAAGATTGTAGAAGGATCTGTACGCAGGCGAGAGTTGCAAGGCTCTCTTTTCGATTTTGCCATTCTGCTGAATGCTTCAACACTAGGCCACAAAGAAAAACCAATGACATCTTTCCCTCGGCGCCCAGCTCTGCCAAGCATTTGCAAAACTTCGCCTTCTGCATACGACGTCATTCCGCCTTCGCCGGGGCGCTGGTAGTCAGAAATAAGGGCTGAACGTACGGAGAAATTGATTCCCAATGAAAGGCCCATCGTGGCGACGCAAAATCTGAGTTGACCATCTTTAACAAGTCGTTCGATTGCGATCCTTGCGGCGGGTGCTAGGCCTGAGTGGTGATATGCAACGCCGTAAGTTTGAATCATTCGTCTTTCGGATGACTTAATAAAAGACAGAGATCCAACATCGGCATGCGCTTGTTGTAAAATCGCACCAATTTTCTCAGACTGCTCTTGTTTTAACGGTGGGAGTGCCCGGTGAATCGCAATCGCTAAATTTTCACAATCAAATCTTTTACCGGCATACAAAATACATGGTGTTAACTCTAAATCAATTAATGAAGGCAACCTTGTGACTAAGTCCTCATGGCTGATTGGTCGTTCTTTTAGGTTTGGGCTTAAATTTTTGAGGGCTTCATCCGGAACTTGATCGGCGGTCAACCATGTTCCTCCGCAATAAACTAGGTGAGTTAAAGGTACTGGTCGGTGAAGAGTTTGCACTAGTGTGCAGCGACGCTTTCCTAAGGAACTAATCCAATCTGCAAATTCGGTTGAATTTTCTACTGATGCCGACAAAAGCAATACTTGGCAAGATGGTGGCGTCAAAATGAGGGCTTCTTCCCAAGCGCTTCCGCGCCCTTCGTCTTGTAAATAGTGATACTCATCAAAGATAACTAGAGATCGACCTAAATCAGGTTCAGTACCTAAGAGACTGTTACGATAGCTTTCAAGGGTTGCCACAACGATGGGAGCGTCCAAATTTTCTTTGATATCTCCCGTTGAAATTCCGACCCGGTGTTCGCCAAACATGGCTCTCAACTCTCGCACCTTATCGTTAGACAAGGATTTAACAGGAGTCGTATAGGCGGCACGAAACAAAGGATCATCAATATTTTGGGCAAAAAAGACTTCGACTGCCCGAGTTTTGCCCGCAGTTGTTGGTGCATCAACGATCACACTTTCGCCAGCTCCTAGGAGATCAAACACCTGCTGCTGCCAAGGATCTAGGGACAGCGTTTTAGGATCTTGCGGAGCTTCATGAGATTTTGATGCATTTTTTTCGCGTAGATCTTTTCCCGCGCTTAGCCATTCTTTAATTTGTTTGTGACTTTTATCAATTCTTGCTTGTTCGACAATTATTTTCTTAGGCGGTTTAGCTTCGATCCTATCCTTAGAACTGTCGTTTCTGCTAAAGTTGTTTTTTGTGTTCGAGGAAAACTTTTTGAAAACTCCAGCATTGTGTTCCTTTCGCGAAGGATGTGGCGGGGGAGCAGACGTCTTTGATTGGTCTTCGCTAGAGGATCGATTTCCCGGTCGAGATTTTTTTGCATTTCCCGAGCCTGATTTTCGCGATGGTTTGCCTTTAAATCCCAAAAAATTATTTCCGTAGTAGAGAAAACATTAAGAACTATCCAATTTTGTAGCGACATAAACCCATAGGTTGGAAACGTTAAGGGGTCACTTAAATTGGAACTTATGTGTGATGATATCATAAATTCCAAATCTGTGCTTACCAATGGTAATCGGATGCATAATCTTTTCTTACATTTTGATGCACGAGTAGTTTTCGACGCGTTATTTTTGCTCGGGCCTGCCAAGTGAATCGGGCCCAGGTTTTGCTCCATGTTGCGCTTTTCTTGCCTTCATCATGTCTTCAAACTCTTCCTGGGTAAGGTTTCCATCATTATTTTTATCAAATTTTTTGAAAACTTCATCAGGTGACGGCATTCCAGGTTGATCGGGCTGCTGTCCACCATGGTGAGGTTCTCCTGGGCCCATAAGGCGCCTTCTGAACTCAGAAACTTTTGGAGCCTGGGCCAATAATAGATCTTTAAGCTCTTCTTCTGACAACATCTTGTCTGAGCCACTATGGGCGGCAAACTCTTTTTGTAGCCGCTCTTGAATTTTAGCAGTAAATTTTTCCATATCAGTGGGGGCTGACTTGAACTTGTGTCCTTCTTTTTCTGCGAATTTTTTGGGTCCCGATCGAAACTCTTCAAGACTTAACTGACTATTTTTATCGTCGTCTAAATGCTTCATCATTCTTTTGGCCAAAAAGCTAATTCGTTCTTCTGAAATATCATTACCCACATTGGAATCTATTTTTTTAGCTTCTTTGTCATTGACCGAGGATGCTGCATCAGACATGTCAGTCACATAGCGTGTGTCTTCTGTGCCGGCGGTTTTTTCTTTCTTGGGTGAAGCTTCTTCTGATTCAGGTTTTGAGGTCTTGCGATCAGATTGAGCAGCCTCTTTGCAGCCAATTGTTGCGACAAGGATAAGTGCGGTGGAAATAAATTGATGTTTCACAAAAGACTCCTCAAAAGTTGATTGAAATTAATTTTTTCGTCTAAAAATCATGACGGTTTGTTCTGCCTCTACAGGTCGAAGGAGCTGGTTCAATGGTTCTGATATCGAACAGTCAAAAGATTTTTGCTGCCTGTATGAGTCCCAGTTTCCAGAGGCAAATTGATGTTTACTGTTAATGACAATATACAACTGAACGGATTCAGTTGCAAAAATATCCTTTTCAAAACTATTTCCTGGAGGTGGCCACGAGGCGATAACAACCTCTGGGCTATATATTTTCAGAGCCCTTATTGCGTCGAGAAGTACAATTTTCTTGCGCATGGATTTTACAGGAGAACGCCCGCCCTCCCAACTTCCGTCGTCAACAACGGTTAGGTCGTGACAACGTTTTAATAGTCCTGCTGCCAAAAGACCTTTTCCAGCACCGATTTCGAGGCAAGGTCGGCTGCCAATATGCTTTGCAATTCTTTCGACAAACTCCTTGGTTGGTACACTCCAGAACCCTAGTCTTTGCAACTGGCCGCTGGCCCATGCTGGACTAACGAGTCTTTTCCAAATTCCATCAAACTGCACCATTGAAGGGCATTGGCCTCTTTGTAAGAACCAAGAATTGAGCCAGCTCAAGATGAGTTTATCTTTTAGCGCTGGTCGGCGCCCGTCGGCCACGCCAGTCATTGCTAGGGTAAATTGATCGATAGCGTATAACGTCAATTTGGCATGAATCTGTTTTGAATCTAATGGGAAGGCTTCACTTGCAACCTTTCCATGGGTTAAGTTCTCAGGGTATTCAAGCAGTGCCTTTTTGCGAATGGTCGAGAGTTGATCTAAACGCTTCTGGCTGACACATTCCTTGAGGGTCTCAAGAACGTCACTCCAAATATGCGGATTTTGTTTGATCAATTGCTGTTCTAGAGTTTGACTCATGGATCTTGCTCTCAATAAATAGACTCGTTTGACATTTCAAAGCGTTGCCACTTGTGACTCAGAAGTAACTGAATTCATAAAAGTATAGCCGAAAAATTGTGAAATTTAAATGACCCCAGCTAAATTAATTGGCATTGTTTCTTGGACCATGTAAAAGTCAGGGATCAACTTTGGATAAAATAGCCCTGGACAGCGGGAGTTCGAGTCAACTCTCCCTAAAGTGAATTAGGAGTCAAATGATGATGGTCTCATTTTCAAAAAAGCAAATTCTTTTCGGTATCGCAGTCTTCATGATGGGACTTTCGCATTATGCGAGTGGTCAATCTTTCCAAAAGTGTGAAGGGAAGGTAGCTTGGCAAATTTTGGACGCCGAAAACAATAGACGATCCAGTGATCCTATTTTTTTGAGTACCTTGGATAGTAATGGCAAATCATCTGCAACGACTGATGGCTGTCGCGTTCTCGCCCTGCGCGCTTTTGGACGAATCGCGGGAGAGATCAACCCAAGCCATGTTACATGGCTTCAATCGTCTTTAAATCATCCAAGTTTCCAGGTTAGGCAAGAGGCGGCGACAGCTCTTGGTTTTTTAAAATTTACTCAAAGTGCGGTTTTATTGAAACAAGCACTCAAACTGGAAACGAGTTCAGCGGTTCGTGCAGCTCTCTATAGAGCACTTGCTCGCTCCGGCGGGGCTTCGGAGCTAAAAGATTTAGATGAGTTGTCATCTGATCAAGAATCTGACAGTGCTTTAACTGGATTACTGCACGGCCTTGGAATTCTATTTTTGAAGGATTCCGCATCTTGGACAATGCCCGTCAACCTCTTGGATCGAATTATATTTCACTCAGGAAGTGATCACGCAGAGGTTTCTCGATATGCAGCGTTTGCGTTGGCTCGGTACAAGGGAACTTGGTCCGATGCGCAAAAAATCAAACTTATTCATTTAAGTCGATGGATCAAAGACGAGGAAACGATCGGATATTTGCTCAGAGCCATGGCAAAACAAAAGACACTTGAGATGACCTCTTTTGTTTGTGATGTTTTGGGACGATTTCCAAAGTCTGATTACGTGCATATTGATGCTTTGCGAGTCCTTGGTACGATGCCCGTGCAATCTTGCACACTTAAAATTGTATCTAGCTCGTTGAACTCGCGGTCATCACAGGTCATGGTTCAAGCATTTACGGCCGCAAGTTCTTTGGCGACAAGTTTGGAACCCCGTCAGCGTGAGCAGATACTTGGTTTGTTGAAAAACCAAAATTCAACCCTTTGGATCCAAGAGGAGGCTGCGCGTGCGTTGTCAGTTGTTGATAAAGAAATGGCTTTGACTCAAGGTCGTGCCTTGATTGAAGACAACACCGAGATCGGACGTAATTTAGCGCTTGTTTTGCTCACTGGTGCAAAGTTTGAAGTTCATGACCGAGATCTTCTTTTGAAGGCGGTGGATTTGGATGTTAGGTATACTCATAAAAACAAAATCAATTCGTTGCAATTAGTCCAGGCTTTGCCTGATGAGATATTTACTGACCTGTTAGCTGCCAATGATTCAAAGCTGAAAGAAAATCTGATTCGTTTACTCAATGATCAAGATGTGGCCATTGTCTCGACGATATGTGAATTGATTGCAAGCAAGGGACTGACTGAGTTTGAATCTTCATTAGTGAAATTATTTTCCGATTGGACGAAGCCTGATGGACTTGAAGCAAAGCAATCGATCATTGCAGCTTTAGAAAAGGTAGCAACTGATGCTTCTAAGGATTTTTTGCGAAGTCTGATTGTAGATTCCACTGTTGATCGCACTATTGCGTTGGCTGCTGCTCAAGCGTTTAAGGCGAAATTTGGTGAGGACCTCACAGGTCAAGTTCCCAACCAAGCACCATTGAATGTCAAAACACCTGCTATTGCGCAGATTCAGGATGCAGTTAATGCGCGCTTTAAGATCACAACAAGTCGTGGGACCTTTGAAATGAAGCTGTCTGGCAATGCGCCACTAACGGGAGTAAACTTTTCAAACCTTGTCACAAAGAACTTTTATCAAAACATTGTGATTCACAGAGTCGTACCACATTTTGTGATGCAGGCCGGTGATCCAAGAGGTGATGGTTATGGTGGACCCGGTTACATGATTCGCGATGAAGTTTCAGATTTTGGTCACGTTCGTGGATCAGTGGGAATTGCAACGGCAGGCAAAGATACCGGCGGTTCGCAATTCTTTGTAAATCACGGTGGTAACTATCATTTGGACGGAGTCTATACTCAGTTTGCAACCGTAGTAAAAGGGATGGATGTGGTTGATAGGCTCGAGATTTACGATAAGATTTTATCGATTGTAAAAGTTGATTAATTTGAATTGAAGCAGGCCGGTGAAGAAAGACGTTTTAGTGTGGGGTTAGATTTGAAAAAGTGGCTCATGACTTCTGTCTTGGTATGCTTGATCGGGTCGCTCCTTTGTTTGTTGCTTATTAGAAAAAGAGTAGAAGTCGCAGACTGCGTGCAGAGCGCAAACTACGAGCTAGCAAGATTTTCAAAAATTCACACCATCAATCTATCCTCGAAACACTATTGCCAATGTGTGATTCCATATTGGGCTACAGGAATAAGATTGGACCGTTCATTGAATCGAGCATGCATTTGCGAACAAATTCAAAAAGACAATGCTAGTTACACACTCATTTGCCAAGACCTTCGTAAGTTTGCGACTGATTCCAAGGACTATGAAATTTCACCGATTGCGATCAAAGGGCAAACCGTTAGGCGGATAACCATTGATCCCGAGTGGCGCAAAATGATTCCTCATGCAATTGATGATCAAAAAATCTTGGAGTTTTTCAAATCAATTGATGGTCAACAAATTGGACCAGGTATTGCGGGAAATGACGGGGTACTAGTGTTTTACTCTGACTTTAACCTAAAGAATGAAACCTTTGAATTGGTTTGGCTTTTGAAAGCCGATGAAATAAAGGTTTTTGGTTTGAATAAAAAGCTCGTAAAATCGGAGTGATTTTATCTTAACGACTCAAATAATTATTTTACGATATCACCTTTTGAGAACACCCGACCTTTGGTTGCTTCTCTGTAATTGACGAACACGTTTTCAATGGGGACTTTTGCAGCTTGCGAAACCTCAAACGCAACGACGCGTAACATTTCTTCGACTATGTGTGGCGGTCTTCCTTGGAAAGCCAGCAAATCGACTAGGGGAGGATGGCTTAGCTGGCCTTGAGAACTAGCAAGAGCCTCTCCGTGCGCATAGTGGTTAGGCTCAATGAATGTCCAAGTGGCACAGACTTCCCTTGGTGGTAAGTCAATGGTCTTAGCGAGTGCTGCAGCAATTTTCATGACTACTTCGCCGATCTCTAAATTTGACTTGAACGGCAAGGACCTAATATCTACAAATGGCATCGATTTAATCCTTTTTTGGTGGATCCCCAAAAGGCAGGTTCAAACAGTTTGATACATAGCTTCGACTATGATGGTGGCTAATATGTTAGAATATTGAACGGAAATAAAGTGTTTTCTGGAAAATATTTTGTATTGTCGAAGCTACGCAAAAAAAGGCACCCAACATGTTTACAATAAGACAAATCGGCCCTGAAGATTTGGCAATTTATAAGCTTATAAGAGCTTCAGCTCTAAAAAATAATCCCGACGCATTTGGACAAACGTTAGAAAATTTTCTGATGCGAGATGACAAAACTCACCTTGCTGGATTAACCAAGACCGCTGCAGATCCTCATAGTGCTACCTTTGTTGCGTTTGATGATGAAACCCCGATTGGAATGGCAGGACTTGTTAGACAAGAAGGTCCGAAAATGAGGCATAAGGCATTTCTTTGGGGAATGTTTATTGAGCCTAGCCATCGTGGACGAGGAATTGGTTCGATGTTGGTCGAAAAAATCATTGATGCAGCTAAAGAGTCTGGTGCCATAATCCAGGTTCATCTTACGGTTGTGTCAAACAACATTGAGGCGATTCGACTTTATGAAAAATTTGGGTTCCAAATTTGGGGAACTGAACCTCGCGCCCTAAAGTCTTTGAATGGATACTCAGACGAGATTCATATGGTTTTAAAGATTCTTTAGCACAAAGGAAAGCTGGTCGGATGCCTTCATGATGGCTCAATGGCGGCATCCATTTTCCAAGTACAAAAGAGAGATTGGGAGATGCGCTCTTAGAGAGCTGATTTTATTGGATTCTTTCACCGCCAACGTTGGTAGTGAATTTAGTCCAATGATTAC